>NZ_JBEYWE010000003.1:209175-517873 GCF_040644295.1 Streptomyces sp. NPDC047000
CTCGGCCACGCCGATGGCGGCCGCCACGGTGGTGTTCTTGGTCAGGGCGATCAGTACGTTGGCCAGGGGGCCGATCACCGCGCGGACCGCCCCCGCCATCCCCACCCGGCCAGGCACAGGAGAGCGAGCCGACATACGGGGCCGACTCTGCCTCGGGAGGTCGGGCCTCAGGAGCGACTGCGGATCACCGCACGTCGGCTCACTCAAGACGTTCGCCGGCAGGATCAAGACCAACGTCTTACGACGCCATTAGGAGCGCAGGCCCGGCCGGGGCCGGGCCGCGGGCGGAGCGAGTCGCCTCGTCGAGACCGAGGCCACGCGACAGACAGCGACCGCACAATTGGCGAAGACGTGACGGGCGTACTCCGCGATGCGACGGTGCGGAAGGCTCGGGCCGCTGCCCGTGAGAGGAGGGAGCCCGACAAGCCTTCTGGCACGCGGCGAGTGATCGCGGCGGACAACAAAAGGCCCAGGTCTCTGACCTGGGCTTTCTTCGTGGAGCGGGTGACGAGAATCGAACTCGCGCTCTCAGCTTGGGAAGCTGATGTTCTACCATTAAACTACACCCGCGTAGCGCATCCACCACCCACGGTGATCAGTCCCGGGTGGTGTCGGAACGCTCGATCACTGTACCCCATGCCCGGCCTCAGGTGTCGGAGCCGCCGGGGCCGCTCTGTGTTTCGGACCGGTGACGAGGCTGCGGGGGTGCGGAGTTGGGGCGTACGGTGTGCGGGTGGTTGAGGGTCTGGACGGGGTCGGAGTGCCGTCTGGAGGGCCGCCCCGTAGATCCCGTAATGTGGCATTTGCCGTCAGGAGACTGATGGGCAGACGCGGTTCTTGGGGAAGGGACTTCAGGACTTGATGGAGCGCACCGTCGTCCGTTGTGCCGATGGGCACGTGTTCAGTACCGCTTCGTTCCCGATGCAGCAGGCCGGCCGACTCGGTCCCGGCCGGCTCGTCCGGTGTCCACGGTGTGCCCGGCTCCGCAGTTCGGTGCCGGTGAGCCTCGAGAAGCGGTAGCGGCGGTAACAGGAGAGCGGGAGAGCAGGAGTACGGGCGCGCGGTGCCGGCGGATTGTCGCCGGTCCGCGCGCCTTGCGTATCCTCGGGACGTGCTTCTCTCTGACAAGGACATCCGGGCCGAGATCGGTGCCGGGCGAGTTCGGATCGATCCGTACGACGAGTCGATGGTTCAGCCGTCGAGCGTCGACGTACGCCTCGATCGCTACTTCCGGGTCTTCGAGAACCACCGGTACCCCCACATCGACCCCTCCGTCGAGCAGCCCGACCTCACCCGCCTGGTGGAGCCCGCGGGCGACGAGCCGTTCATCCTCCATCCCGGGGAGTTCGTGCTCGCCTCGACGTACGAGGTCGTCACCCTGCCCGATGACCTCGCCTCGCGGCTCGAGGGGAAGAGTTCCCTCGGGCGGCTCGGGCTCGTCACCCACTCCACCGCGGGGTTCATCGACCCGGGGTTCTCGGGGCACGTGACGCTGGAGCTGTCCAATCTCGCCACCCTGCCCATCAAGCTCTGGCCCGGTATGAAGATCGGCCAGCTGGCCCTGTTCCGGCTCACCTCGCCCGCCGAGTTCCCGTACGGCAGCGAGCGCTACGGGTCCCGCTACCAGGGACAGCGGGGGCCGACCGCCTCCCGGTCCTACCTCAACTTCCACCGGACGCAGGTGTGAGCCGGTGAGCAACGACAGCGGTATCAGCGACAGCGGCGTCAGGGAGAACCTCACCTACGAGCGGTTCGGCACCGCCGTACGGGAGCTCGCACAGGCCATCGCCGACGACGGCTACGAGCCCGATGTCGTCCTCTCCATCGCCCGCGGCGGTGTCTTCGTCGCCGGTGGCCTCGCCTACGCCCTCGACTGCAAGAACATCCATCTGGTCAACGTCGAGTTCTACACCGGGGTCGGGCAGACGCTCGAGATGCCGGTGATGCTGGCGCCCGTACCCAACGCGATCGACTTCACCGACAAGAAGGTGCTCATCGCGGACGATGTCGCCGACACGGGCAAGACGCTCAAGCTCGTCCACGACTTCTGCCTCGGGCACGTCGCGGAGGTGCGCTCCGCGGTCATCTACGAGAAGGCCCAGAGCCTCGTGAAGTGCGAGTACGTCTGGAAGCGCACGGATCAGTGGATCAACTTCCCGTGGTCGGCCGCGCGGCCTGTGGTGAAGCGGACGGGGCAGGTGCTCGACGCCTGACCGCCCTGGTCGCCCGCCTGCCCGATATGTAACGGTGATGTGTGCGGTATTGGTGTGGACTGTGCGGGCTTCCTAAAATGATCACCTTCGGCCGGTTCCGGCCGTTGCGAGGGTGAGGGGAGGGGCGCCGGTCATGTCTGACGCGTCGCCGGAGGGCAGCGAACATCCGCAGAATCCTTTCAGCCGCGGGGCGGGGGCCGGCGCGTCGCCTTGGGTGACGGGTGACGCCGTGGTCGGGAAGACGGCCGGTGGGAAACGTTCCCGGCGGACTGTCGCCGGGGGCGTCGGGCTTGCGGTGGTCGCCGGAGTGGTCGGGTTCGCCGTCTGGCCGTCGTCGGGGGATGGGGGGAAATCGGGGGCGTCGCGGGTGCCTGTCGCTTCTGCCTCCGTCGAGGCCACCGCGTCGTCGGCCCAGCCTTCCTCGCCGGCCGACGGGCCGCCCTATGCCGCCGTTCCCGCGTTCAGTTCCCGCACAGCCCGTGACACCGCCTTCGTCGGGGACGTGGGGCAGTTCTCCAGCTGGCCCAGCGGGGTCGTCTCGTACGGGATCATGTCGTCCTTCCCCGGAGGCAGTGATGTCGCCGACTTCCGCAAGGCGGTGGTCGAGGACGCCCGGGCCGTCTGTGACGCGCTGGCCGGGGGCACGGACATGGAGGACGTGCCCGTGGCGGCGGGGGTGGCTCTGGAGGATCAGATCGATCAGGCGGCCTTCATCGTGGAGGCCGTCACCTTCTACTGTCCGGAGCAGACCGCCGCGGTGACGGGGGGCGTCTACAGCGAGCCGGTGCCCGTCGAGCAGGACGAGGACTGTCCGGGCTCCGACGCGCTCGACATCAGCGTGTCCATCGGGGAGCGGTCCGACGAGGAGTTCACCCACTCGGCCGCGTACACCGTGAAGGTGCGGAACACCGCCTCGTACCCGGTCCGTGCGCAGCTTCAGCAGCGGTGGTGGGGGGACGGTTACAGCGGGAACGGGGAGTGGGAGTCCTTCGGGGACATCGGGGACGAGTCGCTGGCGGACATCGATGCCGGGGAGACCTTCACCTACGAGGGGGAGCAGGAGGGCATCTACCGGTGGGAGCGAACCGAGGTGCGCGTCCGGCCGGGGGAGTTCGTGTTCTTCGGGTGCGGGTACCAGCCCGGTCCCGGGCCGGCGACAGGGGCGGACAGCGGCGCTGACGGTTGAGACTCGGAAGGGGCCCGGCGCGGCACCGGGCCCCTTCCACGGCCGTGAGGCTCAGGACCTCAGAACGTGCCCAGCTTCACGATCGACAGCAGGGCGATCAGCTGGATCGCCGACGCGCCCAGGGCCTTCGGCCAGGGGAGGTCGTGGGAGCGGGAGACCATCAGGGTGAGGAGGGCGCCCGCCGCCACCCAGGTCGCCCAGCCGAGCAGCTGTACGAACGACGCGTCGCCGCCCGCGAACATCGCCACCACCAGGCGCGGCGCGTCCGTGAGGGACATGATCAGCATGGACAGGCCCACCGTCGGCTGCCACGCCCCGTCGCCGCCCAGCTGGCGGGCCAGGGTGTGGGTCACGACGCCGAGCACGAACGCGCCCAGCACCATCACCACCGCCGTGACCAGCACGATCGGTACCGCGTTCGACAGCGTCGCGTCGATCACGTCCTTGCGGGCGCCGTCGAAGCCGAAGACGGCGAGCAGGCCGTAGAGGAACGTGACGATCAGGGCCGGGGCCCACATCGTGTAGTCCCGCATGCGCAGGAACGTCTGGTTCGGGGACAGGACGATGCCCCGCAGCAGTTCCTTCCAGCGGAGGGGCGGGCCGGTGGGGCCGGGCGGCGGCGCCGTGGCCGAGCCCGACCGGTACGTCTCGCCCTGGCTGTACGGGTCCTCGCCGAACGCGAACGCCTGGGTGCTGCCCGGGTTGTTCGCCGCGTACGGGTCCGGGGCGCCCCCGCCGTGCCCGTGCGGGGCGCCGCCGTCACCGAAGTACTCCGGCTCGCCGTGGGCACCCTGCGCGCCGTGCGGCGCGCCGCCGCCCCCGTACGCGCCGGGTCCGGGGCCGTAGCCTCCGCCCTGGGGCGCCTGCGGGTAGCCGTATGCCGGGCCCGACGGGGCCTGTCCGTACGGCGGGCCCTGCTGCCGGCCGTACGACGGTCCTTGCGGTCGCGAGTGCGGGGCGGCGTGGTTGTCGCGGCCGCCGCGTCCGTTCCTGAATCCAGCCACGTCCTCGAACGTACCTGCTTCCGCAGAGTGACGTGCCGGGCCCGGCCATCCGGGGTCGGCTTTGCGGCCGACCTGTAACATCCCCTAAGGGGGCGTCACAGGTCGGCCCTAAGGGTGTACGAGAGGGCGTACGGCGGGGGAGCCGCGTCAGTTCGCGAACACCGCGCCCAGCTGCGGTGCGCCGGCCGTGGAGACTCCGACGCTGGTCACGGAGAGCGCCCGGGAGCCGGTCGTGGTGATCTTCTTGCCGTTGGAGGGCAGGTAGGTGACCGAGCCGTCGCCGCTGTTCTCGTGGCTGCCGACGACCAGGTCGGCCTTGCCGTCGCCGGTGACGTCGTCGAGCTTGACGTCCAGGCCGAAGAGGTCGTTCTTCTCGTCGGTGCCGGGGACGCCGGCGGTGCTCTGCGCGAAGGACTGGAAGCCGGACGACACGTTCAGACCGGACGCGGAGCCGTACAGGACGGTGACCATGCCGGCGTCGGTGACGCCGGAGATGTCCTCCTTGGCGGTGGCGACGACCAGGTCCTGGTAGCCGTCCCCGTTGATGTCGCCCAGGTCGATCTCCCAGCCGAAGCTGTCACCCTTCTCCGAGGTGCCGGGCACGCTGCCGGTGTTCTGCGTGACACCGGTGGTGCTGCCCGGGCCGGAGGCGGTGCCGTAGGTGATGTTCACCTTGCCGCCGTCGGCCGCGCCCACCGGGTACGGCGTGCCGTCGCTGGTCTTGGAGTCCCAGCCCGCGCCGCTGACGATGTCGCCGTAGCCGTCGCCGTTGATGTCTCCGATGCCGGTGATGGTGCCGGGCAGCAGGGTCTTCGTGGGCGCCGCGCTGAGGCCGCTCGCGGTGCCGGGGACGTAGTAGTTGGTGTTCCAGCCGATGCCGGTCTTGGTCTCGAAGCCGTCGACGACGAGGTCGGTCCTGCCGTCGCCGTTCACGTCGCCGGCGGTGAGGTTGATCGGGCCGATGCCGCTCGACATGATCGGCGCCTTGACCGTCGTACGGCCGCCGGAGGTGCCGGTGGTCGTGAAGCCGCCCTTGTAGACATAGATCGTGCTCGCGCCGCTGCCGACGGCCAGGTCGGCCTTGCCGTCGCCGTCGAAGTCGCCCGCGGCCAGGGTGCTGCCCCAGTAGTCGTGCGAGGTCGGGGCCGGGTCCTTGACGTTTACGCCCTTACCGGTGAGACCGCTCTTGGAGCCCCACAGGATGGTCAGGTCGCCGCCGTCCGTGTCGGTGCCGACCTTCTCGTACGGGGTGCCCACGGCGAGGTCGTCGTAGCCGTCGCCGTTGAAGTCCGCGTACGCCGTGACGTAACCGAAGTAGTCGCCCGCCTCGGCGGTGCCGGGGACGCCGCTGGTGTTCTGGCTGATGGTGGTGCGCTTGGCGGAGGTCACGCCGGAGGCGCTGCCGTAGAGAGCGACGATCTGGCCCGCGCCGGTGCGGCCGCTCACGGTGGCGACGGGCGCGGAGGCGACGACGTCCCCGATCCCGTCGCCGTTGAAGTCGGCCTTCGCGACCTTGAAGGAGTCCGCGGCGGTGGCCGTCGTCGCCGCGAAGGTGAGCAGCCCGCCCGTCAGCGCGGCCGCGGTGGCCGTCGCGAGGGCGAGTCGCAGATGGCGGTGCTGGTGCATGCGGGTTCTCCTGCTGCATGCGGGGGATGCCTCGCACGGGCATCCGCGTCAATGGGGTGCTGACCGTTCCGTGGTGCGAACGTTCCGCTGTTCGAAGGGAGTTGGTCCCGATGTCATGAACTGGTCGGCGTACGGATGACCATGAGGGGTGCGTAAGGGTTGTACGTGCATTCGGTGAACGGCTGAAAATGATCGATTCGGTCGCCCGGCGGCGACGCGCGGGGTGACCCCGGGCCGGGCCGCCGTGGGGGCGGGGAGGAGGATGAGGGCATGAGCATCGTCAAGATCAACGTGCTGACGGTTCCCGCTGAGCAGCGGGAGATCCTGGAGAAGCGGTTCGCCTCGCGGGCCCACGCCGTCGAGAACTCCGACGGGTTCGAGTGGTTCGAGCTGCTGCGGCCGGTCGAGGGGACCGACCAGTACCTCGTCTACACGCGCTGGCGCGACGAGGCCGCCTTCGAGGCGTGGCGGGACGGGCCGATGCGTTCCGCCCACCGGGGCGACGGCGCCGCGGGTGAGGGCGGCGAGCGTCCCAGGCCGGCGGCGACGGACGCCACGCTGTGGTCGTTCGAGGTGGTGCAGCAGGCGGGGGCGTAGCTCCTGCGGTGCGGTGCCGCGCCCCCGCCTGCGGCCGGTGGGTGTGGTGCCGTGCCCCCGCCCGCTGCCGGTGGGCCGAGGGGCCGGGGGCGGCGGCTGGAGCGGACCGGCTGAGCCGTGGAAACGGCGGTGCCCTCCGCCTCGTAGGAGTTCGTAGGAGCTCGTAGGAGACGGAGGGCACCCGACCGGCGTGCGGGAAGGGCTACTTCACGGGTTCCGGCTCAGGGGCCGGTTCCGGCTCCGGTTCGCCCGCCGGGTCGGCCGGGGTCTTCACCGAGTTCAGGAGGAGCTGGGCGACGTCCACGACCTGGACGGACTCCTTGGCCTTGCCCTCGTTCTTCTTGCCGTTGACCGAGTCGGTCAGCATGACCAGGCAGAACGGGCAGGCCGTGGAGACGATGTCGGGGTCGAGGGAGAGGGCCTCGTCGACGCGCTCGTTGTTGATGCGCTTGCCGATGCGCTCCTCCATCCACATGCGCGCGCCGCCCGCGCCGCAGCAGAAGCCGCGCTCCTTGTGCCGGTGCATCTCCTCGTTCCTGAGGCCCGGGACACTGGCGATGATCTCGCGCGGCGGGGTGTAGATCTTGTTGTGGCGGCCCAGGTAGCAGGGGTCGTGGTACGTGATGATGCCCTCGACCGGGGTCACCGGGACCAGCTTGCCCTCGTCGACCAGGTGCTGGAGCAGCTGGGTGTGGTGGACGACCTCGTAGTCGCCGCCGAGCTGCGGGTACTCGTTGCCGATGGTGTTGAGGCAGTGCGGGCAGGTCGCGACGATCTTCTTCGCCGCCCGGGGCCTGCGGGACTCCTCCGTCACCTTGCCGTCGTCGTCCAGCTCCTCGCCGAACGCCGTGTTCAGCGCCATGACGTTCTCCATGCCGAGCTCCTGGAACAGGGGCTCGTTGCCCAGGCGGCGGGCGGAGTCGCCGGTGCACTTCTCGTCGCCGCCCATGATCGCGAACTTGACGCCCGCGATGTGGAGGAGTTCGGCGAACGCCTTGGTCGTCTTCTTGGCGCGGTCCTCGAGGGAGCCCGCGCAGCCGACCCAGTAGAGGTACTCGACCTCGGTGAGGTCCTCGATGTCCCTGCCGACCACCGGGACCTCGAAGTCGACCTCCTTGAGCCACTCCAGGCGCTGCTTCTTGGCCAGGCCCCAGGGGTTGCCCTTCTTCTCCAGGTTCTTGAGCATCGTGCCCGCCTCGGAGGGGAAGCTGGACTCGATCATCACCTGGTAGCGGCGCATGTCGACGATGTGGTCGACGTGCTCGATGTCCACCGGGCACTGCTCCACGCAGGCGCCGCAGGTGGTGCAGGACCACAGGACGTCCGGGTCGATGACGCCGTTCTCGTCGGAGGTGCCGATCAGCGGGCGCTCCGCCTCCGCGAGGGCGGCGGCGGGGACCTGGGCGAGCTGCTCCGCGGACGCCTTCTCCTCGCCCTCCGCCGTCCTGCCGCCGCCCGCCAGCAGGTACGGCGCCTTGGCGTGGGCGTGGTCGCGCAGTGACATGACCAGCAGCTTGGGCGACAGCGGCTTGCCGGTGTTCCAGGCGGGGCACTGCGACTGGCAGCGGCCGCACTCCGTGCAGGTGGAGAAGTCCAGCAGGCCCTTCCAGGAGAACTGCTCGACCTGCGACACGCCGAAGACGTCGTCCTCGCCCGGGTCCTCGAAGTCGATCGGCTGCCCGCCGCTCGTCATCGGTTGCAGGGCGCCGAGCGAGGTGCCGCCGGTCGCGTTCCGCTTGAACCAGATGTTCGGGAAGGCCAGGAAGCGGTGCCAGGCCACGCCCATGTCGGTGTTGAGCGAGACGACGATCATCCACACCATCGACACGCTGATCTTGATCATGGCGACCAGGTAGACCAGGTTCTGGAGCGTGCTCACGCCCAGGCCCTTGAAGGCCAGGACCAGGGGGTACGAGGCGAAGTACCCGGCCTCGTAGCCGTCCACGTGGTGCAGCGCGCCCTCCAGACCGCGCAGCGTGTAGATCGCCAGGCCGATGGTCAGGATGACGTACTCGACGAAGTACGCCTGGCCCAGCCTCGAGCCCGCGAAGCGGGACTTGCGGCCCGGGCGGGTCGGCAGGCTCAGCAGGCGGATCGTGATGAGGACGGCGATGCCGAGCACCGTCATCACGCCGATGAACTCGGTGTACATCTCGAACGGCAGGAAGTCGCCGAGCCACGGCAGCAGCCAGTCGGCCTTGAAGAGCTGGCCGTACGCCTGGCCCAGGGTCGGCGGCAGGGTGAGGAAGCCGATCGCCACGAACCAGTGGGCGAAACCGACGACGCCCCAGCGGTTCATACGGGTGTGGCCGAGGAACTCCCTGACCAGGGTCACGCTGCGCTGATAGGGGTTGTCCGTGCGGCTGCCGGCCGGGACGGGCTGGCCGAGCCTGAAGTACCGGACGAACTGACCGATGGCGCGTGCGATCAACGCGATGCCGACCACCGTCAGGACCAGCGACACGATGATCGCGGCGAGTTGCATGGGGGCTCCTCGGGCCTGCGAGGCTAATGTATTACTAAGCGGTAACTTATGGGGTCCGTCTGAGACTACCCTCATCTTGGACCGCAATGCAGCCGGTCGTTCGGTGATCTGCGTCGCTGAGTGCTGTCCACGTCACTCCCCGGCGTGCGGCGCCACCTTCGACGCCCGGTCGGCGCCACCCCGACCCGCGCTCGGCGTCCCTCCCCGACACGCGGTCTGATCATGCGATTCGTACCGAATTGCTACATTCACCCCTTCTCCACCCCTACTTTGGACCCGTGCTCTACGGGATCACCGCCGCCACCTCCGCCCTGCTCCTCTCCGCCCTGCTCGCGGCGCTGCTGCGGGTGCCGCTGCTGCGCGCCGGGGTCGTCGACCGGCGCCGGGCGCGGCCCGTGCCGCTGCTCGGCGGTGCCGCCGTCGCGCTCTCGACCTGTGCCGTCGCGCTGGCCGGGGACTGGACCGGGGCCGCGCCGCTGGGTGCGGGGACGGGCGAGAGCGTGCTGCTCGCCGCGGCGGGGGTCGCCGTCCTCGGGGCGGTCGCCGACGTCTGGCGGCTCAGGACACGGTTCCTGGTCCTCGGTACGGCGGTCGCGGCGGCGTTCGTCGTGCCGTACGGCGACACCGGGCCGCTGGCCGGGGCCGCCGCCGTGGTGTGGATCGCCGGTGTCAGTCTCGCCTTCCGGGGGCTCGACCACGCCGACGGGCTCGCGGGGACGGTGGGTGTGGTGACGGCCTTCGGGACCGGGGTGTGCGCCGCCGTGGAGGTGCTGGACGGGCTGGCGGTGCTGCTCTGCGTGCTGGCGGCGGCGCTCACCGGCTTCCTCCTCCACAACTGGCCCCCGGCGCGCGGGGGACTCGGCGCGTCGGGGGCCCTGTTCACCGGGTTCCTGCTCGCCTCCGCGGGTGTGGTGGTGCGGGGCGGGGACGGACACGGCCTCGGGGCGAGTGCGGCGGTGCTGTACGGGCTCGGCGCGGTGGCCGTGGCCGACGCCGGGCTCGTGCTGCTGTCCCGGCTGCCGGCCCGGCGCCCCTTGCTCCGCAAGGGCCCCGATCACCTGGCCCACCGTCTCCGGCGGCTCGGCGTCACCCCGGCCGGAGCGGTCGTGCTCACCGGTGCCGGGGCGGCGGCCGGTGTCTCGGTGGCGGTGCTGATCCACGCCGGGTGGCTCGGGGCCGGTGCGGCACTGTGGACGGCGGGCGGCGCGTTCACGGCCGTACTCGGGCTGCTGTGCGTGTCGCCGCCGCGCCGAAGGGCGGAGCACGGGACCGGAAGGGTGGGGAACGGAAGGGCGGACAGGCGTACAGGTGCGCGCGCCGGTCTCGGTGCCACCGGCCGGCGGACCCCGGGCGGCTCCGGCGCGTCCGGCGTGTACGACACGCGCCGCGTGTACGACACGTACCGCGCGTCCGGTGCGTACGGTGCCTGCGACACGCGGGTCCGCGGCGAGTCGCAGGGCACCCCGCGCGCGGGGGAGCCTCCCCGCCCGCCGGTGCCCGTGGGTGCGCCCCGGCCCGCACGGGCGCGGGGAAGCGCCGTACGGCTGCCCGCCTGTGCCCCTCCGACGTCACCCTCGCGGGTGACCCGGTCCACTCCGTACGCGCCTCCGCCCCGTCCGGCCCCGCCGCAGACCCCCAGGTCGGCGCCCCATTGCGTGTAAGGAACGGATAAGACTTGAGCCCGTTCGACTCAGGTCTGTTGACCCAGCGGGAGGCGTCATGCACACTTGAGCCTGTTCCACTCAAGTCAGCTGGAGGAAATCACCATGGCACGTGCGGTCGGCATCGACCTGGGCACGACTAACTCCGTCGTCAGCGTTCTGGAGGGCGGCGAGCCCACCGTCATCACCAACGCCGAGGGTGCCAGGACCACGCCGTCCGTCGTCGCCTTCGCCAAGAACGGCGAGGTGCTGGTCGGCGAGGTGGCCAAGCGCCAGGCGGTCACGAACGTGGACCGGACCATCCGGTCCGTCAAGCGTCACATGGGCACCGACTGGAAGATCCATCTGGACGGGAAGGACTTCAACCCGCAGCAGATGTCCGCCTTCATCCTGCAGAAGCTGAAGCGGGACGCCGAGGCCTACCTGGGCGAGAAGGTCACCGACGCGGTCATCACCGTCCCGGCGTACTTCAACGACTCGGAGCGCCAGGCCACGAAGGAGGCCGGTGAGATCGCCGGTCTGAACGTGCTGCGCATCGTCAACGAGCCGACCGCCGCCGCGCTGGCGTACGGCCTCGACAAGGACGAGCAGATCATCCTGGTCTTCGACCTCGGTGGCGGCACCTTCGACGTGTCGCTCCTGGAGATCGGCGACGGCGTCGTCGAGGTGAAGGCCACCAACGGTGACAACCACCTCGGTGGTGACGACTGGGACCAGCGTGTCGTCGACTACCTGGTGCGCCAGTTCCACTCCGGCCACGGCGTGGACCTCTCCAAGGACAAGATGGCCCTCCAGCGCCTCCGTGAGGCCGCGGAGAAGGCCAAGATCGAGCTGTCCTCGTCCACCGAGACCTCGATCAACCTGCCCTACATCACGGCGTCCGCCGAGGGCCCGCTGCACCTGGACGAGAAGCTCACCCGCGCCCAGTTCCAGCAGCTGACGGCCGACCTCCTGGAGCGCTGCAAGACGCCGTTCCACAACGTCATCAAGGACGCCGGCATCGCCCTGAGCGAGATCGACCACGTCGTCCTGGTCGGCGGTTCCACCCGGATGCCCGCCGTCGCCGAGCTGGTCAAGGAGCTGACCGGCGGCCGCGAGGCCAACAAGGGCGTGAACCCGGACGAGGTCGTCGCCATCGGCGCCTCCCTCCAGGCCGGTGTCCTCAAGGGTGAGGTCAAGGACGTCCTGCTCCTCGACGTGACCCCGCTGTCCCTCGGCATCGAGACCAAGGGCGGCATCATGACCAAGCTCATCGAGCGGAACACGACGATCCCGACCAAGCGCTCGGAGATCTTCACCACCGCCGAGGACAACCAGCCCTCCGTGCAGATCCAGGTCTACCAGGGCGAGCGCGAGATCGCGGCGTACAACAAGAAGCTCGGCATGTTCGAGCTGACCGGTCTGCCGCCGGCGCCCCGCGGCGTCCCGCAGATCGAGGTGTCCTTCGACATCGACGCCAACGGCATCATGCACGTCACGGCGAAGGACCTCGGCACCGGCAAGGAGCAGAAGATGACCGTCACCGGCGGCTCCTCGCTGCCGAAGGACGAGGTCGACCGCATGCGCCAGGAGGCCGAGCAGTACGCGGACGAGGACCACCGCCGCCGCGAGGCCGCCGAGACCCGCAACCAGGGCGAGCAGCTCGTCTACCAGACCGAGAAGTTCCTCAAGGACAACGAGGACAAGGTCCCCGGCGAGATCAAGACCGAGGTCGAGGCGTCCATCGTGGAGCTCAAGGAGCACCTGAAGGGCGAGGACACCGCCGCGATCCGCACCGCCACGGAGAAGGTCGCCGCCGTCTCGCAGAAGCTGGGCCAGGCCATGTACGCCGACGCCCAGGCCTCGCAGGCCACCGGCGGCGCGTCCGCCGGCGCCCCCGCCGGTGACGACGACGTCGTGGACGCCGAGATCGTCGACGACGAGCGCAAGGACGGTGCCGCGTGACGGAGGAGACCCCGGGCTTCGAGGAGAAGCCCGACGTCCCTTCCGGCGCCACCCCTGACGACGCCGAGCCGAAGGCCGCCTCCGAGGAGGAGGCGGCCCCGGCCGGGGACGCGAGCGCACAGACCGCCGGTCTGATCGCCCAGCTCGACCAGGCGCGCACGGCGCTGTCCGAGCGCACCGGGGACGTACAGCGTCTCCAGGCCGAGTTCCAGAACTACCGCCGCCGTGTCGAGCGCGACCGGGTCGCGGTCAAGGAGATCGCCGTCGCGAACCTCCTGACCGAGCTGCTGCCCGTGCTCGACGACATCGGCCGCGCGCGGGAGCACGGCGAACTGGTCGGCGGGTTCAAGTCCGTCGCCGAGTCGGTGGAGACCGTCGTCGCGAAGATGGGCCTCCAGCAGTTCGGCAAGGAGGGCGAGCCCTTCGACCCGACGGTCCACGAGGCCCTGATGCACTCGTACGCGCCGGACGTCACCGAGACGACGTGCGTGGCGATTCTGCAGCCCGGGTACCGGTTCGGCGAACGCACCATCCGCCCCGCGCGCGTGGCGGTCGCCGAGCCCCAGCCGGGCGCGCAGACCGTCAAGGCCGAGACGGCGGACGAGAGCGCGGCGGCGGCCGACGACAAGGAGAACGGTGGCCCGGAAGAGGGCTGACGTGGACGGCGCGGACACCGAACGGAAGGAGGGGCGTCGGGGATGAGCACCAAGGACTTCATCGAGAAGGACTTCTACAAGGTCCTCGGCGTCCCCAAGGACGCCACCGAGGCCGAGATCAAGAAGGCGTACCGGAAGCTCGCGCGTGAGTTCCACCCGGACGCCAACAAGGGCAACGCCAAGGCGGAGGAACGTTTCAAGGAGATCTCCGAGGCGAACGACGTCCTCGGCGACCCCAAGAAGCGCAAGGAGTACGACGAGGCCCGCGCCCTGTTCGGCGGCGGTTTCCGCCCCGGACCCGGGGCGGGCGGCGGGTCCTTCAACTTCGACCTGGGCGACCTCTTCGGAGGCGGCCCCCAGGGAGGCGGCCAGGCGGGCGCCGGCGGCTTCGGCGGCGGCCTCGGGGATGTCTTCGGCGGCCTGTTCAACCGGGGCGGCACGGGCCCGCGGACCCAGCCGCGGCGCGGCCAGGACATCGAGTCCGAGGTCACCCTCAGCTTCACGGAGGCCATCGAGGGCGCCACGGTCCCGCTGCGGATGTCCTCGCAGGCACCGTGCAAGGCGTGCTCCGGCACCGGCGACAAGAACGGCACCCCGCGGGTGTGCCCGACCTGTGTCGGCACCGGGCAGGTGGCCCGGGGGTCGGGCGGCGGCTTCTCGCTCACCGACCCCTGCCCCGACTGCAAGGGCCGCGGCCTGATCGCCGAGCACCCCTGCATGGAGTGCAAGGGCAGCGGCCGTGCCAAGTCCTCGCGCACCATGCAGGTCCGTATCCCGGCGGGCGTCACCGACGGGCAGCGGATCCGGCTGCGCGGCAAGGGCGCGCCCGGCGAACGCGGCGGCCCGGCCGGTGACCTGTATGTCACCGTGCACGTCGGGTCCCACCCGGTGTTCGGCCGCAAGGACGACAACCTGACCGTCACCGTGCCCGTCACCTTCACGGAGGCGGCGCTCGGCGGCGAGATCCGGGTGCCGACCCTGGGCGGACCGCCGGTCACCCTGAAGCTGCCCCCGGGTACCCCCAACGGCCGCACCATGCGGGCCCGGGGCAAGGGCGCGGTCCGCAAGGACGGCACCCGCGGCGATCTCCTGGTCACCGTCGAGGTGAGTGTTCCGAAGGACCTGCCGGGGAAGGCTCGTGACGCACTCGAGGCGTATCGCGAGGCGACCGCGGGCGAGGACCCGCGGGCTCAGCTGTTCGAGGCCGCGAAGGGAGCTTGAAGGTGATGGACGGCCGTCGACGTAATCCGTATGAACTGACCGAGGAGACCCCGGTCTACGTCATCTCGGTGGCGGCCCAGCTCTCCGGCCTGCACCCGCAGACGCTGCGCCAGTACGACCGCCTGGGCCTGGTCTCCCCGGACCGCACCGCGGGCCGGGGCCGCCGCTACTCGGCCCGTGACATCGAGCTGCTCCGCCAGGTGCAGCAGTTGTCGCAGGACGAGGGCATAAACCTGGCGGGCATCAAGCGCATCATCGAACTGGAGAACCAGGTCGTGGCGCTCCAGTCCCGGGTCGCGGAGCTGGAGGCGGCACTGGACGGCGCGGCGGCGGCGATGCGCCAGCGGGAGGCCGCGGTGCACGCGTCCTACCGGCGCGACCTGGTGCCGTATCAGGAGGTCCAGCAGACCAGCGCGCTGGTCGTGTGGCGGCCCAAGCGGCAGCCGGACTGACGGCGGCAGCGCCGCGACATGGCGTCCGAGGGGCCCGGAGGAGACATCCTCCGGGCCCCTTCGTCGTGTCGAATCGGCGGCGAACGGATCACGGGAAGGGCGCGCCGCGCGCCGCGCGGGTGCCGCGGGGCGTCCGGATCTTCCCCGGCCGTCGGCCGCTCGCCGGGTGAAACATCCGTAAAGACTGATAGGTGGTGATTTCACAAGCCCTTCACGGGCCTTGCGGAGCGTGGCGTTGCGCACTCGTTAAGTATTGCCCTTGACGGTGGGGGCGCATGGAGCGTTGGCTTTTGAGTCATCTGGGTCTTAAAACCACCTAGACAACCCTGGGTCGCAAATGTTGCGCCCACGCCCCGGAAACGCTTGTGAAGTGAGCCCCCAATGCGTCGTATCGCCATCTCTGTGGCCGCGTCCACGATGACCCTCTCGCTTGCCGGATGCGGGGTGCTCAACGCTTCGGGGGACAGCGCGAGCGCCAGCCCGACCAAGGGAAACGATGTCACCATCGGCCTCCTGCTCCCGGAGAAGGCCAACACGCGGTACGACGACTTCGACTACCCGATCATCAAGAAGCAGGTCGGCTCGCTCACCAAGGGCGACGGCAAGGTCCTCTACGAGAACGCGGACGCCGACGCCGCCACCCAGGCCAAGCAGATGCAGCAGATGATCGACGAGAAGGTCGACGTCATCCTGGTCGACGCCGTCGACTCCCACGGCATCGCCACGAGCGTCAAGAAGGCCAAGGACGCCGGCATCCCGGTCATCGCCTACGACCGGCTCGCCGAGGGTCCGATCGACGCGTACATCTCCTTCGACAACGAACTCGTCGGCGAGGTGCAGGGCCGTTCCCTGATCGAGGCGATGGGCAACATCGACACCTCCACCAAGATCGTCATGATGAACGGCTCGCCCACCGACCCCAACGCCAAGCAGTTCAAGCAGGGCGCCCTGTCCGAGCTGAACGGCAAGGTGACGATCGCCAAGTCCTACGACACCAAGGACTGGAAGCCGGTGAACGCCCAGGCCAACATGGCCGAGGCGATCAGCGCCATCGGCGCGAGCAACATCGCCGGCGTCTACGCCGCCAACGACGGCATGGCCGGCGGTGTCATCCAGGCCCTGGAGGCCGCGGGGGTCACCAAGCTGCCGCCCATCACCGGCCAGGACGCCGAACTCGCCGCGGTGCAGCGGATCCTCGACGGCACGCAGTACATGAGCATCTACAAGTCCTACCCGCAGGAGGCCCAGGCCGCCGCGCAGATGGCCGTGGCCCGCGTCCAGGGCAAGAACATCCAGTTCGACGCCCTCACCCGTGACAAGGTCGACAGCCCCACCGCCAAGGACATCCCGGCCCAGCTGGTCGCCGTGACCGCCCTGACGAAGGCGAACATCAAGGACACGGTGGTCGCGGACCAGATCTACACGATCTCCGAGATCTGCGCCGGCAAGTACAAGGCGGAGTGCTCCTCGGCGGGCCTGAAGTAACCCTCCGGCGTCCGCCCGGGGCGGGCTCACGGGCCGGTCTCCCGGCCCGCTCGCTCCCCTGTCTCCCCCTGCCCCCGTACCCCTGTCCCCCGTCTCTCCCCCGTACCCCCGCTCCTCCGCCCGTGGCACGACGTGACGGCGGTCCCCCCGGGCCGCCGTCTCCTCGTCCCCCGTTCCCCCGTGCCGCATCGCGTCACCCCCGTGGACGCGATGCGGCGTCGTGCTTTCCGGGGGTGTCGGCCATGCGTCGGTCCGGGCCGCGGCCAGGGGGCCGCGACGGGACCGGAGTTGGGTGCCCGGCACCCGGGAGAAGCGGAATCCACCCTGCCCGGCGGCACGCCGGAACACCACCGTCAGCTTGTTGCAGTGCCATGGGCGGAGGCCGGGAAATAGCGGTGGATACCGGTGTTTTGCGCTGCCCGCGCCGCGAGGAGCCGTGTTGCGGAGCAGGTCCGGGCCGCGCATAGTTGCGGAGCCGAGAGGGCTCGACACGCGCTGTCGCGCCCCGCGGGCGGACGTGGAACAGGTGGGTCTCGGGGGTGAGACGGGCGATGGCCGGGCACACCGCGAGTCGGCATCCGCACGGTGCGGACCGGCTGTGCGAGGCGGGGGAGCGCGTGTACGCGCGGGCCGTACACCGCGGCCGGGTGCCGCGCGGAGAGGCCGACCGGGTGCCGTGCCTGCTGGAACTGGCCCTGCTGCACCCCGACCCCGACGACATGGACTGGCTGGTGCCCACCGCCCCGCAGGAGGTGATGATCCGGCTGCTGCGCGGCGTCCACGACGAGGTCACCGCCAGCCACCGCCGGGTCGGCTCCGCCGTCGAGGCCATCGAACGGTACGCCGGACTCGGGCAGCGGCTCCGGGCACCCACCCCCGCCGAGGGCACCGCGATCCGCGTCCTGGACGGGCTGTCCCGCATCCAGGCCGCCATGGACGAGGCCACCGAGGCCTGCACCACCGAGGTCCTCACCGTGCAGCCCGGCGGCATCCGCAGGGAGGACGAGCTCACCGAGGGCCTGCACCGGGCGCTCGCCCTGCGGGGCCGCGGCGTACGGATGCGCGACCTCTACACGCACGTCGCCCGGCACGGCCAGGGGCTGCTGACGTACATGGAACTGATGGGCGACGCGGTCGAGGCACGCACCCTCGACGAGGTCATCGACCGGCTGATCCTGTTCGACCGCACCGTCGCGTTCATCCCCGCCAACACCGACCGCACCATGGCCCTGGAACTCCGCCACCCGGCCCTGGTGGGCTATCTGGTGACCGTGTTCGAACGGCTGTGGCGGCTGGCGATCCCGCTGACCGAGCCGCTGCCGGACACCGGCATCGAGGGCATCTCGCTCCGTGAGCAGTCCATCGCCGCGCTGCTCGCCGAGGGCCACCAGGACGCGGCGATCGCCGAACGCCTCGGCATCAGCGTGCGCACCTGCCGCGCCCACATCGCCCGCCTCTCCGAGACCCTCGGCGCGGCGAACCGCACCCAGCTGGGTGTACGCATCGCCCAGGTCGGCCTCGACGGCCCCACGGGCCCCACAGGCCCGTCGCGAGGGCCGGGAGGATCGGGAGGGCCGGGAGCCGGGCCGGTCATCCTTCCCGGTCGAGGATCGCCGAGCGTGCGATGAGGTAGCCGAGCTGGGCGCGGCTGTCGCTGCCCAGGGTCGTGGCGAGCTTGGCGATGTGCACGCGGGCCGTGCGGACGTTCATGCCGAGCCGTTTCGCGATCACCGCGTCGGTGTGCCCCTCGACCAGCAGGGCCGCGATGGCCCGCTGGCGGGCCGTGACGCCGTCCGGGGCGGGCGGCCGTACCGCGCTCGGGTACATCGGCGTGGCCAGCCGCCACAGCCGTTCGAAGGTCGTCACGAAGTAGTCGAGCAGGGCGGGGTGGCGGACCTCCAGCGCCAGCCGTCCGTCCTCGCCGGCCGGGATGAACGCGACCGCGCGGTCGATGACGATGAGCCGGTCGGTGAGCTCGTCCAGGGTGCGGCACTCCACGTCGCCGCGCAGCGCCTCGCAGTTGGCGAGGATCGCGGGGGAGTGGCGCTGGGTGTGCTGGTAGAGGGTGCGGATCCGGCCGTCGCGGTCCAGCAGCGCCTGGTCGCGGGCGCGGGCGCGGGACCTGGCCACCTCGTTGCGGTGGTCGTCGTAGTGGGCGTGCGGCTGGATGCACAGGGTCTCGCGGCAGGCCTCCGCCATCGCGTCGGTGATGACCTGGTTGATCCGGTCGGTGCCGCTGAGGATGCGCAGCGTCGGGGTCTCGGCGGCGGGCTCGGTACGGTCTCCGCCGAGCCGCATCAGCCGCTCGAACGAGGCCGCCAGCCGTTCCTCGCGGCGCCGCTCGTCCGCGATCCGGGTCGCGGAGGCGCGCAGCAGCCGGTGCAGGGCGACGGCGGGCGGTACGGGCTCCAGCCGGTCCAGGTCGTCCACGGCGGGCTGCAGCAGGCCGTGGCGGACCAGGCAGGGGGCCTCGGCGGCCTCACCGGCGGCCACCCCGCCGTCGCGCAGGGCGCGTTCGTAGAGCTTCTCGCCCGCCGGGCACAGGTCCTCGACCCCGTGCTCCGGATGTGCCGCCGCGTTCATGACATGCATCCTCCGTCCGGTCCGAGTATCCACCGCGCCCGCCACCCGCACGCCTGCCGACCGCCCGGCGTACGTCCCCTCGCCCCCGCGGGCGTCAGGCGTACGGCCCCGCCGCGGTCGTCCGGCGGACGGTCCTTCTCCCCCGCGTCCGGCGGACGGCCCTCCCACCGGCGTCCGGCGGACGGCCCTCCCACCGGCGTCCGGCGGACGGTACGCCCGTCGGCGTCCCGCGTCCGGCCTTGACGGGCATCCGGTTACGTCCTGCCACCGCGTCCGGTGTACGACCAGGGACAGGGCCTCCTGGGGCTCCTGGGCCTCCTGGGCCTGCCAGGAGTGTCCGGTGGCCCGCCTCGGCCGCAGGCGTCCGGTGGACCGCTCTCCTGCCGGCGTGCGGCGTGCGGCGTCCGCCGTCCGGCGCCGCCGTCGGCGTCCGGCCCGCGGCCCTCCCGACGGAGTCCGGTGGACGGCCCTCCCGCCGGGGCGTCCGCCGTGCCGTTCGCGTCCGCCCCCGGCGCCCGCCTCCTCCCCGGGGACCCGGTTCAGTGCTCCTCGTCCAGCAGGCCCGACTGGGCGATCAGGTAACCGAGCTGGGCCCGGCTGCCGCTGCCGAGCGCCGCGGCGAGCTTGGCGATGTGGGCGCGGCAGGTGCGGACGTTCATGCCGAGCCGGCGGGCGATGGCCTCGTCCACATGCCCCTCGATCAGCAGCTTCGCTATGGACCGCTGGACGCCCGTGATGCCGTCGGTGGGGGGCGCGTAGGCGGGCTCCTCCAGGAGGGGCACGGCGCGGCGCCACAGCTGCTCGAAGACCTTGACGAGGTACTGGACCAGGCCGGGGTGGCGCAGTTCCAGGGCGATCTGGCGGTCGTCGCGGGCCGGTATGAAGGCGACCGCGCGGTCGAAGATCATCAGGCGTTCGATGAGTTCCTCGAGGGTGCGGATCTCCACCTTGCCCTTCGCCATCATCTCCGCGTACGCCAGCGTGCCCTGGCTGTGGCGGACCGTGTGCTGGTACAGCGTGCGCATGGTGATGCCGCGCTCGATGACGTCCTGGCCCCGCTTGAGGGCGGTCTCCAGGACGTGTTCGCTGCGTCCGCCGCCCGGCTGGACGGTGAGCACCTCCGACTGGCACTCGTGGGTGGCCCGTTCGATGGCCGCGTTGATGCGTTCGATGCCCTCGTGCACGGTGACCGCGTGCGTCTCACCCGGACTCTGGGCGCTGATGGCCATGAACGGCTCGAAGGAGTCGGTCAGTTCGCTGGCCTCGTGGCGGCGTTCCTGGATCTCGCGTTCCAGGGGGTGCAGACGCTGCGCGAGGGCGATCGCCGGAGGGACGGGCTGGAGCCATGTCGGGTCGTCCGGATCCGGATGGAGCAGGGCGAACTCCAGCAGGCAGGGGGCCACTTCGGCCTCCGACCGGGCGACGCGTCCCAGACGGAGCGCGTCGGCGTACAGTCGCTTGCCGGCGTCGCACAGGTCCGTCATGCCATGAGGATGTGTCCCCTTTTTTGTTATATGCGGCAAATCTCCACCCCCCAGGGTCCTGAACATGCAGGAACATGATGCACCGCTGCTGTGGCTTTGACGTGGCTTGATGAGCCATCGTCTTGAGGGCGGGGGAGAGACACAGGGGAAGTGAGGACGAAGCCCACCATGTGCAAGAGAACGCTTCGCTCGATACTTGCCGTTGCCTTCTCCGCGGGACTGGTCTTCGGCGTGGCCACCACTCTGGACCTCGGCTGGGACAGCGGCACGGCGGTCGTGAGCGTGTCCGACGTTTCGCAGGACCTCGGCTGGGACAGCGGCAAGCTGGATCTCGGCTGGGACAGCAGCACGGCGGTCGTGAGCGCGGCGGGTACGCCGGGCGATCTCGGCTGGGACGGCACCACCGCCGTGGCCACGGTGAACGGTGCCCAGGACGACCTCGGCTGGGACAGCGTCCAGGCGGGTGCGGCGGCATGACCACTCCCCCGGACGACCGCTCGTTCCGCCGGGAGATGGCCACCGCCTACCGCTCCGGCTGGCACTTCATCGACCTGGTCACCGCGATCCCGCACAGCGGGGACTCGCTGATGGTGACCGTGTTCGGCGAGCCGGTGGTCGTCACGCGGGACGAGGACGAGGACGTGCGGGCCTACCGCTGCCTGCGCAGGCCGCGGGGCGCGCCGCAGCCGGTGCGGTGTGCCATACGGTACGGAATGATCTTTGTGAATCTTGATCAGCGTGACCACCGGCTGGCTGAGCCGGAAACCCCTGACATCCAGACTGTTTCAGCCACCCCCCGCAGTGCCTGACGCGATTCCCCCGTCGTAAAAGATCGCCTCAGGCGCTTCCCCCCGCAGCGGCGTCACCGTGACCTGAACACGGTGACGCCGCTGCAGTTTTGCGCTGATATTTCAGGACACCGGACGGGTCCAGGGTTTGGCCGGAAATCGACTGTTCGAGTGATGTGTACGTGTCATCAGTGCCGCCGTGTGTCGCGCGTCACCCCCGCCCCATCGCGCGTGTCAGGGCGATCTCGATCACCACCCGGGACGGATTCGGCCGCGGCGCGTGCCCGTACCGCTCGGCGTACCGCCGTTCCGCCTCCGCGACCCGCTCCGGCTCGGTCCGTACGACGGCCGGCCCCTCCAGCGTGGCCCAGCGCCGGCCGTCCACCTGGCACACCGCGACCCGGGCGCCGTCCGGCCCGGATGCAACAACATGGCGTACCTTCGCGCTGCCCCGGCTCGCGATCACCCGGGCCAGCCGGGCGCCGGGGTCGTACGTCACCCCGACCGGCACCACGTGCGGGCTGCCGTCGGGGCGGAGGGTGGTGAGCGTGCAGAGATGCCGCTCCCGCCAGAAGGAGAGGTACGCGACGTCGGGGGCGCCGGGGTCCTGGGGGTATGTCGCCATGGTCGCCATGATCGCGACGGTCCGCGGATTCCACCGGGATTTCGCCGACGGATCCCGCCCGATCCCGCCCACGGCGGTACTTGAGCGGAATAGACTCAACTTTGTGTACGCTGACTGAGTCAGTAGTGGGGCTGACTGACGCCAGGAGGAGAAAGCGAACGTGGAAGCCGAGCTGACCAACAGGAGCCGGGACGCGATCAACGCGGCCGGCAACCGTGCCGTGACCGGAGGACACCCGGACCTCACCCCCGCTCACCTGCTCCTCGCGCTGCTCGAGGGCCAGGACAACGAGAACATCATCGACCTGCTGGCGGCCACCGAGGCCGACCGGGCCGCCGTGCGCTCCGGGGCCGAGCGCGTGCTGGCCCAGCTGCCCAGCGTGGCCGGGTCGACCGTCGCGCCGCCGCAGCCCAACCGCGAGCTGCTCGCCGTCCTCGCGGACGCGCAGCGCCGCGCCAAGGAGCTGGGCGACGAGTTCCTCTCCACCGAACACCTGCTCATCGGCATCGCGGCGAAGGGCGGAGCCGCCGGTGAGGTGCTCACCCGGCAGGGCGCGAGCGCCGCGAAGCTCCAGGAGGCGTTCCGCAAGGCGCGCGGCGGACGCCGGGTGACCAACGCCGACCCGGAGGGGCAGTACAAGGCCCTGGAGAAGTTCGGCACCGACTTCACCGCCGCCGCCCGTGAGGGCAAGCTCGACCCGGTCATCGGGCGGGACCAGGAGATCCGGCGGGTCGTGCAGGTGCTGTCGCGGCGCACCAAGAACAACCCCGTCCTCATCGGCGAGCCCGGCGTCGGCAAGACGGCCGTCGTGGAGGGCCTCGCCCAGCGGATCGTGAAGGGCGACGTGCCGGAGTCCCTCAAGGACAAGCGGCTGGTCGCGCTCGACCTGGGCGCGATGGTCGCCGGCGCGAAGTACCGCGGCGAGTTCGAGGAGCGCCTGAAGACGGTGCTCGCCGAGATCAAGGACTCCGACGGCCAGATCATCACCTTCATCGACGAGCTGCACACCGTCGTCGGCGCGGGCGCGGGCGGCGACTCCGCGATGGACGCCGGCAACATGCTGAAGCCGATGCTGGCCCGCGGCGAGCTGCGCATGGTCGGCGCGACCACGCTCGACGAGTACCGCGAGCGGATCGAGAAGGACCCGGCGCTGGAGCGGCGCTTCCAGCAGGTGCTGGTCGCCGAGCCGTCCGTCGAGGACAGCATCGCGATCCTGCGCGGGCTCAAGGGCCGCTACGAGGCCCACCACAAGGTGCAGATCGCGGACAGCGCGCTGGTCGCCGCGGCCACCCTCTCCGACCGTTACATCACCTCCCGCTTCCTGCCCGACAAGGCCATCGACCTCGTCGACGAGGCCGCCTCCCGGCTCCGGATGGAGATCGACTCCTCGCCCGTCGAGATCGACGAACTCCAGCGTTCCGTCGACCGGTTGAAGATGGAGGAGCTGGCCCTCGCCAAGGAGACCGACGCGGCCTCCCGGGAGCGCCTGGAGAAGCTGCGCCGCGACCTCGCCGACAAGGAGGAGGAGCTGCGCGGCCTCAACGCCCGCTGGGAGAAGGAGAAGCAGTCCCTGAACCGGGTCGGCGAGCTGAAGGAACGCCTCGACGACCTGCGCGGCCAGGCCGAACGGGCCCAGCGCGACGGCGACTTCGACACCGCCTCCAAGCTGCTCTACGGCGAGATCCCCGCCCTGGAGCGGGACCTGGCCGAGGCCACCGAGGCCGAGGAGGAGGTCGCCCGCAACACCATGGTCAAGGAGGAGGTCGGCCCCGACGACATCGCGGACGTCGTCGCGTCCTGGACCGGCATCCCGGCCGGCCGTCTCCTGGAGGGCGAGACGCAGAAGCTGCTGCGCATGGAGGACGAGCTCGGCAAGCGGCTGATCGGCCAGTCCGAGGCCGTCCGGGCCGTCTCCGACGCCGTACGCCGCAGCCGCGCCGGGATCGCCGACCCGGACCGCCCCACCGGCTCGTTCCTCTTCCTCGGTCCGACGGGTGTCGGCAAGACCGAACTCGCGAAGGCGCTCGCCGACTTCCTCTTCGACGACGAGCGGGCCATGGTCCGTATCGACATGTCGGAGTACGGCGAGAAGCACAGCGTCGCCCGCCTGGTCGGCGCGCCGCCCGGTTACGTCGGCTACGAGGAGGGCGGCCAGCTCACGGAGGCGGTGCGCCGCCGCCCGTACAGCGTGGTGCTGCTCGACGAGGTGGAGAAGGCCCACCCGGAGGTCTTCGACGTCCTGCTCCAGGTGCTGGACGACGGCCGCCTGACGGACGGGCAGGGTCGTACGGTCGACTTCCGCAACGCCATCCTGGTCCTCACCTCCAACCTGGGCAGCCAGTTCCTGGTGGACCCGGTGACCAGCGAGGAGGAGAAGAAGCAGCAGGTTCTGGAGGTGGTCCGGGTCTCCTTCAAGCCGGAGTTCCTCAACCGTCTCGACGACCTGGTGGTGTTCTCCGCGCTCAGCAAGGAGGAGCTGGGCCGTATCGCCCGCCTCCAGATCGACCGGCTCGCGGCCCGGCTGGCCGAGCGCCGGCTCAGCCT
Organism: Streptomyces sp. NPDC047000; assembly: GCF_040644295.1. Classification (NCBI taxonomy): domain Bacteria; kingdom Bacillati; phylum Actinomycetota; class Actinomycetes; order Kitasatosporales; family Streptomycetaceae; genus Streptomyces; species Streptomyces sp. NPDC047000. Next base: position 233,730 of record NZ_JBEYWE010000003.1, read on the forward strand.
GGAGATCACCCCCGAGGCCCTGGAGTGGCTCGCCGAGGAGGGCAACGACCCGGCGTACGGCGCGCGCCCGCTGCGCCGCCTCGTCCAGACCGCCATCGGCGACCGGCTGGCCCGGGAGATCCTCGCCGGCGAGGTCAAGGACGGCGACACGGTCCGCGTGGACACGTTCGGGGAGGGGCTGATCGTGGGCCCGGCGACGGGGAAGACGCTGTGAGGAGGCCGCGGCGGGCCGCCCGCTGACCGGATCGGGTCACCGCGGCCCCGGCACCCCCGCCGGGGTTGCCACTCCCCTCCCCGCATGAGGGAGGATGGCGGAATCCGTACGAAGGGAAAAACACGGTGACCATCGATCCGTCCTCGATTCCGAACTTCGGGGGCCAGCCCGAGCCGCAGCCCCAAGGACCGGCGGGCCCCGTCGTCCCGGATCAGGACCTCGTGAAGCAGCTCCTCGACCAGATGGAGCTCAAGTACGTCGTCGACGACGAGGGGGACCTCGCGGCGCCGTGGGAGCAGTTCCGTACGTACTTCATGTTCCGTGGGGAGGCCGAACAGGCGGTCTTCTCCGTACGGACCTTCTACGACCGTCCGCACAAGATCGACGAGAAGTCGCAGCTCCTCGAGTCCATCGACGACTGGAACCGCCGGACGCTGTGGCCCAAGGTCTACACCCACACGCATGACGACGGCACCGTCCGTCTCATCGGTGAGGCCCAGATGCTGATCGGCACGGGCGTCGACCTCAACCACTTCGTCTCCTCCACGGTCAGCTGGGTGCGGGCCGCGATCGAGTTCGACAAGTGGCTGGTCGAGCAGCTCGGCCTGGAGCAGGAGGTCAACGAATCGGACGCCCCCGAGGGCGACGGCGAGGACGACTCCGACGAGGAGTGACTCCGCACCCCGCCCCGCCGAGAGCCCGGCCAGGCCCCACCCGTCCCAGGGAGGCGCCAGGACCGGGCTCTTGCCGTGCGGGGACCGGCGCGGCCGAGTTGGCCTGTTGCGTCGTTGTCCGGGGGTGCGGTTTGCCGTTTCATACAGGTGTTGCCAACGGTGTCGGACCTGTACGGAGTGCTGGACGTGGGCAGGCCGGAGATTCCCATCGACCCCGGGTCGGGGCCGCTCGCCTCGCTGGCGTACGAGCTGCGGCAGCTGCGCAGGCGCGCCGGCGACCCCAGCTACCGCGAGCTGGCCCGGCGGGCGAACTACTCCCAGTCGGTGCTGTCGACCGCCGCGAGCGGGCGCAAGCTGCCCTCCCGGGAGGTCACGCTGGCGTACGCCGCCGCGTGCGGGGGCGACACCGCCGAGTGGGAGCGGCGCTGGACCGCCACGGCCCGGGCGATGGCGAGCCGGCCGGCCGGGGGCGCCGCCGGGCGCACGGCGGCTGCCGATCAGACCGCTGCCGGCCGGACCACCATGAGCACGGTGCTGCTCCCTTCCGGGCCCCCGTCCGGGCCCGGTACCGATTCCGCTGATCCCGCCGCTCCCGGCGAACCCGCCGGGCCGCGGTGGCTTCGGGCGCCGTGGCCGTGGGCCCGGCGCCGGGTGCTCGCCGTGGCCGGGGCCGCGGTGGTGCTGGCCGCCGTCACCGCGGCCGTCACCGTGCGGTGGGACGCGGGGGACGGGGACACGGCCGGCGCGCGCGGGACGGCCAAGGCCGCCGTGGCCGGGCGGACCGCCGGCTACTCCGTGATCGCCGCCGAGGACTGCCATTCCGGCCACGGTTGGAACACCAACGGCAATCCCTCCGAGCAGGGCGGTGCCAGCGGCTGGTTCCTGTCCGAGGACGGCGGCTGGGCGGGCCAGAGCTGCGAGGGGCTGTTCCGCTACACGCCCGGCAGCGGCACCGACCGCCCGGGACACGACCGCTTCCTGTGGATCTTCCGGACCGGCCTGGGCAAGGGCACGACCGTGTGCACGCTGCGCCTGTACATCCCGCGCGGCGACGCCACCCGGGTCGGCACGGAGAAGGCGTACTACTCCGTCACCGCCGGACCGCAGAAGACCCCCCTCGGCACCTTCACCGTCGACCAGCGCGCCCGGCAGGGGCAGTGGGTCGACGTCCCCGGCACCTACTCCTTCGCCGCCGACCCCCTGATCGTCAGACTGTCCGACCGGGGCCGCACCGCCGACGGCATCGCCGCGGACGCCGCCGAGGTGAACTGCCGGGTGCGGTGAGCCTCCCCGGGAACGGCGCCCGGCGGAGTGCCGGGCGCCGGGCCGTGGCGGCTCGGTACCAGAGCTGGTCGGCGTGTCCCTGGGCCGCCCACAGGACCAGGGAGGCCCCGTTGGCTGTCGAGCCGCTCTGGACGCCCACGGCGAGACCGGACTCGTAGTTCATCAGGTGGTGGTGGTCCCCGCTGTAGACGGACCACTTCCCGTACTGGTCGGCCCCGCCGTTGCATGTCCAGGTACGGACGAGCGCGCCCTGTGACGTGCTGCCGGCGCTGACGGCGAGGCACTCGCTGTTGCCGTTGACCACCTGGAACCAGCCGCCCGCATCGAGCGAACCGGAGTGCCACAACCGGTCGGCGTTGCCGGTGCAGGTCCAGTCGCCGGCGTAGCCGCCCGAGATGCCGATGCACCGGCCGCCCGCGTCGAGGTTGTGGAGGTTGACACCGTAGGAGGGCAGGACGTCGGCGGAGACCGAGGCGGTGCGGCGGCGAAGAGCGCTCCTGCCATGACCAGGCAGGCGAGCAGGGACTTCCAGGACTTCGGTTTCGGCTTGTCCGGCTTGTTCGGCTTGTCCGGCTGCATGGGCGCTTCCCGTCTGGTCGAGGTGGGTGGGGCCGGTCCGCTCCCCTGCGGTGGACCGGCCGGTTGCCGGGCAACAGCCTGTGGCGGCGGCGGGAGACGGGGCAATACAGGGCAGGCGGATGCAATCAACCGATCAACGCCCGAACAATCCACCGTGCCCGTGACGAGGCCGCCGGTCCGGCCGGCGGGGCCGATGCCGGCGGTGACGAGGGGCCCGGCCACCGCGGACGACCCGTTCCCGGAGGATCCCGCGAGAGTCAAGCCCGCCTTAAGACGGCCGTAAATCGCGTTAGGGACGGTCGGGTTCCCCCCTCGGACGGGACCGGGCCGAGGGGACGGGCGGGTTCGGAGTTGCCGGCGGGAAGGCGGGAAGTTGCTGGTCAGGGGCGCTGGAAGGATCGGGGTGAGGCTCGGCCGACGCGGCGGGCCGGGCTTCGGGGGCGGCGGAGGGGCGGTTCCGTTGCGGTTGACGTGCCTCCGACAGCGGAGCCAGGATCTGGCTCCGTAATCGGAAAGTTTGTTTCCCATTGCAGGAGTCCGCCGTACCCCGTGCAGGCTCCTCCGCCAGTGGTCCGACCGCCCGGCCGGACCACCGGACAGTCCCCGCCGAGGCGGTGGTGAGGCCCGGGTGCCCACACGGCACAACCGGCCCGCTCCCGCCCGGGAAACCATAGGAGACCTTCCTCATGGCCCCTCGTCCACACGGCCACCGGCGTCGTGGCATCAAGCACCCCGCGGTGATCACCGGAGCCGCGGTGCTCGGTACGGGCGCCCTCGCGTTCACCGGTATCCAGGCGATGGCGACCTCCGCCCCGGGCACCACGACGGTCGGCGTCGCGACCTCCGCGCAGCTGCGGTCCGCGCTGGCGGGGGCGAAGCCCGGCACGACCATCAAGCTGGCCGACGGCACCTACTCAGGCCGGTTCGAGATCACCACCGCCGGCACCGCCTCGGCTCCGATCACCCTGTCCGGAGGCGCCGGCGCCGTCCTCACCTCCAGCGGCGGCAACGGCTACGGGCTGTGGCTGAAGGGCGCGCCGTACTGGAACCTCAGCGGCTTCACCGTGGACAACGCGAAGAAGGGCATCGTCATGGATGCCTCCTCGCACGTCACCCTCGACGCGGTGACCGTCCACCACATCGGCTACGAGGGCGTGCACTTCCGCGCGGGCAGCTCCTACGGGGTGATCCGGAACTCGTACGTGCACGACACCGGTACCACCGCCCCGCAGTACGGCGAGGGCGTCTACATAGGCTCGGCCCACAGCAACTGGGACCAGTTCGCCGGGCCGGCCGGCGTGGACGCGTCCGACCACGTCCAGGTCCTGGACAACCGCATCGGCCCGAACGTGGCCGCCGAGGGCATCGACGTCAAGGAGGGCACCAGGGCCGGCACGATCAGCGGCAACACCCTCGACGGCACCGGCGAGAAGAACCAGAACTCCGGCGACTCGACGATCGACGTCAAGGGCGACGGCTACACCGTCTCCGCGAACACCGTCAGCCACCCGTACACCGACGGCTTCCAGGTCCACAACGTGTACGCCGCCTACGGCTGCGGCAACGCCTTCAGCGGCAACAGGTTCACCCTGTCCGGCGCCCCCGGCTACGGCATCGACGTCACCGACAACAGCAGGTGCGCCACGAAGAACACGGTGACCACCTCCAACACCGCCACGGGGGGAGGAAAGGGCCTGACCAACATCGCCACGGTCAAGTCGTCCCCGGGGTCCGCCCCGTCCCCGTCCGCGACACCGACCGCCAAGCCCACCGCCACCGCATCGGCGCCGACGTCGGCGACCGCCAAGCCCACCGCGTCGGCCACCGCGACCGCCGCCTCCGGAACCGGTCTGGACGACGTGCGCAAGAAGGAGATCGCGATGGAGCTCGTCAGCTCCGCCGAGAACTCCTCGCTGGACTGGAAGGCCCAGTACGCGTACATCGAGGACATCGGTGACGGCCGCGGCTACACGGCCGGCATCATAGGCTTCTGCTCCGGCACCGGCGACATGCTGGAGCTGGTGCAGGCGTACACCGACGCCGAGCCCGGCAACCCGCTCGCCAAGTACCTGCCCGCGCTGAAGAAGGTCGACGGCACGGACTCCCACAGCGGCCTGGGCGACGCCTTCGTCAGCGACTGGAGGACCGCCGCCAAGGACACCGTCTTCCGGACCGCCCAGAACAACGAGCGCGACCGCGTCTACTTCGACCCGTCGGTCAAGCAGGCGAAGGCGGACGGCCTGCGCGCACTGGGCCAGTTCATCTACTACGACGCCATCGTGATGCACGGCCCGGGTGACGACGGCGTCAGCTTCGGCGGTATCCGCAAGGCCGCCATGAAGAAGGCGAAGACCCCGGCGCAGGGCGGCGACGAGACCACCTACCTGAACGCCTTCCTTGACGCGCGCAAGGCCGCGATGCTCACCGAGGCGGCCCACGACGACACCAGCCGGGTCGACACCGAACAGCGCGTCTTCCTCAAGGCCGGCAACCTGGACCTCGATCCGCCGCTGACCTGGAAGACCTACGGGGACTCCTACACCATCAAGAACTGACCGGCGGCCCCTTTCCTCCGCCGGTGCCCCCGTGCCTGCCACCGCAACGGGGGCACCGGCACGCCGGAGACGGCCGGAGGCCCGGCGTGCGGTCAGGAGGCGAGGCGTCGCAGGCGGTTCGCGGCCTCGTCGAGTACACCGGTCCTCTTGCAGAAGGCGAAGCGGACCAGGCTGCGGCCGGCTCCGGGGTCGTCGTAGAAGACGGAGTGGGGGATCGCCACGACACCGCAGCGCTCCGGGAGCGCGTGACAGAAGGCGTAGGCGTCCTTCTCGCCGAAGGGGGTGATGTCGGTGGTGATGAAGTACGTGCCCTGCGGCCGGAAGACCTCGAACCCCGCCGTGCGCAGCCCCGCCGCCAGCAGGTCGCGCTTGGCCTCCAGATCGGCGCGGAACCCCTCGAAGTGCGACTCCGGCAGGCGCAGCGCCTCGGCGACCGCGTACGGGAACGGGCCGGCGCTGACGTACGTGAGGAACTGCTTCGCCGAGCGGACGGCGGTCACCAGCTCCGGCGACGACGTCACCCAGGCCACTCCGTGTTCATGCACCTATTTCGTCGGATGGGGCGGGCCCTGGCGCGGGAGTAGGGCGTTCAGGTGCTGCCCACCTCGCGCGATGGAAATCAGAACGCAATCAGAGTACGGTCTGAGTATGAGCATCGCACCCATGGAGTTCGCATCGGAGTCCGTCTCGTTCACCGATCTGTCGCGGAACCCGAAGGCCGTCGCCGCCAGGGCCGCCGCCCTGGGATGCCTGCGTGTCACGCACCGAGACGCGCCCGACATGGTGTTGACCACGGCCATACACGCAGAACGCACCGAGGAGAACCTGACCACGGCGTCCCGGCTGTTCCTCGCGCTGCTGAAGCAGGACGACGGCGCCAAGTCGGTTTTGCTCGCGCTGCCCGAGGTGTTCCCGTGGGTGCGCCACCTGGACGCCGAGGAAGTCCGGGAATTCACCGTCGAGCTTCTGGAAGCGCTGTCTGACGCCGCTGAACTGGGCGCCAGGGAGGCTGTGCACCGAGTGATCGTCTCGTGGCGGGCGACCGCCCGCATCAACGCCGACCCTGACCAGCTCAGGGAAGCACTCCGTCCGCTCGGCGGTGTCGACCTCGGCCCGGTCGAGGTGCACGAGTGAGCCCGAAGAAAGGCGATCGGGTCAGCGTCCCTCCGCTGAGCGGCTGGAACGTCATCCACGGGACGACGGAAGCCGCGACCGGCTGGGAGGAACTGTGCCGGGTGGCGTTGCCGAACGCGCACCGCTGCCTGGAAACCCTTCGCACCGACCCGCTGTCGCGGGCCAACTGGAACCGCCAGCACCAGCTCCGAGGCAGACACGCCACCAGGGAATGGAAGGGCTCCGAGCTGGAACAGTGGGAATACGAAATCACCAGTGGCGGCAGGGTCCGCTACCTGGTCAGCCCGGACACCTCGACCGTGATCCTCGTGTACGCCTCCCCGCGACACCCGAAAGACACCGAATAGCCTCAGCGGTCTTGTGGCCGGCGACGTCGGCACCGCGTCGCGAAGGCCCTTTCGGTACGAAGACCATGTGAACTCAGCCGTCCAGGTGCCGCAGGCGGTCGGCCGCCTCTTGGAGGACGCCGTCCTTCTTGCAGAAGGCGAGCGGACCAGGCTGCGGCCGGCTTCGGGGTCGTCTTAGAAGACGGAGTGGGGGATGGCGACGACACCGCAGCGCTCCGGGAGCGCGTGGCAGAAGGCGTAGGCGTCCTTCTCGCCGAAGGGGGTGATGTCGGTGGTGATGAAGTACGTGCCCTGTGGCCGGAAGACCGTGAACCCGGCCGTGCGCAGCCCCGTCGCCAGCAGGTCGCGCTTGGCCTCCAGATCGGCGCGGAACCCCTCGAAGTACGACTCCGGCAGGCGCAGCGCCTCGGCGACCGCGTACGGGAACGGTCCCGCGCTGACGTACGTCAGGAACTGCTTCACCGATCGCACCGCCGCGACCAGTTCCGGGGTCGAGGTCACCCAGCCGACACCGTGTTCACACACCTATTCGTGTGCGGCGACGGGGCAAGCCGTGAGAAGGGTGCTGTGCCCGACTCCCGAGTTCCGTCAGCTTTCGTAGTGGTAGCGGCACTGTGCGATCAGGACGCCGTCCTCGGTGGCCTTGTAGATCAGCCGGTGCTCGTCGTTGATGCGGCGCGACCAGTAGCCCTGGAATCCGTGCTTGAGCGGTTCCGGTTTGCCGATGCCCTCGTTGCCGTTCCGGGTGATGTCCGTGATGAGTGTGTTGATGCGCTTCAGGATCTTCCGGTCCTGAAGCTGCCACCACAGGTAGTCCTCCCAGGCACGGGAGGAGAAGGTGATCTTCAACGCGCGGCCCTTACTCGTCGGTCGCCAGCTCGCGCACGGTGCCGCCGCCGTTCTCCAGTTCGTCGATGGACGCGAGCAGGCGCCGGGCGTTGGCCGGACTGCGCAACAGGTACGCCGTCTCCTTCAGGGACTCGTAGTCCTCAAGGGAGACGATGACGACCGGCTCATGGCCGGCCCGGGTGATGACGACCTCTTCGCGGTCGTCGGTGACGGAGTTGAGCACCTCGGCGTATCGTGCGCGCGACTCGGAATACGTCATGGTCTTCACGATCGACCCCCTTTCACGTACAGAAAATTGTACGTCTGCCCCTGCCGGTGCGGCAAGCGCCGAAACGACGGCCCCGGAGCGAGAGCGCCGGGCGGGCGAGGCATGCCAGGCGGCGCGGAACGCGTCGACCGGTCCCGCAAGGCGCCGGTCGGCCCGCGAATGCCTTGCGGAGCCGTTCCGCCGCCTCTGTCAACATCTCGGTCTGCTTGCGGAAGGCGAACCGTACGAAGGGCGCGCCGGCTTCGCGGTGGTCGTAGAAGACGGCGTTCGGGATGGCCGCCACGCCCGCCCGTTCGGGCAGTGCGCGGCAGAAGGCGAAGCCGTCGCTCTCGCCGAGGGGGCGGATGTCGGTGGTGATGAAGTACGTGCCGGCCGTCCGGAACACCTCGAAACCGGCGTCCGCCAGCCCCGTCGCCAGGAGGTCCCGCTTGGCCGGCATGTCCGCGCGGAACGCCTCGAAGCGGCTGTCCGGCAGCGCGAGCGCCTCGGCGACCGCGTACGGGAACGGGCCCGCGCTGACGTACGTCAGGAACTGCTTGGCCGAGCGCACCGCCGTGACCGGATCCGCGGTGCCCGTGACCCGGGCCACGCCTTGTTCCCCCACCTATTTTTCGAGCGTTCACCAGCTCGACCCACCCGTTCGGGATTCCGGGTTGCATCAAAGCAACTTTCATGAAAGAAAGTTTCATGGCTGGGTGAATGCTACGCACGAGGTGGCTCAGGCATGGACGGATTCGTGGGACGGCGCAGGGAGCTCGGCTTCCTTGACGAGCTGCTGGAGGGCGTCAGGGGCGGCGGGCGAGGGGGGCGGCCTGGTCGAGCCGTGTTGATCCGAGGGCGTCGACGCGTCGGCAAATCCCGCCTGGTGGAGGAGTTCTTGGAACGGCAGGGAATCCCGCACGTCTTCTTCACCGCTGTCGGAGGGCCGAAGTCCGAGGAACTGGAAGGTTTCACGACCGAGCTCGCTGCTTCTCCCCTCGCTGACGCCGACCGGGTCGCGGATTTCGCCACTCCGCAGAACTGGGACGCGGCTTTGAGCCTGCTGGCCGGCCTCCTGCCCAGGGACACGCCGAGCGTGGTCGTGCTCGACGAGATGCCCTACCTCGTACGCGAGGATCCCGGCTTCGAGGGCTCGTTGCAGAAAGCGTTCGACCGCACGCTGTCCAAGCTCCCCGTTCTGCTGGTCCTCGTCGGCTCCGACCTCGCCATGATGGAACAGCTCAACTCGTACGGTCGGCCGTTCTATCAGCGCGGCACGGAGATGGTGGTTCCTCCGCTCAATCCTGCCGAGGTCGGCACCATGCTGGACTTGGACCCCGCAGACGCCTTCGACGCCTATCTGGTTTCGGGCGGGTTGCCGCTCATCCTCGAGGAGTGGCCCCGCGGCGGCACGTTGTGGGAGTACCTGGAACATGCGCTGCTCCGTCCGACCTCGGCGCTCCTCGTCAGTGGTGAGCGCACCCTGGCCGCGGAGTTTCCCACCGAGGCCCAAGCCCGCGTCGTTCTGGGTGCCATCGGACACGGCGAACGTACCTTCACTCTCATCGGCCGTGCGGCCGGCGATCTCAACCCGGGCTCCGTGAAACGGTCCCTCGAAGTTCTCACCACGCGCCGCATGGTCGCGGCAGATCTACCGCTGTCCACCAGGCCCAGTCGCGAGACCCGCTACCGCATCGATGACCCTTACCTGCGCTTCTGGCTTTCCTTCATCGGACCCGGCATTCCCGTGATCGAACGAGGTCGCGGCGACCGTGTGCTCGCATCCATCCGCACCAGCTGGACATCGTGGCGCGGCCGGGCCGTCGAACCTGTGATCCGCGAAGCCCTGTGGCGCCTGACCGACGAGCAGTTGCCCGAAGGCACGCAGGTGATCGGTGGCTACTGGACCCGCACGAACGATCCGGAGATCGACCTGGTGGGTGCCGACCGTTCGCCCATTGCCAAGAAGATCACCTTTGTCGGATCGGTCAAATGGCTGGAGAGCGCACGATTCGACGATCGTGACCTTGCTCGTCTCATCACGCATCGCGGGCAACTGCCCGGTGCTGACGACTCCACTCCACTGCTTGCTGTCGCCCGCAGTGGAAGCGCCGCACAAGGCGTCCTCAGTCTGACATCCGAGGACCTCATCAAGGCCTGGAAGTGACGACTCACCAGGCCCACCCGCCGTTCAGCCGTTGAAGGCCTTACGGAGGCGGGAGGCTGCTTCGGTGAGGACGTTCTCGCGTTTGCAGAAGGCGAAGCGGACCTGGCTGCGGCCGGCGTCGGGGTCGTCGTAGAAGACGGAGTTCGGGATGGCGACGACGCCGCAGCGTTCGGGGAGGGCGCGGCAGAAGGCGTAGGCGTCCTTCTCGCCGAAGGGGGTGATGTCGGTGGTGATGAAGTACGTGCCCTGCGGCCGGAAGACCTCGAACCCGGCCGTGCGCAGCCCCGCCGCCAGCAGGTCGCGCTTGGCCTCCAGATCGGCGCGGAACCCCTCGAAGTACGACTCCGGCAGGCGCAGCGCCTCGGCGATCGCGTACTGGAACGGGCCGGCGCTCACGTACGTGAGGAACTGCTTCGCCGAGCGGACGGCGGTGACCAGCTCCGGGGTCGAGGTCACCCAGCCGACCTTCCAGCCCGTGAACGAGAACGTCTTGCCGGCCGAGCTGATCGTCACCGTGCGCTCCCGCATCCCCGGGAACGTCGCCAGCGGTACGTGCTCGGAGGTGTCGAAGACCAGGTGCTCGTACACCTCGTCGGTGACGACCAGCAGATCCCGCTCCACCGCGAGGGCGGCGATCGCGGCCAGCTCGTCGCGGGTCAGGACCGTGCCGGTCGGGTTGTGCGGGGTGTTGATCAGCAGCAGCCGGGTCCGGTCCGTGACCGCGGCGCGCAGTTCGTCGAGGTCCAGGCGGAACGCCCCGTCGTGGGGGCGCAGGGTGACGGGGACCCGGCGGCCGCCCGCCATCGCGATGCACGCCGCGTACGAGTCGTAGTACGGCTCCAGCGCGACCACCTCGTCACCGGGCTCCAGCAGGGCCAGCAGGGCCGCCGCGATCGCCTCCGTGGCACCCGCGGTGACCAGGACCTCCGTGTCGGGGTCGACGGCGAGGCCGTAGCGGCGGTGCTGGTGCTCCGCGATCGCCGTGCGCAGCTCCGGGACGCCCGGCCCCGGCGGGTACTGGTTGCCGCGGCCGTCGCGCAGCGCCCGTACGGCCGCCTCGCGCACCTCGTCGGGGCCGTCCGTGTCGGGGAAACCCTGCCCCAGGTTGATCGACCCTGTCCGCAGGGCCAGCGCCGACATCTCGGCGAAGATCGTCGTCCCGAACTCGGCGAGCCGGCGGTTGAGGAAAGGGCGTCCGCTGGTGGTCATGCCGGTCATCCTGCGCCGAAGCTCTGGAGTTCCTCAACTCACCTTCGGGTGTGAGCACCTGTGTCGATGCCCGACGCACCCCCTCTGAGCTGGGGGAGGGCCGTCGTCATCTGTCGTCATCTGCCGTCGTCGGCCACCCTCGTACGGCCCACAGACGGCCCGAATCTGGGCCCCGAGAGCCGCTAGGTCTAGTTGCAAGGGGTGCTGGGTCTAGCAGCACCGCTAGCGGCTCAAACCGTGGTTGACCAGCAAGCTAGCGGCTAGCAGCCCGTCCAGGCAGTACCCCAGATCCGCCCCGTCGGGCGTCTTTGTGGGGGTGCCGGGGCTGCTAGCGGGGCGTGCCGCTGTGGCGGGTCGTAGGCCGCTGTGCGGTGAAGGACAAGAAGGAGCGGCCTACGGCCGCGCGTCTCTGGGCTCGCTACGCTCGCGCGCTGGCCGCCGTCTGTGGCAAGCACCGTTCGCGGCTGCGGGGCTCTCTGGCGCGCGTCAGGACGGCTTTTACCTCCCCCGGACAGCGTCCGGCCCGCCCCGACGGTAAAGGCCGTCCTGAGGGCCTTCCAGGGGGCAGACGGCAGACGCGGGCAGGTGTCGCCGGGCCCCTCCCCCTTGGAATGCTCCCAAGGCTCTTCAACGCGGGGGAGGGCGGCCGTTGGTACCGCGAACCTGCCCCCTCCTGAAGAGCCTTCCTTCTCTCTCTTACTAGAGATTAGAGAAAGACAGCGTCCGCAGCGTCCAGCGAGCATTGCTCACCCCATCCGACCTGCGCTTTCCTGTGGACGCTGAACAAAAATCGCTAGCGTCCGCTAGTGTCCGCAGCGTCCGGTCACTCTCTGCCACTAAGAGTGTATTTTCGCAGGTCAAAGCAGCTCTTAGGGGGGAGAGAGTTGCGGACGCTGCGGACGCACGAGCAAGAAGAGCACGCCCGGCCGTGGTGCTCCTCTTTCTTGTACGGGCTGCGAACCTGACGCTTCGAACGGCGAAGAGACCACCCCATCGCGCGGGTGGTCTCTTCGTTCTGCGCCCTTTGCACCGCAAGAGCGCGACGGCCGTCGGGAGCTCCTGAGCGCTGCCGCGCGCGAGCGGAGCGAGCTGCCAAGGGTCGCGCGGCCGTAGGCCGCACCTCATTGGGCTTTGCTGTCGTCCTCGTGCCGGTACTGCCAGCCGCGCCCGGTTCCTCGATATTCGGCTACCGGGATCGGCTCCGCTCCGGGCCGCATCTTTTTCCGGTAGAGGACGCCGTCAAGATGGTCGATTTCGTGCGCAACGAGCCTGGCGACCCCGCGTTCGAAGATAGTAATACGCCGCTCGCCGTTAACGTCCTGGTGCTCAACGGTGATACTGAGCGGGCGGGGCACCATTCCGCGCACGTCGAAGAAACTCCAGCATCCCTCGTACTGTTCGTCTACCTGCGCGGATTCTTCGATGATGCGTGGATTGAGCAGGGTGATGGATTCACCGTCTGGTGTTCGGACGATAGCGGCGGCGCGGTCAATTCCGATTTGCGGCGCGGCTACTCCCAGCCCCTTGCTGAAGACGTGAATGGAGTCGGCCCGGTCGGCGGCGGATGCGAGTTCGGCGACAACTCGCCGTGCGTCCTCTGCTTCTTCCGGCAGTGTAAAGGGGCGCGCTGTGCGAGAGAGGATCGGATCCCCTTCCTGGAGGATTCCGATGCTCTGCATTTTCTGACTTGCGCTGACGGGCGACATGTCGGGACCGCTCTCCTCGGTGTTCGGGTGGGCGCGAAATTTCCACTCAAGCCGGAAGCGGGCGTGTAGCGGTGGTTCCTCGGTGCTCCAAGAGAAGATGCGCCGATCGCCGGAATCGTCGCGTTGGATAGCGGTACGGAATGGGAACGCTTCAGCTGTCATGGTTGTCTCTGTGCCCCACACCACAGGATCGAGCGCTGCGGGGAAGTCTAGACGTACGCTGAGGTGATTAGTGGGGAGGCGAATGGCACGCTGAAACCAGGTCCCCCATTTGTGGTCGCTGACTGTGTACGAGTATTCCAGCCAAGCCGTCTCGCCCGGATACAACGGATAGCGGCCGTAGTCGTTTTCGAAGAGAAGTCATAGCTCTTTAAAGGCGTCTCGGTCGTGCTGGATGCGCCAACCGATGGGTTCACCGCCGATGCTAGCGGTTAAGCCCAGCTCTTCCCATGTCAGGGGATTCTCTCGATAGAGTCGGTTAGAGCGTTCCGGATTTCCCGGGTGCCGGTCTACGGAGATCCGAATTAGATATCGCGCAATAGGGTCAGAGCTTGCGTTGTAGAGTTTTCGCCGCTGCGTGGCTCGGTACGTCTGGTCAGAGTAGAAGAGTTCTGCATCTTCGTGCTCTACGACGATGCTGGTCGGTTGCGCTAGACCGTGTGATGGATCCGGCTTGTGGGTGTGGGGCGTGATGCCGCCATTACGGCCGCGTGCCTCAAGTTCTGCGAAGCTGCGCCGGATTGCTCCTCCAGCACGCAGGACACGATCGGATTCGTCTGCGAAGCTGACCGACGGCCGTTGCTGCCCGCTCTCTACTTTGGAAACGTAAGACGGTGTGTAGCCAACCGACTTGGCCAGGGCGGATTGAGACATCCCTCTCACATCCCGCCAACGCTTGAGTTCGGCAATGAACGGCTCTTCTGCCGGGACCTCGCTCGCCATCTCTCCCCCTGTGTCCGTGAGTGAGTTGTGAGTGATCGAGTCTCAGCCTGCAATCACAGGCCGGACCTGGTCTTTGCTGTTCGTGTCGATCCGGAACCTACACGAGAGGCATGCACTCAATGACTACGGCTGCGAACACCGGTGATGGACCGTCAGTCCTCTGCCCCGTCGGCCGGCCTTTGCCCCTCAAGGTGCGCGAGCCGTTCGATGAGGTCGCTCACGGTGGTCTCAAGCGTCTGCACTCGGTCGGCCAGCTGAGCCACCTGGTCGGTGTCCGACACGGTGGGGTTGGACGCGCTCTCTGCACGAACGAAGGTGCCCCGACCAGGAACCCCCATCACCAGTCCGTCTTCACGTAGCGCGCGGAGAGCATTGGTGGCCGTCATGGGCGCGATGTCGAAGCGCTCGGAGAGCTCCCGCAAGGACGGCAGCTTCTGACCGGGCTTGTAGCGGCCAGCCTGGATCTCTCTGCGGAGTTCATCCGCGACCTGCACATACGGCGGACGCGGGTCATCAGTCTTCAAGGCCATAGAACGAGGCTACCGCCTAGGTCGACCTAAGACACCTAACCGAACCGGTTGACAACCTAGGCCACCTAGAACACCCTAGGTCATGCACGGCAAGGAAAGAGCGGCGCCCAACCGCCAAGTCAGAACGCCGCTCCCACACCCATAGAAGGGGTACGTCCATCATGCCTGGAATTCTCGTTGCGCCCTCCCCGTCCGTGTCGGCCGTCGGCCTGCGTGAGGGAGTAGAGATCTTCGGCGGTCCGGAGCCGGGTGAGCCGGTGCGGGCCGAGGTGCAGGTACGCATGTGCCTGTCGTTCGCGGAGATCCTGGGTCTGCTGCTCTACACGCCGGGTCTGAGCCTGTTGTTCGAAGAACTGGAGGACGACGAGGCAATTGCCGACTCGCTTCAGTTCGCGGTGATCGACACGAACACGCGCACGCTGGAGATCAACGGCGAGCGCGCCATGGTCGAGTACCGCAACGCGCGGGCCGGACAGTGCAGGTCGGCGCTGTTCGTGCAGATGCTCGCCGGAGCGGTCACCCGCGTGTTCGGGGTGACCGCGTGAGCACCACCGCCCTGGACGCCCTGTACGCGCAGGTGCAGTCCGCCCCGGTGCCGGTCGTCTCCCTCTCGGAGATGGACCGGCGCCGGTACGGCGACGACTTCCCCACCATCCCCGTGAGCGGGCTGGAGCTGACCCCGGCGGAGGCAGCCGCCGCGCTGTTCGAGACGGCCGCGGAGGATCTGGCGCTTCCGGTGCCCAGTACGGATGCCCTGTACGTGGCGCTCACGGCGGCCGTGAACACGCTGGGCCCGGCGGGGATCGCGGACATCACGCCCACCTTCGAGGGACTCGGCGGTGATGAGTTCCCCGAGGTGGCGGAGTGCCGCCGGTTCGCGTACCGGCTCGCCCTGTCGTTCTGGTACGCGGGTGCCCGCTCCCGTCCGATGACGGCCGGTGAGGTCGGTGTTGCCGTCTACCTGTCCAGCCTGGACCGGTACCGGTCGGCGGTCTTCCGGGAGCTCCCGCGCCGCAAGCTGATGCTGGCCCGTGCGATCCATGAGGGCGTCACGGCTGTACCCACCGAGACGCTGATCCGGCTCGGTGCGGTGATGTCCGGGGAACTGGGCGGAGCCGACCGGGACCGGGACCGTGAGTGGCTGTACCGGCAGGCCCTGCCGGACTACCACCGCCGCCGGTTCGCATTCGACCTCATCCGGTGGGAGCGCAGCCAGCCTGCGCCGCTGATCGTGCGGCCGGACACCGGCGGCTACCTGATCGGGCTCACCCCGCCGCCCGGCCCTGACGGCCGGTGGCTGCGGCCTGCGCGGGCGGAGTGGTAGCCGTGCGCCGTGACTGCCCCCTGAACGCGGCGCGGCGGCGGCTGCGCAAGGAACAGCTTGCCCGCCGCCACGGGCAGCGCTGTGCGTACTGCCGCCGCCCGTTCGCCGATCTGGCGGAAGCCACTTTGGACCACATCGTGCCTCAGTCGTTGTGGCGGTCGTGGTCGGTCACGTCACTGATACTGGCGTGCGTCGACTGCAACCAGGCCAAGGCCGACCGGCTGCCGCTCTCCCTCGCCCTGCTCGTCCTGGCGTGGGTCGACCCGACCCGGCCGACCGTCGACCCGGCCGTCTGGCCCCTGCTGGCCCGACTCGCGCACGCCAACCGGTCGACGTTCGCGGCCGTTCGGTCGCCCGACCCGATCGAGCGACGGTCTACCCCTGACCTGCGTGACGAGCCGCGTCACACCCCGCGTCACACCGTCGCACGGGTGGCCCGACCGGCCTGCCGTGCGGTCGACCGGCGTCCCTCGATCCGACCCGACTGCCTGCGTGCGCCCCGCCCGGTGCGGGCGTGCGCGGGCCCGACTGGAGAGGCGGTGTTCGCGTGACAGCGACCCGATCCGAGAAGCCCGTCAACGGCCACGCCCACCCCGGCAAGAGTCGGGCCCTGGTCGACCCGACCGACCCGACCCGATCGGCCTCGCGCCGGTCGACCCGCGGCGACGACGGGAAGCCCCCGCCGGCCGCCGCGCGGATCGTGGACATGGCGCGTGAGCAGTACCGGTTCGTCACGTCCACCGACGGCCGCCCGTACGCGGTCGCGCTGGACGGCCCGAACATCGCTCTCCCGCTAAGGGGCAAGGCGGGCGTGCGGCAGCGTCTGGCACGCCAGTTCGCGGACGCCTACCCCGGCGAGGTGGCCTCACAGTCCGCGCTCGCGGACGCCATGACCGTGCTGGAGGGCATCGCGGAGGACACCGACCCGGTACCTGTCCACCTGCGGGTGGGCCGCGATCCGTCCGGCGCGGTCGTGGTCGACCTCGGCAGCACGGACGGCCGCGCGGTCGTGGTCTCCGGGCTGGGCTGGGACGTGGTCGACCGGGCCCCGGTGCTCTTCCGCCGATCCGGAGCCATGGCACCCATGCCCCCGCCCGTGCTGGACGGTGACGGGCTGGCCAAGCTGCACGCGCTGCTGAACATGGACCAGCCCACGTTCCGTCAGCTTGTGGCGTGGCTGGTCGCGGGATGGATCCCGGACATCCCGCACCCGGTGCTGGTCTGCAAGGGCGAGCAAGGAACGGGCAAGTCCAAGGCGGCCGAGATGGCCGTCAACGTCATCGACCCGTCCCCTGCCGCCCGGCGCAGTCCACCCCGGGACGAAAAGGCGTGGTCACGGCAGGCGTTCAGCTCATGGGCCCTGTGCCTGGACAACGTGAGCACGATCCCGCCGTGGCTGTCGGACACCCTGTGCAAGGCGGTGACCGGCGACGGCGTGGTCGACCGCGCCCTCTACACCGACGACGACGTGGTGGTGCTCACCTTCCGGCGGGTGCTCGCCATGACCACCATCGACGCGGGAGCCCTCGCGGGGGACCTGGCCGAACGGGTGCTGATGCTGGACCTCCAGCTCATCGACTCCGAACGGCGCCGCTCCGAGGAAGAGTTGGACGCCACGTTCGCCGCGGTACGCCCGGCGGTGCTCGGGGCTCTGTTCGATGTGCTGGCGTGCGTGCTTGCGGTGCTGCCGTCGGTACGGCTGGAGTCCATGCCGCGCATGGCCGACTTCGCCCGCGTGCTGGCGGCCGTCGACCAGAGCCAGGGCTGGAACACCCTGGGCGACTACCTGGCCACGTCGGCGAACGTCGCCACGGACGCGATGGAGGGCGACCTGTTCGCCATGGCCATCGCGCACCTGGTGGACCAGGTAGGCACCTGGCAGGGCACCGCCGGGCAGTTGCTCGAAGCGCTGCCCGCGCCGCTGGTCCGGCCGCCGAACTGGCCCAAGGACGCCACCCGCGCAAGCGGCAGGGTCAAGCGGCTCGCCCCGCTGCTGCGGTCCATCGGAATCACCGTGGACGACACGCAACGTAGCCGCGACCGGCACCGACACCGACTCCTCACCCTGTCCCACGCACCCGACGAAGAGGAGTCAGCGTCCGCACCCGACCAGGCCGCTCTATGGCCGGACACGGGCCCCGACCGGGGACAGCGGGACCCCGCCTGAACTGCCCTGACGTAGCCGGAAAGCCTTCCGGGCCGGGCCGCACACCAGCGGCCCGGACACGTCGACGTTGCGGACGCTACAACCGTCCGGCGCCCGCAGCGTCCACACCAGCGTCCACACCCCTCACCCCCACTGACCTGCATGAACGCGGCCGTGCGGACGCTGGAGCGCTGCGGACGCTGAGATACACCAACTCTCTAGGACGGCGACCGGCACCACTCCCACGCACCACACCCATGGACACGAGGAGTCACCACCGTCATGGCCACCACCGAGCCGACCGACCTGCGCACCACCCTGCGCGGCGGCCTCCCTGACCGCTACCTCACCCCCGAAGACCTGGTCACCATGTTCAGCCTCCCTAGCGTCGAGACCGTCTACCAGTGGCGCCGCAAGCGCATCGGACCGACCGGCTTCCGCGTCGGCCGCTACCTCCGCTTCAACCCCGCCGCCGTGCAGGCATGGGAGGCGGAACGGACCGCCCTCGACGACGCGGCCTGAGCCACCGGGACGGGACCGGGGCGCGTGACGAAACCCGGACAGCTGGCGCGGGTTTCGTCACGCGGCAACCGACCCGGGTAGAGCCCTCCCCCTCTACCCCCGGCCCCCGGCCACCCCCGCGGCTCAGCGGCGCAGAATCCCTTACCCGCCGCCTGCGGGTAAGGGG
The DNA here is from genome assembly GCF_040644295.1 of Streptomyces sp. NPDC047000. NCBI lineage: Bacteria > Bacillati > Actinomycetota > Actinomycetes > Kitasatosporales > Streptomycetaceae > Streptomyces > Streptomyces sp. NPDC047000. Next base: position 252,325 of record NZ_JBEYWE010000003.1, read on the forward strand.
AGCCCTCTACCCCGGTAGAGGGGGAGGTAAGGGCCCGCGACCTGCGAAGTAGAGGAGGTAAAGGGGGGCGTCACCCCGCCGCCGAACACCCCGCAACGACCGGGAATAGCGCGGGGAGGCACCTGCCGCCGGGCGGGGGAGGCGGGGAGAACTCCCCCACCGCCTCCCCACCCCGCATCCCCCGCACCGACCAGCGCGAACAGCAGTTTGGGGAGGCGGGGAGGCGCCCCCGGAACCCACCCGGAAACCCCCTCCGCAAGTCCCTCCGACCCCCTGCCGTCGCCTCCCCGCCGGGCCCGAGCGGACACCCCGCGGGGCAGGGAGGCACCGGCCGTCGGGCCAGGGAGGGAGGGAGAACTCCCTCACCGCCTCCCTGCCCCGCCTCCCTCTCGCTGACCAGCACGGACACCCCCTCAGGGAGGCAGGGAGGCACCCCGCCCGGCACCCCCGAAACCCCTGTCAGAAAGCCCCCGGCACCCCCTGTCCCTGCCTCCCTGAGGCACCGCCGAGAGGTGCTACCGGTAGCACCCCCACCCGCTACCGGTAGCAACCCCGCTAGCACCCCAAACCCCCAGTGATCAGGCCCGTAGCGAGTAGCGGGCCAGGCCCAGCACACCCCGAAACCGGCCGGACGGACCCCACCGGGCCCCCGCCGCGCCCTGCTACCGAGAGGGGACAGCCCACATGGCTGGCCACATCCAAGACCGCTGGTTCAAGGCCGAGACCGGCGCCGATGGCAAGACCGTCCGCGTCAAGACCGACCGCTACGGGACCGGCCTGCGCTACCGCGCCCGCTACGTCGGGCCCGACGGCACAGAGAAGTCCAAGAGCTTCCGCGACGGACAGAAGCGGCTCGCCGAGAAGTGGCTGAGCGCCGTTGAAACGGACATGACGCGCGGTCAGTACACCGACCCGAAGTCCGTTCGGATCACCTTCCGCCAGTACGCCGAGAAGTGGTTGGACAGCAAGACTTCAAGCCCGATGACCCGGAAGGAGCTTGGCCGGCGCCTGCGGCTGCACGTCTACCCGGTGCTCGGCTCCCGGCCGGTCGGGACGTTCCGGCCCGAGCACATCCGCGACCTGGTCGCCGCGCTGGAAGCCAAGCCGGGCGTGAGCCCCGCCTACGCGCGGAACATCTTCGCGGACGTTCAGTCGGTCCTGTCCGCGGCTGTCGACGACTCGCTGTTGGCGCGCAACCCGTGCAGCGCGCGAACCGTGCGGCGGCCCAAGGCTGACGCTCACCTCGTGGTCCCGTGGGTGCCCGACCAGGTGTTCGCCGTTCGCGCGGCGCTCTTGGAGCGGTATCGAGCGATGGTCGACGTCGGTGCCGGGTGCGGCCTGCGGCAGGGGGAGGTGTTCGGGCTGGCTGAAGAGGCCATTGACGTCGAGGGGCGCACCCTGCATGTAGTCCGACAGATCAAGCATGTTGAGGGGCACCCCGTGTTCGCCCTACCCAAGGGAGGCAAGAAGCGCGAGGTGCCGTTGCCCGGCTCGGTGGCGGATGCCCTTCGCGCGCACATGGACGCCTACAAGCCCGTAGAGGTCACCCTGCCGTGGAACGTGCCGGAAGGGCCGAAGGTCTCCGCTCGCCTGATCTTCACGGCTGAGCAGGGCGGCATGGTGTGGCGGAGCAACTTCAACATCAAGGAATGGAAGCCCGCTCTCGCGGTTGCGGGACTCATCCCGGAGGCGGATGAGAACGGCAAGCACGAGTCGGCCCGCGCGCACGGGATGCACGCCCTGCGGCACTTCTACGCGTCGGCGCTACTGGACGCGGGGGAGAACATCAAGGCCGTCAGTGAGTACATGGGACACGCCGATCCGGCCTTGACGCTGCGGGTGTACGCGCACCTCATGCCGGACAGCCGCGAGCGTGCCCGCCGTGCCATCGACTCCGTGTTCCAGCGTCTCTCTGAGGAAGATCACGGCCCACAGACGGCCCAGTGAGACCACGACGGCCCCTGATCTGCCTATCTGGGCAGGTCGGGGGCCTTTCGCGTTGATAGACCCTCAGAAGTTCCTCAACTCCGCTTTGGGCCGCAGGAGGGCCGGGCATCCCCCGGTCACGCTGAACCGCGTGAGGGTCACGCGGGTGACGGGGCGCCCACGGGGGGCCGCTTCGGGGGAACGGAAGGAGGGTGACGCCATGGGTTTCGGCATCATCCTGGCGGTGGTCGCGGTCCTGGTTCTCGGGTCCGTGATCGGCAGGGCACGGCGGAGCCGGGGCAGGAACCGGCCGGTGAGCAGGGGGCGGGGCGGCGGCCGGTCCGGTCGGTCCGGTCGGTCCTCGCGGTCGTACGGGAGCGGGAGTCACTCGAGCTGGTGGGCGGGGTCGGACGGCGCCGGTGGCGGGTCCTCCTCCGGCGGGCATCACGGCGGCCACGGTGGCGGCCACGGCGGCGGTGACGGAGGTGGGCACTCCTCGTGCGGCGGTGGAGGCGGCTGCGGCGGGGGCGGTGGCTGTGGTGGCGGTGGCGGCTGCGGGGGTGGTGGCTGATGTGAGAGACCGGGGAGGAAGGTGTCGTACCGGTGTGCGCCTGTCAGGACCGGGCGCGCACCGGTGAGTGAACAGATGAGCTGTAGGGCCCTCTGAGGGATGGAAACCCCACGAAGTTGGGTAAAAACGCTGTGGCGGCACCACAGTTCATGATTCCCTCTAAATCACCAACGCAGCCCCTCGGTCGTCCGCAGGACGCCCCCTCTCGACTGGGCTGTTCCGGCCGGTGCCCCTGGTGTCATCGGGGCAGGCCGGACCGCACCCCTCTCCTTGCGCGCCAGCGGAGCCGATCCATGCTCACGACCCTGAACACCTCCTACACCGATACACGCGCGGCCGATCTCGCCTGGGCCCTGGGGCGCGAGCCGCTCCCCGCACTCGCCACGCTCGACCTGGAACTGGCGAGCGCGAAACTCCAGTTGAGACTTCTCGGCGCGTCCCACCAGGTGCTGCTCGAGGAGGGAGGGGGCCACTGCTCGGAGACGGTCGCGTGCATCGCGGGGTCCAGCACCCCCCTGCCGCTGGGCGTGGCCAAGCGGGTCGGCGACTGGGAGTACGAGTTCGCCGCGCGCGTCGAGATGCTGTCGCCGGGTCAGTTCGCGGGCCGGGCACAGGAGTTGCTGGCACTGGTCGCGGACCATCCGCACGGGCTCGCGGGCGTCTTCCCCGGCAGCCCGCACGCGTTCACCGCGCTGCTCGCCCAGCGGTACGAGGGCCAGGTGCACTGGCGCACCTGGCACGCGTACCCGCAGGACGGGCAGCTGGTGGCGACGCGGACCCGGGTGGGGACCCGGGTGCCCGCGGCGGCGCAGTACGGGTGAACGGGGAGCGGGGGAGCGGAGGGGCGGGGGAGTACCGGAGGCTCGGCGGCCCCGCGGCGCACGGCAGGTGTGCGCGCGCCCGCCCAACGGTCCCGTTTCACACGTGTGGGTGACGTGACGTGATGCATCCGTGACATAACGTCGCAGGGTGATCGAACCGCGCGCACCGGCATCCCCAGGTTCACCGACGATCCGCCCGGCGGAAACCCGGCCGCTCGGCAGAGACGCGGCGCGGCTGCCCGTCCGGCCCGCGACCGGCCGGTTCCTCGTCCTCCTGGGCGTCTTCGTCTGTGCGGCCTGCGGTCTGGTGTACGAACTCGAACTCGTCGCCCTCGCCTCGTACCTGATCGGCGACTCGGTCACCCAGGCGTCCGTCGTGCTGTCCGTGATGGTCTTCGCGATGGGCGTCGGCTCGCTCGCCGCGAAGCGGCTGCGCCGGCTCGCGGCGGCCGGGTTCGGCTGCGTCGAGGCCGGGCTCGCCCTCGTCGGCGGATGCAGCGCCATGGTGCTGTACGCCGCCTTCGCCTGGACCGCCGACTGGGGCGGTCTGTGGGCCGACGGACCCCGCCTGCTGCTGGTCGCCTTCTCCCTCGTCATCGGCCTGCTCATCGGCGCCGAGGTCCCCCTGCTGATGGAGCTGATCCAGCGCATCCGGCGCCAGGACGCGGGCGGCGCCGTCGCCGACCTGTTCGCCGCGGACTACGTCGGCGCGCTGGTCGGCGGCCTCGCCTTCCCCTTCCTCCTCCTGCCGTTCCTCGGCCAGCTGACCGGCGCGCTGCTCACCGGGACGGTGAACGTCACCGCCGGCGCCGCCCTCGTCCTCGGGCTGTTCCGCCGCGACCTCAGCCGCCGAGGCCGCTGGCTGCTGCTCGTCGCCGACGTCACCGTCCTCGCCGTCCTGGCCTCCGCCGCCGTCCTCGTCGACGACTTCGAACGGGCCGCCCGCCGCGCGGTCTACGGCGCGGGCGTACGCGTCGCCGTGCAGACCGGCGGCCGGGAGGTCGTCCTCACCGGCGGCACCGGCGGCCGGCCCCTCGACCTGTTCCTCGACGGCCGTCTCCGCGTCGCCGGACACGACGAGCGCCGCTACCACGAGGCCCTCGTGCACCCCGCGATGCACGGCCGCCACGCCCGCGTCCTCGTCCTCGGCGGCGGTGACGGGCTCGCCGCCCGCGAGGTGCTGCGCCACCGGGGGGTGCGCCGGGTGGACATCGTCGAGCCCGGCACGGACGTCGTACGGCTCGCCCGCCACGACCCGGCGCTCGCCCGCCTGAACCGGCACGCCTACGCCGACCCGCGCGTCCACGTCACCACGGCCGACGTCTTCTCCCGGCTGCGCGCGCTGCCCGCGGCGTCGTACGACGTGGTCGTCGCGGACCTGCCCGACCCCGGTGTCTCGTCCGGCGCGAAGCTCTACTCCGAGGAGTTCTACGGCCTCGTCCGCCGCGCCCTCGCGCCCGGTGGACGGCTCGTCGTGTCCGCGGGGCCCGTCGACTCCCGCCCGCGCGTCTTCTGGACGGTCGAGGCCACCGTCCGGGCCGCCGGACTGCGCACCGCGCCCTACCGGGTGGGCGGCCGCACCTCCGGCGCGGCGGCCGGGGCACCGCGCGACTGGGGCTTCGTGCTGGCCTCCGTACGGCCGCCCGTCCTCCGCGTCGACGGCAGCGAACCGTTCCTGCGGACGCTCACCCAGTCCGCCCTCACCGCCGACGCCAGGGCGGCGGACCGTACCCGGGTGCCGGGCGTGGCACCGTCGACGCTGGTGCAGCCGCAGTACTGAACGGTGCCGGACGGCGGGGCCGAACCGATGGGAATCCGGGCCGGGGCTGGGTAGGCTCCGCCGACATGGAGCATGAGGTGTTCGTTCCGGTACCGGCCGACCTGCTCAGGGCGGCGCTCGCCGACCCCGCCCGGGTGGCCCGCGCGATCCCCGGACTCCAGCGGGACGCCTCGTCCGGCGGGGGCGGCGGTGGCGGTGAGCAGGGTGCTGACGAGGGGGCCGTCGTCGGGCGCCTGAAGGTCCGCGTCGGCGGTACGACGATCACCTACCGGGGGTCGGTGCGCGTCACCGCCCGCGCCGGGCAGGGGTACGCCCTCGACGCCGACGCCACCGAGGTCCGCGGCGGCGGCACGGCGCACCTCGCCCTCACGCTGCGGCTGCGGGAGTCGGGAGACGGCACCACGCTGGCCTTCGGCGGCACGGCGACGGCGACGGGCCGGCTCACGGAACTCCCCGGGGAAACGGTGGCGGCGGCGGGAACCCGCCTGCTGAACCGTTTCGCGGAACACCTCGCGCGAACGACACAGTCCCCACCGGCGGACACGGAGGAAGAACCCCCGACGGGAGCAGGGCCCGCAACGGCGGAGGAGCCGACGGCGGTTGAACAGCCGACGACACCGGCGGCGCCCCCCTCGGCGGCGGCAGAGCCTGCGGCAGCGGAAGAGGCCCGGGCACCGGAGGAGCCCGCAGCAGCGGAGGAGCCCCCGGTGGGTGCGGAGCACGCGGCAGCAGGGAAGCCCCCGGTGGCCGGGGAACCCTCGGAGCCGCTGGAATCGCCCGAGTCGCCGTCCGACGGCAAGGCGGAGCCCGCGCAGACGGAGGCCACCACCCCCGAACCGCCCGGCCCCGCCGAACCCGCCGGCCCTGCTGAGCCGTCCGGTTCCGCTGAGCCCGCTGGTCCTGCCGAGCCCGCCGGTCCCGCTGAGTCGTCCGGTTCCGCCGAGCCGTCCGAACCTGCCGGCCCCGCCGAGCCCCCCGGTCCCCCCGCCGCGGGCTTTCCCGGGTCCCCCCGGCCGCCCGCCGAAGCCGCGCACGCGCGCCGTACGATGATCGGCCGCAGCGCGGAGGAGGTGGACCACGCCCCGCCCCGCGGCCGGTACGCCCCCGTGCCCGTGCCGCAGACCGTGGCCGGTGACGTCACCCTCCGCTGGGTGGCCCCGGCGGCCGCGCTGGTGGTGGCGTCGGCGATCGTGCTGGGCAGGATGCTGCGCCGCAGACGCTGAGCGGCGGCGCCCCGGTGCGGCGCGGAGGCGACCGACCGGGACGGGTGGGCGGGTGGGCGGGTGGGCGGGTGGGCGGGTGGGCGGGTGGGAAGACGAAACCCCGCCCCGGCGCCCGGCGTAGGGTCGCACCGTGACCGCAGACATCACCCTGACCGCAGGCGACGCGCAGGCGACCCTCGCCCCCGCCGACGGCGGCAGACTGACCGGCCTCCGCATCGCCGGCACCGAACTCCTCCGCCAGGGCGACCGCTTCGGCTGCTTCCCGATGGTCCCCTGGTGCGGCCGGACCCGCGACGGCCGTTTCCTGGACGGCGGTACCGTCCACCGGCTCCCCCTCAACTCCCCGCCGCACGCCATCCACGGCACCGCCCGCGACGGCGCCTGGCGCACCGCCCGCGTCTCGGCCGACGAGGCGGTGATCACGTACGACCTGACGGACCCCTGGCCCTGGCCGGGCCGGGTCACCCAGATGGTCGCGCTGAGCCCGGACAGCATCACGCTCACGATGTCCGTGGAGACGTACGGCGACTCGTTCCCCGCGCAGCTCGGCTGGCACCCCTGGTTCCACCGCACCCTGGACGGCGCCGGCGTACGGCTCGACTTCGCGCCCGCCTGGCAGGAGGAGCGCGGCGCCGACCACCTCCCCACCGGCACCCGTACCGACCCGCGCCCCGGCCCCTGGGACGACTGCTTCGGGATGCCCGGCGGTGTCGACGTCACCCTCACCTGGCCAGGCCGGCTGGAGCTGAGGGTGACGAGCCGGGAGGAGTGGGTGGTCGTCTACGACGAGCAGGAGGCCGCCGTCTGCGTGGAACCGCAGACCGGCCCGCCGAACGGCCTCAACACCCTCCCGCGCCTGGTCACCCCGCTGGAGCCGCTGGAGGCCGCGACGACCTGGACCTGGCGCCACCTCTGACCGGCCCCGGCCCCGCCCCGCCCGGCCCCCGGTCCGACCCCGCCCCGCCCCGCCCGGCCCCCGGTCCGGCGCCGCTTCTGACCGGATCCGGCGCCGCCTCTAAGCTGGCAGGCATGACGGACGACGTGCGCGGCACCCTGCTGCGGCAGATCAAGGACAAGGCCGTGGTGCACGGCAAGGTGACCCTCTCCTCGGGCCTGGAGGCGGACTACTACGTCGACCTCCGCCGCGTCACCCTGGACGGCGAGGCCGCCCCGCTGGTCGGGCAGGTGCTGCTGGACCTGACGGCCGGTCTCGACTTCGACGCGGTGGGCGGTCTGACCATGGGCGCCGACCCGGTGGCCGGGGCGATGCTGCACGCGGCGGCGGCCCGCGGCCGCAGGCTGGACGCGTTCGTCGTACGGAAGGCGGCGAAGGCCCACGGTCTTCAGAAGCGGGTCGAAGGTCCCGACATCGCGGGCCGCAGGGTCCTCATCGTGGAGGACACCTCGACCACCGGCGGCTCCCCGCTCACCGCGGTGGAGGCCGTGCGGGAGGCGGGCGCCGAGGTCGTCGCCGTCGCCACCATCGTGGACCGGGCGACCGGCGCGGCCGAGAAGATCGAGGTGGGCGCGGGGGTGCCGTACCTCTACGCCTTCGGGAAGGACGAACTGGGTCTGGACTGAGCGGCCCGTACGTACCGGGACGAACGGCCCTATCGGGACGGATGCGGGGGACTGGAGCATCGGGCCGGGTCTGGAAAGATGGGGCTGACAATGGCGTCGCACCATGGGCCGGGTCAGGGCCACACGACACGAGGCCGGACACACTCAGGGCCGTAGCACCACGCAGCACACGCTGTACCTCAACCCGCGGATACAAGGAGCGGTCAGATGCCCATCGCAACCCCCGAGGTCTACAACGAGATGCTCGACCGGGCGAAGGCAGGCAAGTTCGCCTACCCGGCCGTCAACGTCACCTCGACCCAGACCCTGCACGCGGTGCTGCGCGGCCTCTCGGAGGCGGAGAGCGACGGCATCGTCCAGATCTCCACGGGTGGCGCCGAGTTCCTCGGCGGCCAGTACAACAAGGACATGGTGTCCGGCTCGGTGGGTCTCGCCGAGTTCGCGCACGTCGTGGCCGAGAAGTACCCGGTCACCGTCGCCCTGCACACCGACCACTGCCCCAAGGACAAGCTCGACGGCTACGTCCGCCCGCTGCTCGCGATCTCCGAGGAGCGTGTGAAGGCCGGCCGTCTGCCGCTCTTCCAGTCGCACATGTGGGACGGCTCCGCCGAGACCCTCTCCGACAACCTGGCGATCGCGCAGGAGCTGCTGGCCCGTGCCGCCGCCGCGAAGATCATCCTCGAGGTCGAGATCACCCCGACCGGCGGTGAGGAGGACGGTGTCTCCCACGAGATCAACGACTCCCTCTACACGACGCTCGACGACGCCGTCCGTACCGTCGAGGCCCTCGGTCTCGGTGAGAAGGGCCGCTACCTGCTCGCCGCGTCCTTCGGCAACGTGCACGGCGTCTACAAGCCGGGCAACGTGGTGCTCCGTCCCGAGCTGCTGAAGGAGCTCAACGACGGCATCGCCGCCAAGTACGGCAAGGCCAACCCGTTCAACTTCGTCTTCCACGGCGGCTCCGGCTCCACCGCCGAGGAGATCGCGACCGCGCTGGAGAACGGCGTCGTCAAGATGAACCTCGACACGGACACCCAGTACGCCTTCACCCGTCCGATCGTGGACCACGTGTTCCGCAACTACGACGGTGTCCTGAAGGTCGACGGCGAGGTCGGCACCAAGTCGACCTACGACCCGCGCACCTGGGGCAAGCTGGCCGAGGCGGGCATGGCCAAGCGCGTCGTCGAGGCCGCGCAGGCGCTGCGCTCGGCGGGCACGAAGATCAAGTAAGCGGGGCGGGACACGGCAGCCGCCCGCTGCCGCCCCCCTCGGCCGGAAGAGCCCGGCGCCGGAAGAACGGCGCCGGGCTCTCCGTATCCCGGGCGCGGGCGGGTATACCGAAGAGATGCCCGAAGCCGACCCCCCGGACCCGCCGAACCGGCGTGACTCCCCGCCCCCACCCCCGTCGCCGTCCGCCCCCGTGGGCCCGCTGCCCGTAGCCGCGTCCGTGGGCCCGGCCGTGCGGCTGGACTCCTCCCGGGGGCGCTGGATCCTGCTGACGACGGTGCTCGGCTCGATGATGGCCCTGCTGGACTCGACGGTCGTCAACGTCGCCCTCCCCCACATCGGTGCGGACCTCGGCGCCGACCTGGCGGCGCTCCAGTGGACGGTCAACGCCTACCTCCTGACACTCGCGGGCCTGATCCTGCTCGGCGGTTCGCTCGGCGACCGGTACGGCCGCCGCAGGATCTTCGTGACGGGCGTGGTGTGGTTCGCGACGGCGTCCCTGCTGTGCGGTCTCGCCCCGAGCGCGGGTGTCCTGGTCGCCGCGCGGGCCCTCCAGGGCGTCGGCGGGGCACTCCTCACCCCCGGCTCCCTGGCCCTGATCCAGGCGTCCTTCCACCCCGACGACCGGGGCCGGGCGGTCGGGCTGTGGTCCGGCTTCGGCGGCATCGGCGCGGCGATCGGCCCGTTCCTGGGCGGCTGGCTGGTGGACGGCCCCGGCTGGCGCTGGGTGTTCCTGCTGAACATCCCGCTGGCCCTGCTCTGCGTCCCGGTGGCGCTACGGCACGTCCCGGAATCGGCGGCCCCGGGAGACCGTACGTCCCACCGGCGCTTCGACATCACGGGCGCGGCCCTGGCCGCCGTCTCCCTCGCCCTGCTGACGTACGCCCTGATCGAGGCGGGCCACGGTGACCCGGCGACGGTGACGGTGACGGCGGTCGCCGGCGTGGTGGCGGCCGCGGCCTTCCTCTACGTCGAGGGACACACCGCCGACCCGATGATGCCGCTGGACATCTTCACCTCACGCCAGTTCACGGCGGTGAACCTGGTGACGCTGTGCGTGTACGCGGCGTTCGGCGGCTTCTTCTTCCTGACCGCGCTCCAGCTCCAGGTGGTGGCGGGCTACTCCGCCCTCCAGGCGGGCGCGGCACTGCTGCCGCCCACGGTGCTGATGCTGCTCCTCTCGGCCCGCTCGGGCGAGCTGGCCGACCGCATCGGCCCCCGCATCCCGCTGACCGCGGGCCCTCTGCTGTGCGCGGCGGCGATGCTGCTGATGCTGCGGGTCGGCGAACACGCCGTGTACGTGACGGACGTGCTGCCCGCCCTCGTCGTCATGGGCACCGGGATGGTGGTGCTGGTCGCCCCGCTGACGGCGACCGTGCTGGCCGCCGTGGACACCGAGCGGGCCGGGCTGGCCAGCGGCATCAACAACGCGGCGGCCCGGGCGGCGGGCCTGATGGCGGTGGCGGCGCTGCCGCTGCTGACGGGGATGAGCCCGGAGGCGTACCGCTCGCCGGGCGCGTTCGACAGCGCGTTCCGCGCCGCGATGCCGATCTGCGCGGGGGTCCTGCTGGCCGGGGCGGCGCTGGCCTTCGCCCTGGTACGCCGCCCGGCCCCGGACTGCCGTCACCCCGAGTGCCGCAGGCATTGCAGTCTGACGGCCCCGCCCCTGGAGCGGCGGTAGCCCTGCCCTCTACTTCTCGGTCAGCTCGTCGTACGCCTCGGCGCTGCTCTCCCGCAGGAACTGCCGGCAGCGCTCGTACTCCTCGTCCTCGCCGATCTCGCCGGCGGCCCGTGCGAGCGCGCCGAGGCAGCGCAGGAAGCCCTGGTTGGCGCGGTGGCTCCACGGGATCGGCCCGTGCCCCTTCCACCCGGCCCGCCGCAGCGCGTCCAGCCCCCGGTGGTACCCGGTGCGCGCATAGGCGTACGACTCGACGACCCGCCCGGCGGCGAAGGCCTCGTCGGCGAGGACCGCCCAGGCGGGCGAGAACGACGGATACCTCGCCGCCACCTCCACGGCGGCCGCGGACTCCTCGTCCAGCATCCGGTACGCATCCTCGTCGGCGGGCAGATAGGTCGGCTCGGGGCCGTCGAGCAGATTCCGGTGTGTCGTCATGGCACGCAGTGTGCCATCGAGGTGCTCGCGCGCGGACGCAGACCCGGCACGGATGTCTGCCGGACGTCCACGGACACCGCACGGGGTGCCGCCGGACCGCGGAGCTCGCCGATGCCGTGCCCGCCGAGGTGGTGCACCTGCTGATCCACCGTGTGGGGCTCACCGACGCGGAGGCCGCGGCCCTGACCGAGGAGCAGGCGGTCGGCCGGCTCCAGCGGTACTGGACGGACGGCGCGTAGGCGGCTGCGGCTACGGCTCCGGCGGACGGCCGGAGGCGGAAACGCGGTGCGGCGGGGAACGCGGTGCGGCGGGAGAGGCGGCTGGGCCGCGTGGGGGGTCCACGGGCTGGTACCGTCCCGGCCAACGGCCGGACAGTCCCCTGGCCGCAGAGAGGGTGCAGCATGCCGGACGACGCCGCCATAGCCCGGGCCGCCGCCGAGGAGGCGTCCGCGTTCGGGCATCCGCCCGTCGAACCCGACGCCACGGCGGCCTACGGTGACCACCCCGACCAGGTGATCGACTTCTTCGCGCCGGGTACGGCAGGGGGCGCCGCCGGTGACGAGTCGGCGCCGCTGGTCGTCCTGCTGCACGGCGGTGCCTGGCGGGCGCCGTACGACCGGGTGCACATCAGTCCGCTCGCCGGTTTCCTGGCCGCCAGGGGTTTCGCCGTCGCCAGTGTGGAGTACCGGCGCGGGGCGGTGCCGGACGACGGTGCCGGCGGCCCGTCCGGCGGGCCGGTCGCCGGACGCTGGCCGGAGACGTTCGACGACGTCGCCGCCGCGATCGACGCGCTGCCCGGCCTCGCAGGGCAGGTCCTGCCGCAGGCCGACCCGCGCCGCACGGTGCTCGTCGGGCACTCGGCGGGCGGGCATCTCGCCCTGTGGACGGCGGCCCGGCACGTCCTGCCCGCCGACGCGCCCTGGCGCACCGACGCGCCCGTCCCGTTGCGCGGTGTCGTCGCCCTCGCCCCGATCGCCGACTTCGAGGTCGCCGAGAAGCTCGCCGTCTGCGGCCACGCCTCCCGCCAACTCCTCGGTGGTGACGATCACTTCGCCGAGCGCCGCCCGTACGCCGACCCGGCGCTGCTGCTGCCGACCGGGACCGCGACCACGCTGGTCCAGGGCCGCGCCGACGAGGTCGTCCCGATGGCCGTGGCCGACGCGTACGCGGAGGCGGCGGCGAAGGCCGGCGAGGTGATCGGGCTGACGCTGCTGGAGGACGTGGGCCACTTCCCGCTGATCGACCCGGCGGCCGACGCCTGCGCGGTGGCGGCCGAGGAGATCGCGCAACTGGCCTGGTGACGGAGCCGGACCGGCCCGACGGCGGACGCCGGGCCGGGGCGCGGCCGGGCGGCCGGGCAAGTCCCTCCTGTTCAGAACCGCTTCGGCCGGGCTAGCGTCCGTGCATGGCACCTGTCTCCGGCCTCGCCTTCGACCCCTGGGACCCGGCGTTCCTCGCCGACCCGTACCCCGCCTACGCCGAACTGCGCGCCCGCGGCCGGATCGTGTACTACGAGCCCACCGGCCAGTGGCTGGTCCCCCACCACGCGGACGTCTCCGCGCTGCTGCGCGAGCGCCGTCTGGGCCGTACCTACCTGCACCGCTTCAGCCACGAGGAGTTCGGCCGCACCGCGCCCCCGCCGGAGCACGAGCCGTTCCACACCCTCAACGACCACGGGATGCTCGACCTGGAGCCGCCGGACCACACCCGTATCCGGCGCCTGGTGTCGAAGGCGTTCACCCCGCGCACGGTCGAGCGGCTGAAGCCGTACGTCGAGGAGGTCGCGGACGGCCTGGTCACCCGGTTGGTGGAGCGGGGCGGCGGCGATCTGCTGGCGGACGTCGCGGAGCCGCTGCCGGTCGCGGTGATCGCGCAGATGCTGGGCGTACCGGAGGCGGACCGGGGGCTGCTGCGGCCCTGGTCGGCGGCGATCTGCGGGATGTACGAGCTGAACCCGACCGAGGACACGGCGGCCCGCGCGGTCCGCGCCTCCGCCGAGTTCTCCGCCTACCTCCGCGACCTGATCGCCGCCCGCCGCACCGCCCCCGGCGACGACCTGGTCTCCGCCCTGATCGCCGCGCACGACGAGGAGGACCGCCTCACCGGGACGGAGATGATCGCCACCGCCGCGCTCCTCCTCAACGCGGGCCACGAGGCCACCGTGAACGCCACGGTCAACGGCTGGTGGGCGCTGTTCCGCAACCCCGCCCAGCTGGCCGCCCTGCGCGCCGACCACCGCCTGGTCCCCACGGCCGTGGAGGAGCTGATGCGCTACGACACCCCGCTCCAGCTCTTCGAGCGCTGGGTCCTGGACGACCTCGAGATCGCCGGCACGACGGTCCCCCGGGGCGCGGAGATCGCCATGCTCTTCGGCTCCGCCAACCACGACCCGGCGGTCTTCACCGATCCCGCCCGGCTGGACCTCGCCCGCCCGGACAACCCGCACATCTCCTTCAGCGCCGGCATCCACTACTGCATCGGCGCCCCGCTGGCCCGCCTCGAACTCACCGCCTCCCTCACCGCCCTCCTCCGGCGGGCCCCGGCCCTGGCCCTGACGGCGGAACCGGAGCGCAAGCCGAACTTCGTGATCAGGGGGCTGCGGGGTCTCGAGGTGGAGGTGCGCTGACCACCACCCGTCCGGCGGAACGCTTCGGGCCCCTCCGGCTCAGTCGGCCCCTCCGGCTCAGTTGGTGATCACATCCCGGTGCCGGAGCCCCGTCAGCCCCGCTGTCACCAGGGCTGCGGCGAGGGCCAGCAGGAGCAGTACCGGGGTCCAGTGCATCGGGGCGCCGAGGAGCTTGGGGAGGTGGCCGAAGGGGGAGAGGTCCAGGACGAGCTGGGGGGCCTTCAGGGCCGGGCCGACCCAGCCGATCAGGAGGACCGCCACCGCCACGCCCCAGGACGCCGCCGCCGCGCGGGGCAGTACCCCGACGAGCAGCACCGCCACTCCGCCGATCACCCACACCGCCGCCAGCTGGAGCACGCACGCGGCGAGGATCGCGGGGACCTCCTTGCCGTAGCCGACCGCGAAGCCCAGGCCGGCGAGGAGCATGATCAGGGCCGAGCCGGTGAAGGCGATCGTCAGATGGCCCGCGGCCCAGCGCACCCGGCTCACCGCGCAGGCCAGCACCGGTTCCGCCCGGCCGGAGGTCTCCTCGGCGTGCAGCCGCAGCACGGACGAGACGACGTAGAGCGAGGCGATCAGGCCCAGCATGCCGATCATGGCCGCGAGGAACGCGTGCGTGAAGCCGCTCTGGCCGCCCATCCGCTGGAAGACCTCGCGCGCGTTCTCGTTGTCGCCGACGAGGTCCGCCGCGCCCTCCGTCAGCCCGCCGTAGATCACACCGGCCAGGAAGAAGCCGATGGACCAGCCGAGCACGCTGCCGTGCTGGAGCCGCCAGGCGAGCGCGCCCGCCGAGGCGAGGCCGCCGTGCGCCGGGCCGGGGCGGGTGGGGAAGAAGCTCATGCCGACGTCCCGGCGCCCCGCCAGCCCGTACGCCACGGCCGCCTGGCCGGCCACCGCCGCCGCGAACAGCAGGAGCACCCACCAGCGTTCGTTCGCGAAGGCGCGCAGGTTCTCCAGCCAGCCCAGCGGGGAGAGCCAGGTCGCCGGCGAGGAGCCGTCGTCCGACGCCGAGTCGCCCGCCGCGCGCAGTACGAAGGCCGCGCCGAGGGCCGCCGAGGCGATCCCGCGGGCCAGCCGGGCGCTCTCGGTGAGCTGGGCGGCGATCGCGGCGGTCGTGGCGAAGAACAGGCCGACGGCTCCGAGCCCGAGCCCGAAGGCCAGCGCCCCCGCCGCGCCCTGCGCGGCCAGTCCGGCCGTGATCAGCAGCGCGAGGACGGCGTCGGCGACGGCCGCGGCCAGCAGGGCCGCCGTGAGGGAGGCGCGGCGGCCGACCATGCCGGACGCCACCAGCTCCTGGACGCCGCTCTCCTCCTCGTCCCGGGTGTGCCGGATGACGACGAGCAGGCTCATCACGGCGGCCAGGGAGCCCGCGTAGACACCGGACCGCCAGGCCGTCATCCCGCCGACCGAGGTGTCGAACACCGGCCCGATCAGGGCGCGGTAGGAGGCGTTGGCGGCCACCTGGTGGGCCAGGGAGGCGCGTTCGGCCGTCGTGGCGTAGAGGGCCTTGAGGGTGTTCGGCATGGAGAGGACCATCAGCGCGTCCACCGCGACCCATACCGGGATCATCACCCGGTCGCGGCGCAGCGCGAAGCGCAACAGGACTCCGGTGCCCGCCAGTTGGCGTGAGCTTCTGCCGATCGGCGTCGTCGCGGTGAGGGTCGTCATCGGGACACCTCGTCCTGGTAGTGCCGCAGGAACAGCTCCTCCAGGGTCGGCGGTGTCGAGGTCAGCGAGCGCACTCCGGACTCGCTCAACTGCCGCAGCACGGCGTCGAGTTTGTCGGTGTCGACCTGGAGGCGTACGCGCCTGCCCTGGATGTCGAGGTCGTGGACGCCGGGCAGCTGCGACAACCCGTTGGGCGGACCGGCGAGTTCGGCGGAGACGCTGGTGCGGGTGAGGTGGCGCAGTTCGGCGAGCGAACCGGTCTCCACGGTGCGGCCCTTGCGGATGATGCTGACCCGGTCGCAGAGCTCCTCGACCTCGCTGAGGATGTGCGAGGACAGCAGCACCGTACGGCCGCGCCCGCGCTCCTCCTCCACGCAGCGCTGGAAGACCTCCTCCATCAGGGGGTCGAGGCCCGAGGTCGGCTCGTCGAGGATCAGCAGGTCCACGTCGGAGGAGAAGGCGGCGACGAGGGCGACCTTCTGCCGGTTGCCCTTGGAGTAGGTGCGGCCCTTTTTCGTCGGGTCCAGCTCGAAGCGCTCGATCAGTTCCGCGCGCCGCCGCGTGTCGAGCCCTCCGCGCAGCCTGCCGTAGAGGTCGATGACCTCCCCGCCGGACAGGTTGCGCCACAGGGTGACGTCCCCGGGGACGTACGCGATCCTGCGGTGCACCTCCACCGCGTCCTTCCAGGGGTCGCGGCCGAGCACCCGCGAGGTGCCGGCGTCGGCACGCAGCAGGCCCAGCAGTACCCGGATGGCGGTCGACTTGCCGGCGCCGTTGGGGCCGAGGAAGCCGTGCACCTCGCCGGTCTCGACGGTCAGGTCGAGCCCGTCGAGGGCGTGCGTCCGGCCGAAGGACTTGTGCAGGCCGGACACCTCGATGGCGGAGGTGGCGGAGTTTGCCGTGGTCATGCTTCAGAACGTACGCTTACTTCAGAAATTTGTGAAGTTAAGGAAGCGTATAAACGGACGGTCGCCGGGTGATGCGTGGGGAGATGATCAAGGCATGACGGAAGCAGCCGAACACGAACCCCGTGTGCGCGAACCCGAGCCGGGGCCGGAGCGTGGACCGGAGCGGGACCCCGAGGCGGTGTCCCAGTTCGTGGAGAGTTTCGCCGCCCAGCTGGTCGAGGCCGGTATGCAGCGCATGCCCGCCCGGATCTTCGCCGCGCTGCTCGCCTCGGACGACGGCACGATGACCTCCGCCGAACTCGGCGGACAGCTGCGGGTCAGCCCCGCCGCGGTGTCCGGCGGCGTGCGCTACCTCTCCCAGCAGCACATGGTGGCCCGGGAACGCGAACCCGGCTCCCGCCGCGAGCGCTACCGGGTGCGCGGCAACCAGTGGTACGAGGCCCTCACCAACCGTGAGGCCGTCATCAAGCGCTGGGAGAACGCCCTGCGCGACGGCGTCACCAGCCTCGGCCCCGACACCCCGGCGGGCCGCCGCATGGCCGAGACGCTCGCCTTCTTCGAGTTCGTGGAGGGTGAGATCGCGGAGATGATGGAACGCTGGCGGGTGCACCGGGAGCGGGTCTTCGGCACGTGACCCCGCCCGCCGTCGCCCCGCGGTCACCCGGACCCGGCGCGCTAAGGTGTGCCGAACGGCAAACGGAGCGATGCTCCCTATAAGGGGCGCCGATGCGGAACGGAACGCGTTCCGTTCCGCCGGTGGACACCGCCCGGTCCTCACCGTCCGGCGGCCACCGCACCGCACCGCGCCCGCCCGCTCGACGACCGGAAGGAGAACGCGGTGCCCACGGCAGACGACGGCCGCTCCGGGGAGACCTCCGCGGCCCCCGCCCGTCCCCGGCGGGCCGATGCGCGCCGCAACCAGGAGACGCTGCTGGCCGCCGCCGCCGCTGTGTTCGTCACGTCGGGTGTGGACGCGCCGATCCGGGAGATCGCGGCCAGGGCGGGCGTCGGCATGGGCACGATCTACCGCCACTTCCCGACCCGGGCGGATCTCGTCGTCGCCGTCTACCGCCACCAGGTGGAGGCGTGCGCGGAGGCGGGCCCGGTGCTGCTGGCGGAGGCGGACTCACCGTTCGAGGCGCTGGGCAGCTGGGTCGACCGGTTCGTGGACTTCCTGGTCACCAAGCACGGGCTCGCCGGTGCCATGCAGTCGGACAGCAGCGGTTTCGAGGCGCTGCACGGCTACTTCCTGGACCGTCTGGTGCCGGTGTGCGCGCAGCTGCTGGACGCGGCGGTGGAGGCGGGCGAGGTCGTCCCGGACGTCCGGCCGCTGGAGCTGATGTGGGGCATCGGCAACCTGTGCGTCGGCAGCGACGACGACCCCCGCTACAGCCCGCGCCGCATGGTCGGCTTCCTCCTGCGGGGCCTGCGCCGGCGGTAGCCCGACGGCAGCGGCAGCGCGTACGAGCCCGCGGACGGCACCGGCACCGGCCCTACGACGACGCGGGCACCGTGAGCCCCCAGGCCCCCTCCAGCACCCGCCAGGTCCGCCGCCGTACCGGACCGGAGACGGCGGCGTCGGCCCGGTAGCGGAAGTCGGACCCGGTCACGGTGACGGTCTGCCCGGAGGCGAGCAGCAGGGCGGCCTCGGCCCCGTCCGAGCACGGCCGCACGGCGACCTGGGCGAGCCCGGAGTGCCCTGCGGTGACGGAGATCCCGGAGACGGGCTGGTCGAGGTCGATGATCGTCGCCCCGTCGACCTGCACCCGCAGCCGCGCGGGCTCATGCACGGGTACGGCCGGAACGGGCCCGCCGGGAGCCGTCCGGAACGGCAGCGTGCTGAGGCTCCGCACCAGCGACTGATAGGTGGTGAGCAACCACGGATGCCCGTGCCCGTGCCCATGTCCGAGCCCGAGTCCGTGCCAGTGTTCGCGCTCGTCCCCCTGCCCCTGCCCCCGCGCGTCTCCGTGCCCGGCACCGGCACCGGCACCGGCACCGGCACCGGCCTCGTGTCCGTGGCCGTTCTCCGGTGCCGTGGCCGCCGCGGGCAGCGGAGACCGCTCCCCGGCCGTCCCCTCGTGACCGGTGACGTGACCGGTGACGTGACCGGTGGCCGGCGGAATGCACACGCCGCCGAGCACGACCCCGTCACTGTCGTCGGCCAGCAGATCCAGCCGCCGCTCGACCCCGTCGAGCACGGCACGGGCGGCGGCGACGGCCCCCGGGGGCACGCCGAGGCCCTCGGACACGCCCAGGGAACCCCCCACGGGCACCATGGAGAGCACACATCCGGCCAGCTCCCGCTGCCGGTGCAGCAGGGAGACGGCGCGGATGAGCGCATGATCGTCGCCGATGACGACGAGCCGCCGTGAGCCGCGGCGCTGTAGGGCGCGGGCGAACTCGGTGGCGTCCTCCGGGAGGCACATCTTGGTGTGCGCACCCGCGCTGAGCACGTCTTTCGCAATCCGGACGGACTCTCCGTCCATCCGCCGGGCGGCCGGATCGATGACGACCAGCAAGTGGTCGGAAGCCGCGGAAGTCGCCACCTCGGCCTTGCCTCGCTTCCTCGGGTAGCATCTTTGTGCAAGAGCCCCTTTGCGCTATTGCGCCAGGGGCTTCGTCTATTCCGGGGCATCCGGTCCGACGGTTGTGCGACCAAAGGCGGTCGCGGTGGTACGCGGCGATGAACCTTACGCGCACGCCCCTGACCTTGGACATGCCCCGCCCGGAAGGGGTGTACGCGCGTGCCCGCACTTGTGCTGCTCGGTGCTCAGTGGGGTGACGAAGGCAAGGGGAAGGCAACGGACCTGCTCGGCGGCTCCGTGGACTATGTGGTGCGCTACCAGGGCGGCAACAACGCCGGCCATACGGTGGTCGTGGGCGACCAGAAGTACGCCCTTCACCTGCTCCCCTCCGGAATACTGTCGCCCGGTTGTACTCCTGTCATCGGCAATGGTGTCGTCATCGACCCGTCGGTCCTGCTCTCCGAGCTGAGCGGTCTGAACGAGCGAGGCGTCGACACGTCCAAGCTCATGATCAGCGGGAACGCACACATCATCACGCCGTACAACGTCACCGTGGACAAGGTGACGGAGCGCTTCCTCGGAAAGCGCAAGATCGGTACGACGGGCCGGGGCATCGGCCCCACCTACGCCGACAAGATCAACCGTGTCGGTATCCGTGTCCAGGACCTCTACGACGAGTCGATCCTCACCCAGAAGGTGGAGGCGGCGCTCGACGTCAAGAACCAGATCCTGACCAAGCTCTACAACCGCCGTGCGATCGCCGTGGACCAGGTGCTGGCGGAGCTGCTGGACTACGCCGAGAAGATGAAGCCGTTCGTGGCGGACACGGTGCTGGTCCTGAACAAGGCGCTGGAGGAGAACAAGGTCGTCCTGTTCGAGGGCGGCCAGGGCACGCTCCTGGACATCGACCACGGCACGTATCCCTTCGTCACGTCGTCGAACCCGACGGCGGGCGGCGCGTGCACGGGCGCCGGCGTGGGCCCGACGAAGATCAACCGGGTCATCGGCATCCTGAAGGCCTACACGACCCGCGTGGGTTCCGGCCCCTTCCCGACGGAGCTGCTGGACGCCGACGGCGACGCGCTGCGCCGGATCGGCGGCGAGCGGGGCGTCACGACGGGCCGCGACCGCCGCTGCGGCTGGTTCGACGCGGTGATCGCCCGCTACGCGACCCGGGTCAACGGCCTGACGGACTTCTTCCTCACCAAGCTGGACGTCCTGACCGGCTGGGAGCAGATCCCGGTGTGCGTGGCGTACGAGATCGACGGCAGGCGGGTCGAGGACCTCCCGTACTCGCAGTCCGACTTCCACCACGCGAAGCCGGTCTACGAGAACCTGCCGGGCTGGTCGGAGGACATCTCGAAGGCCAAGACCTTCGCGGACCTCCCGAAGAACGCCCAGGCGTACGTCAAGGCCCTGGAGGACATGTCCGGAGCCCCGATCTCCGCGATCGGCGTGGGCCCGGGCCGCACGGAGACGATCGAGATCAACTCCTTCCTGTAACCCCCCACCCACCCCACGACGACGGCTGCCGCCACCCCCCTTCCGGGACCGACGGCAGCCGTCGTCCTGCTGACGTCGCCGTTCGCCGTTCGCTGTTCGCCGTCGCCGGTAGGCTTCCCGTCGGAGGGGTGACATGGCGGCGTGGATCATGTTGTTCAGCGGGTGCTTCATCGTCGGCTGCGGGGTGCTGATCCTGAACGGCTGGCGGGCGGCGCAGCACCGGCATCCCGGCAAGGCCGGTTGGGGCTTTGTGGCGGCGGGTGGGGGTCTGGCCCTGGACGGGGTGCCGAAGCTGGCCGGATGGTCCAGCGGGGTGGGGCTCGATCTGGCGGCCGTGGCCATGGCCCTGGTCGTGCTCGGCGCCGTACTGCAGATCCAGGGTCGCCGGGCCGCAAGTTCCCGTCATCGGGGCAGGATCGGCTGACCCTTCGGCCGGAGCGCACCCGGAGACCTCCGAGGCGCTCTTGCGGGTGGCGTGGCGGACCGTGCCGTCAGCTGAAGCGTGCCGTCAGCTGAAGACGATCATGGAGCCCTGGGCCAGGCTGCGGGTCGTCGCCGCGTGGAGGCCCAGCCAGACGTGGCGTTCGCGGGCGAAGGGGCTCGGGTCGTAGGGGGGTGCCGCCGCCGGTTCCTCCAGTTCGGTGGGGGACAGGGGAGGGGCCGGGGCCGCCGGGGGGTTCGCCGGGTCGATGCCGATCGTCGGGGCGACGAGTTCCAGTTCCCGCAGGAGGGTCTGCGAGCTGCCCAGGGGGCCTCCGCCGGCGAGGAGTTCGTCGTTGGAGAGCGGGGCCGGGAAGTCGACCGGGACGTACGCGCCCGCGTGGTCGTAGTGCCAGACCAGGTGGGACTGCTGGGCCGTCGACTCGAACATCTCCAGCAACTGCTCGTAGTCCCCGCCCAGTTCCCCCACCGGCGTCACCGGCAGGCCGCACACCTGGAGGAGGTAGGCCCGCCGCAGGAAATGCAGCGCGTCGTAGTCGAAACCGGCGACCGGGGCCACGTCGCCGGACAGTCCCGGCATGTACTGGTACACCGGCACCGGCGGCAGCCCGTTCTCCGCCAGCGCCTTGTTGTACTGGGCGAGTTCGTCGGCGAAGGGGTTGTCCGGGGTGTGGCACAGCACGTCCACGAGCGGTACCAGCCAGAGGTCACAGGCCAAAGGGTCTCGTCTCCTCGCATAGCGCGCGGTGCGCGGGCGCGCACGGTGGTCAGGGAAGCGTAGACGGTGCGATGCGGGTCGTGCGGTGCGAGTGGTGCGGTGCGAGTGGTGCGGTGCGGGTCGTGCGGTGTGCCGGTGCGGGCGGCTTGCGGTCAGTTCTGCTCGTGCAGGTCCCATACCCACACCCCGCCCGTCCACCTACCAGGACGGCCCACCAGCTTTTCCACCGCCTGCCGCAGCGCGTCGTCGTGCGGCTGCGGTGCCACCACCAGTGCTCCCGCCTTCCAGTACGCGAAGTCCCGCCTGGCCTGGGCCTGCCAGTTCTTGCCGATCGTCGGGACCACGCCCGTGTAGCGGACGTCGCGCAGCATGTTGGAGGTGTAGCGGGGGGAGGCGCCGTAGATGCCGATGTGGTCCTCGCCGTAGGGGCCGTTGAAGTAGCCGCCGGGGAGCTTGAAGCCCAGGTCCGCCTCCGTCTGCCAGTGCAGGGCCTCCGCCGCGCCCGGGTCGGGCAGCGGGACCGGGACGAGGGACTCGCCGTCACGGACGTACGACTTCCACATGCCGGCCGTGATGAAGGAGGGCACGGGGGTGCGGTCCACCGCCTTCAGGGGCGCCGGGACGATCGGGATGACCGCCAGGGAGACCGCCAGCAGGCCCACGTACTGCGTGCCCGGCTTGCGGGTCGCCGCCAGCCGGTCCACCGCGAGTGCCAGCAGCATGCCCAGCGCCGGGGCGCACACCATCGCCACCCGGCCCTCGATCACCGACTCGAAGAGCGGCTTGTGCGCCAGCAGGGCCCACGGGCCCGGGAAGACGATGTCCGTGCGGGGGATGCGGAAGGACGGGCCGAGGGAGAGGAGGGCCGCGGCGGCGACCGTGAACGCCAGCGCCTTCACCAGCGCCCGGTCCCACAGGCGTACGGTCACGCCCACGGCCAGGATCAGCAGGGGCCAGCCGTAGAAGGCGTTCTGCTCGGTGGGGTTCAGGGACAGCGCGTTCGCCTGCGTGGCGTCGCCCGCGACCATCGAGCGTTCCGCGAACGAGATCAGCGCCAGCGGGCTGTTGCCCGCGTTGTCGCCGTGCAGGACGCTCCCGTAGCTCTGCGGGCCCGCGAACTGCCAGTACAGGGGGAACGCGATCACCGGGAGGCAGACCGCCCCGGCCAGTGCCAGTCCCCGCAGCAAGGGCCGCCACGCCGCTCTCGCCGTCTTCGGGCGGGCCGCCGCGTACGCCAGGGCGAAGAGCAGCATGCCGAGCGCCGCCAGGAGCAACGGCTCCTCGCCCAGAAAGATCTGATAGGCCGTCAGTAAGCCCAGGACGACACCGTCGCGCCGTACGTCCGTGCCCTCGCACAGGCGCAGCGCCCGCTCGATGATCAGCGGGACCATGAAGAGGATCACGAAGTTCGGGTGCGCGTTGGCGTGGCTCACCATCGGCGGGGCGAAGGCGGCGAGGGACGCGCCGGCGAAGGCCGCGGACCGGCGGCTCACCACCCGCCGCACGATCAGCCGGTACCACGCCACCGCCGTCACCGCGAGGCCCAGCGTCATGCACAGGCTCAGCGCGACCGCCGGGCCGAAGGCGAGGGTGAGGGGCGCGAACGGCACCGACAGGCCCAGCATGACCGTGTTGGCCATGAGGTTCACGCCGTCGGGAAAGCCCTGGAGGTCGGTGAAGAGCGGGTTGTGCAGGTGGGCGACGTTGTCCGCCGTCACCGCGAAGAACCACTCCCACTGGTTCTGGTCCTGGAGGGAGTCGGGGAGGTAGCGGTGGGCCGGGTCGAAGAAGCGGCCCGAGTACAGGGCCACCGCCATCAGCAGGAACAGCACCGCCACCAGGACGTCCGCCGGCCGCAGCGTCGGCCGTGGCTCCCGCGGCCCTGTCTCCCGCAGTCGTGTCACCCGCAGCCGTATCAGCTCCGCGAGGACACGGCCGTAGTCCAGCGGCCGTACCTTCGAGCCGGACTGGTGCGACCAGCGCACCGGGACCTCCGTGATCGGCCAGCCGGCGCGGTGGAAGTGCTGGAGCACCTCGACATCGATTCCCCAGCCGTCCAGCCGGGACGCGGCGAACGCCGTACGCGCCCGCTCGCCGTCGAACAGTTTGAAACCGCACTGCGTGTCCCGGACGCCCGGCACCGCGACCGCGCGTATCAGTACGTTCCCGGCCCTGCCCAGCAGTTCGCGCAGCCGGTGCTGGTGCCGGTCGATCCTCGCGCCCGGCACCGAACGCGAGCCGATCGCCGCCGCGCCGCCCTGCTCCAGCTCCTTGTCGAGGTGCTCCAGCTCCTCGATCGGCGCGGCCAGGTCGGCGTCCGTGACCAGGACCCGCCGCCCACGCGTCGCCGCCACCCCCAGGCGCAGCGCGCTGCCCTTGCCCCGGTTGTGCGGACTGGTGACCAACTGCACCCGCGGGTCCCTGCGGGCGGTGACCACCTCGCGCGTGCCGTCGGTCGAGCCGTCGTCGGCGACCACGACCTCCCAGCTCGCCCAGCGGCTCTGGCTGTCCCGCAGATACCCGGTGATCGCGTCGAGCGTCGGGCCGAGCCGCTCCTGCTCGTTGTACGCGGGCACGACGACCGACAGCTCGACCGTGCCCTCACCCCTGCGCTCCCGGACCGTCCCCTGTGCCTCCACCGGCCCGCTCACCGGGCCGCCAGCCGCTCGACGAGCTCCAGCGAGTGGGCGTTGTACTCCGTCACGATCTCCCGCGCCCCCACCGCGTCCCCGTGCGCCAGCGCGTCCACCAGGTCGGTGTGCCGCGCCCACAGCTCGCCGCGCAGATCCGGCAGCTTGCGCAGATGCTGCACCGCGCACACCCATGACTGGACGCGCAGCCGGTGCAGGAAGTCGGCCAGAAACGGATTGCCGAACAGAATGCTCAACTCGCGCCAGAAACGGAGGTCGTAGCCGATCAGCACGGTCAGGTCACCGGCGGTGGCGGCGCGCTGCGCCTCCTCGCCGCGCCGGCGCACGCCGGCCAGGGCGGCCACGGACGCCGGCCGGCCGAGGTCCTTGAACGCCGGGTGCCCGGCCGCGAGCGCGTGGAACATACCGTCGGTGACCAGGCTGCGTGCCTCGATGAGGCCCCGGTAGTCGTCCACCGAGTACTCCGTGACCCGGAACCCGCGGTGCTGGTCGGCCTCCAGCAGGCCCTGCGCCGACAGGTCGACCAGGGCTTCCCGGACGGGTGTCGCCGAGACCCCGTACTGCTCGGCGATCTCCTTGACCGTGAACTCCTGGCCCGGTTGCAGACGCCCGGCCAGCACCTCGTCGCGGAGCGCGTCCGCGATCTGCTGCCGCAGCGTGCTGCGGGTCACGGCAGCGTTGCCGGTGGAGCCGGACATGGTCGGAGGGTCCCCCTTGCGCGTGCGAGTGGCGTGCCTGCGTATATGTCTACGGGCACGCCACCTTACGCGTTCGGCTTCCCGACCCGGCAGTTACGGTGTCACATCCGGCTACCGGCGACATCCGGGGTCACAGACGGTGTCACGTCCCGGATCCCACCGGTCACAGGCGGTGTCCCGTCCGGGGCCGCACCGGTCCCGGGGGCCGTCACACCGTGTGCGCGTCGGCCGCCGTCAGCGCCGTGTCCAGGGCCGCCAGGCCCTCCTTGAGCTCCTCCTCCGTCACATTGCACGGCGGGACCACATGCGTCCGGTTCATGTTGACGAAGGGCCACAGTCCCTCCTTCTTCGCCGCCGCCGCGAACGCCGCCATCGGGGCGTTCGCCTCGCCCGTCGCGTTGTACGGCACCAGGGGTTCCCGGGTCGTACGGTCGCGCACCAGCTCCAGGGCCCAGAACATGCCGACGCCACGCACCTCGCCCACACTGGGGTGCCGTTCCGCCAGGTCGCGCAGCCCGGGTTCCAGGACGGTGGCGCCGAGCCGTGCCGCGTTCTCGACGACGCCCTCCTCCGCCATCACCCCGAGCGTCGCCACGGCGGCCGCGCAGGCCAGCGGGTGGCCGGAGTACGTCAGCCCGCCGGGGTAGGGCCGCTTGCCGAAGGTCTCGGCGATCGCCGCCGAGATGGCCACGCCACCCAGCGGGACGTAGCCCGAGTTCACGCCCTTGGCGAAGGTCATCAGGTCCGGTACGACGCCGGACAGGTCGGCCGCGAACCACTCGCCGGTCCGCCCGAACCCCGCCATCACCTCGTCCAGCACGAACACGATGCCGTACTTGTCGCACAGCTCCCGCACCCCGGCCAGATAGCCGGGCGGCGGCACCATGATCCCGGCGGTGCCGGGGATCGTCTCCAGGATGACCGCGGCGATCGTCCCGGGCCCCTCGAAGGTGATCGTCGTCTCCAGGTGTTCCAGGGCCCGCGCGCACTCCTGCTCCTCCGTCTCCGCGTAGAAACGGGAGCGGTAGAGGAACGGTGCCCAGAAGTGGACGACTCCGGCGCTGCCGCTGTCCGACGCCCAGCGGCGCGGGTCTCCGGTGAGGTTGATCGCCTGCTGGGTGCCGCCGTGGTACGACCGGTACGCCGACAGCACCTTCGGCCGCCCGGTGTGCAGCCGCGCCATGCGGATCGCGTGCTCCACGGCGTCGGCGCCGGCGTTGGTGAAGAAGATCTTGTCCAGGTCGCCGGGTGTGCGCTCGGCGATCAGCCGGGCCGCCTCGGAGCGTGCCTCGATCGCGAAGGCGGGCGCGAACGTCGTCAGGCGCGCGGCCTGCTCCTGTATCGCGGCGACGACCTTCGGGTGCTGGTAGCCGATGTTCGTGTAGACGAGGCCGCTGGTGAAGTCGAGGTAGCGGTTGCCGTCGTAGTCCCAGAAGTACGAGCCCTCGGCACCGGCGACGGCGAGCGGGTCGATGAGCTCCTGCGCGGACCAGGAGTGGAACACGTGCGCACGGTCCGCGGCCTTGACGGCGGCACCCGCGGCGGGGTCGGGCTGGACGGCGGCAGCGGCGGCTGGCTGGTTCTGGGTCATGCGGGCGAGCGTAGGCGCGTCGGCGGCGGGGGCGGTATGGGCGTCCTGTCTGAGGTACGGGGGTTTCCGCGACAGACTGTCGACGGGGCGGGATCCGTGCGGGCGGCCGAGGACGTCACCGGGGACGTCACCGGGGGCGGCCCGACCGCTTCGCGTACGGATCTTCGTACGACCCCACTATTCTTCGGCCATTGCACCTCAAGGGGGGAAAGGCGGGCGCAGCCATGGAGAAGCTGGGGCCGGAGGATCCGCGGTGGATCGGGGCGTACCGGCTGCTGGCGCGGCTGGGCGCGGGCGGCATGGGGTACGTGTACCTGGCCCGGTCGGAACGGGGCCGTACCGTCGCCGTGAAGCTGGTGCGCGAGGAACTCGCCCGGCAGGAGGAGTTCCGCGCCCGTTTCCGCCAGGAGGTGCAGGCCGCGCGGCGCGTCGGCGGTTACTGGACCGCGCCCGTCCTGGACGCCGACACCGAGGCCCCGGTGCCCTGGGTGGCCACCGGTTATGTCGCCGGGCCCAGCCTCCAGCAGGTCGTCGGGCACGACCACGGGGCGCTGCCCGAGCGGTCGGTACGGATACTGGCCGCCGGTCTCGCGTACGCCCTCCAGGACGTCCACGCCGCCGGGATCGTCCACCGCGACCTCAAGCCGTCCAACGTGCTCGTCACCATCGACGGCCCCCGTGTCATCGACTTCGGTATCGCCCGTGCCCTGGAGACGGTGGCCGACGGCGGGCTGACCCGCACCGGCGCGCTGGTCGGCTCGCCCGGCTTCATGGCGCCCGAGCAGGTGCGCGGTGACCGCATCACCCCGGCGTGCGACGTCTTCTGCCTCGGCTCCGTGCTCGCCTACGCCGCCACCGGCAAGCTGCCCTTCGGTGCCGCCAACAGCGCGGTGCACGCCCTGATGTTCCGGATCGCGCAGGAGGAAGCCGACCTCACGGGCCTGCCCGAGGGGCTCCGCGACCTCGTACGGGACTGTCTGCGCAAGGACCCCGCCGCCCGCCCCGCCCTCGGTGACATCCTCGCCCGCACGGGCGCCGGGGACACGGTCGCCGACGGCCGCTCCCGCGACCCGTGGCTGCCGGGCGCCCTGGTGGCGCAGCTGGGGCGGCACGCGGTACGGCTGCTGGAGACGGAGAACCCGGAGGGCACGGAGGGGGAGGGGCTGCCCGTTCCGGAGGAGGCCGCCGGGAGCGGCGGGAGCACGTCCGGGACCCCCGGTTCCGGGCCGCCGGACGGCGCTGCGGCGCCTGCCGGGCCGTCGCTCACCAAAACCGCCAAGACACCCACGGGTGCTGCCGCTGCCGCTGCCGGGCCCGGGGCTGGAGCCGGACCTGAGCCCGGACCTGAGACCGGACCCGAATCCGCGGCGGAACCCGCACCCGCACCCGCCGTCACTCCTGCGGCCGAAGGAGCCGGTGAGGCAGCCGCCGCCCCCGCCACCGTCCCGGCCGCCGGCTGGGTCCAGGGTCCCGCGAACCCCAGCTCCCCCATGCCGCTCCCGCCCGCCCCGCCGGGCGAGGCGCCCACCGCCCACCTCCCCACCGTGGTGGCAGGCCGGACACCCCCGCAGCTCCCGGCGCAGCCCCCCGCGTACGGCTACCCGCAGCCCCAGCCGCCGGCCCCCGCGTACGGCTACCCCCAGCCTCCGGCCCAGGCCCCGTACGGTCCGTACGGCACCCCGGGCACCCCCGGCGCCTTCGGCCCGACCCCGCCGTACGGTGCGACCGCGCCCTACGGCCCCACTCCCCCCTACGGCCCCGCCCCCTTCGGAACGCCCCCCGCCCCCGAGCCGCCCCGCCGCACCGGGCGTTCCACCGCGTTGCTCGTCGTGATGGCCCTGGTCGTCGCGCTCGGCGCCGGAGGCGCGGTGTACGCCCTGATGCAGCGCGGCGGCACCGACGACAAGGGCGACGGTCCCGCCCGCGACGCCACCGCCACGGCCCCGACCACCCCCGGAACCTCCACCACCACACAGCCGGAGTCCCCGTCCCCGTCCCCGTCCGCTTCGCCCTCCCCCTCGGAGTCCGACGGTCCGGTCCCGGCCGGGTACCTGGGCACCTGGACGACGACGATCGACAACGCCGCCGGGCACAGCACCCGCGAACTGACCATCGCCCAGGGTGCGGTGGGCGACACGGTGCTCAGCCTCGTCGCCGACGGCCCGACCTCCGGCGGCGGCAGCTACCACTGCGTGTTCGAGGCGCCGCTGGCCCAGGAACCGGATGGCACGGGGCCGTTGGAGATCGGCCCGTCGACCGTCGCCTCGGGCCCGTCGGGATCGTGCACCCCGGGTGCGGCCAGCGAGGTCAGCCTGCTGCCGGACGGCAGCCTGCAACGCGTGAGCAGCGACAACGGCGCGAAACTGGTCTACAGCAAGGTCAACTGAGCGCCGAAACAGGCAATGTGACGGTACATCACACATTGCTCGCCGTAACGTCACCCGGAGTTCGCCCACCGGCTCCGTGACGTCCCCGGTTCCTCACCTAGGGTGACCGGACCATCCGGATCCGGGGAGTTGCGGGGGCACCCACCATGGACTGGCTGAGCCCGGAGAACGTCGTCGCCGTGGGCACCGCGCTGCTCGGCATCGTGGCGTCCGTCGTGATGGTCTGGTACGAGCGGCGGGTGCCGCGCCGCAAGAGGATCGGTTACCGCGTCCAGATGGACAGCCCGATCGGCGGCAACACCCGCTCCGGGCGCCCCAACCGCCGTATCGGCGTGTTCGACGAGATGGAGGGCATGGCGGACGCCACCCTCGTCCTGCTGCGCATCGAGAACGACGGCTCGCTCAGCATCGGCCGCGACGACTACACCAGCCCCGGACCGCACGGTCTGACCGCGGTGTTCACCGACCGCACGGTGCGCGGCGTCTCGGTCACCCAGCCGATCGATGTCGACCATCTGACGGACCACTTCGCCCCGGACCGCGGCTTCGGCTACGAGGGCAGCACCCTGCGCATCCCGCGCGTCCCGCTCAACCACGGCGACCACTTCAAGCTGCTGGTGCTGCTGACCGGCGGTGACGTGGGCCGCGAGATCCGGCTCAACGGCGGCATCAACGGGGGCGAGGTGCACGCCAACCGCAGCGCGACGCCCGACGACACGCCGCCCGTCTTCAGCCGCGCCGCCCGCATCATCACCGTCGTGCTCACGGCCTGCGTCCTCGTCCTCGCCGGGATCGTCGTGTTCCGCGACGACAACCCGCCCCCGGTGGGCTGCGAGCGGGGCAGCCTGACGGTCACCGGTTCGACCGCGTTCGCACCGGTCGTCAGGGAGGCGGCGCAGAAGTACGAACACGACTGCGAGGGCTCCTCGATCACCGTCGACCCGCACGGCTCCACGGCCGGGGTACGCGAACTCACCACCGCCGGCGCCCGGTCGGCGAAGGCATCACCGCCCCTGATCGCCCTGTCCGACGGGCCGAAACCCGAGGGGCTGCCGCAACTGCGGGAGAACAGGGTGGCGGTGTCGGTGTTCGCCCTCGTCGTCGACGACGACGTCCCGCTGACCAACCTGACCCTGACGGACGTACGGCGGCTGTACGCGGGGCAGATCACCAACTGGAAGCAGCTGGGCGGCCCCGACCTGGAGGTGCACCTGGTCAGCCGGGACGCCAACTCCGGTACCCGGCAGGTGTTCCAGCGCCGGGTGCTGGCCCGCAACGAGATCGCCAACTCGTCGGTCGACTGCGTCCACCAGGACGACCCGTCGGCCCCGGTGATCCGCTGCGAGCTGGACTCCACCGACCAGGTGCTCGCCCAGGTGGCCAGGCTCCCCGGAGCCGTCGGCTACAGCGAGCTGAACCTCGCGACCCGGGCGCCCGGTCTGCGCGTCCTCGACATCGACGGCGACCCGCCGTCCGCCGACGCCATCGAGCACGGCACGAGCACCTACCCATACCGCGAGATCGAGTACGCCTACACCTACGGCCGTCCGCCCGCCGACTCCCTGGTGTCCAGCTTCCTCACCTACCTCACCCGGGGCAGCGGCCAGGACGTCATCCGCACCCACGGCCACATCCCGTGCTGGACCCCGGAGGGCATGACCCTCTGCGGCGGCCCACAACCGTGACCGGCCCCCGGAGCCTCAGCCGGTCCCCCCCCGGAAGCCGGTCGTGCCCCCACGACGTGGTGCAAGGGATCAAACAGTGCGCGTTCCGGTTCGAGGCCCAGGGCGATCTCAGCGGGGACCCCGGCCGGGGAAACGTCCCGGTGAGGCGGCCAGGACGCCGTCCGGAAGCCCGTGGGCGGTCCCCGCAGCCGTCACGTGCCCCTGCTCACCGAGGCTCCGGTGGCCGCTGGCGGGGCATGTTGGGGCGGGCCGCGTTGAGGGGACCGCTGTAGCGGCCGGGGGCGGCGGAGCCGTCCTGCCGTCCTCCGGCGGAGACCGCCGACTGGAGGCCCATCGGCGCGGGACCGGTCCGGAACTCGACCATCCAGTCGGCCGTCTCCGAGCGCACCAGCTCCGTCACGTCCTCGGAGAACCGGCGCAGCACCCCCAGGCACCGCTCGGCCGCCTCGCCCGCGGTGCCCTCCGCGGGGCCCAGTACCTCCCGCACACTCTCCGAGGCCCAGTCGAACTGGAGCATCTGTAGCCGGCGCTGCACGGCCTGCGCGGTGGCCACGTTCCGCATCCAGCCGGACGTCACCCCGAAGAAGCGGTCCCCGGCCACGCACGCCCCCGCCGTCAGCAGCGCCAGATATCCCCAGGGGGCCGTCCCGCCGACCAGGCCGGTCAGATCGAGCAGCGGCAGCGCCGCGCCCACCACCGTCCCCACGGCGGCGCCGCCCCGCAGCAGCCGGGCGAACCGCCGCTTCCACACGCGGTCCGCGAGGTACCAGGCCGCGGTCTCCAGCGCGCCCCGCTCCACCCACCGGTAGAGCTCGTCGAGCCGCTCGGCGGGCTCGCCCCAGTCGCCGAGAGGGAGCGCCCGCCCGGTCAGATCACCCGGCGGCGGCCCGGCCGGGACCTCGTGCCGCCCGCCCGGCCCGTCCCGGTCGCCCCGGTCGTCCTGACGCGGACCCTCGGGCTGCATCTCCGGCTGACCCACCCGGCACTCCCTACTGACCACGACACTGACCACGACCCGGCACCGGCCGCGACCCGAACCGGCCGACTGCGACGACGCGCGCGTCTTTCCTACCGCCCAATGGGTGGCTGAGCGGACGCCTCCACGGCCGTTCCGCCCGCAAGTGGGCCTTGATCAGGTAGAGGGCGACCGCCGGTCTCACCCGAAAGAGTGACGCCGCGATGCCGTGGTGGACCACGTAGGCTCGTCCACGAAGCGCAACAGGAAGCGCACGACGAAGCACAGCAGCAGGCACAGCAGCAAGCGCAGCAGCAAGCACGACAGGAAGCGCGGCACAGCACGACGAGGAACCGCGTGCAACCGCACCTCGACCGCATCCGTCTCCCCGTGACGACGGAGGACCGCATCCGTCTCCCCCGTGGCGACGGAAGAAGAGAGCAGGAGCTGATCGTGATTCCCGGTGGTGGCCAGCCCAACATGCAGCAGCTGCTCCAGCAGGCCCAGAAGATGCAGCAGGATCTGGCGCGTGCGCAGGAGGAGCTGGCGAACACGGAGGTCGACGGCCAGTCGGGCGGCGGTCTGGTGAAGGCCACGGTCACCGGGGCCGGTGAGCTGCGCGGCCTGGTGATCGACCCGAAGGCGGTGGACCCGGAGGACACCGAGACCCTCGCCGACCTGATCGTCGCGGCGGTCCAGGCGGCCGGCCAGAACGCCCAGAACCTCCAGCAGCAGAAGCTCGGACCGCTGGCCCAGGGCCTGGGCGGCGGCGGTATCCCCGGTCTGCCTTTCTAAGACGGGCCGCGGGCATCTACGGTACGTACCGTAAGACTTCAGGAAGGGCAGTCCGTTGTACGAAGGCGTGGTCCAGGACCTCATCGACGAGCTGGGGCGGCTGCCCGGCGTCGGTCCCAAGAGCGCGCAGCGGATCGCCTTCCACATCCTCCAGGCCGAGCCCACGGACGTGCGGCGTCTGGCGCAGGCCCTCCTGGAGGTGAAGGCGAAGGTCCGCTTCTGCGCGGTGTGCGGGAACGTCGCGCAGGAGGAACGGTGCGGCATCTGCCGTGACGCGCGCCGGGACCAGACGGTCATCTGCGTGGTGGAGGAGCCGAAGGACGTCGTCGCGGTCGAGCGGACGCGCGAGTTCCGGGGCCGCTACCACGTACTGGGCGGCGCGATCAGCCCGATCGAGGGGGTCGGCCCGGACGACCTGCGGATCAGGGAACTCCTGGCCCGTCTCGCCGACGGCACGGTCACCGAGCTGATCCTCGCCACGGACCCCAATCTGGAGGGCGAGGCCACCGCCACGTATCTCGCCCGCATGATCAAACCCATGGGCCTCAAGGTCACCCGCCTGGCCAGCGGCCTCCCGGTGGGTGGCGACCTGGAATACGCGGACGAGGTGACCCTCGGCCGCGCCTTCGAGGGGAGACGACTCCTAGATGTCTGACGCCACGATGTCCGACGCCACGCTGCACTCCGCGACGCAGGACCCGAACGACTTCGCGGTCCAGATCGCCGACCAGATCGAGAGCTTCCTGGTGGCCGTGGGGGAGGTCGCCAAGGGCGACGAGCCGGACTCGGCGATCCCCTTCCTCCTCCTGGAGGTCTCCCAGCTGATGCTGGCCGGCGGCCGTCTCGGCGCGCACGAGGACATCGTCCCCGACGAGCGCTACGAGCCCGACCTGGGCCCCGAGCAGGACGTCGACGACCTGCGCGAGAACCTGGCGCGGCTGCTGGAGCCGATCGACGTCTACTCCGAGGTCTTCGACCCCTACGAGCCCCGCAAGGCCCCGGTACCGGCCCGGATCTCGGACGACCTC
Source organism: Streptomyces sp. NPDC047000 (assembly GCF_040644295.1). Taxonomy (NCBI): domain Bacteria; kingdom Bacillati; phylum Actinomycetota; class Actinomycetes; order Kitasatosporales; family Streptomycetaceae; genus Streptomyces; species Streptomyces sp. NPDC047000. The sequence continues at coordinate 285,746 of NZ_JBEYWE010000003.1, forward strand.
GCGGACGTCGTCGCCGACCTGCGCCACGGCATGGCCCACTACCGTGCGGGCCGGGTCACCGAGGCCCTGTGGTGGTGGCAGTTCTCCTACTTCTCCAACTGGGGCTCCACCGCCTCCGCCACCCTGCGCGCCCTGCACTCCCTGCTGGCCCACGTCCGTCTCGACCAGCCGTTGCAGGAGCTGGACGGCCTCGACACCGACCAGTCCCCGATGGGCGACGAGACCCTGGAGTTCGAGGCGGGCGAGGTCATGGCGGAGGAGATCGCCGGCCCGCTGGGCCTGCGCGAGGCGAACCACGCCGACCACCGCTGACGCACCGTGTGCGCCGCACCGGCCCGGTGCGGCGCCCGCAGGGCCTTCCACGTCGGGCGACTGTGGAGAACCTGGCGGACCGCCGGAGGCAGGACGTCCGGAATCTCACGATGCGGCAGCGTGGAGGGCCGTTCCGGCCGCGCTCGATAGACTGAGTCCGCAAGAGACGGACTGAGCGAGGAGCGCACGTGGGCCTGGTCGTGCAGAAGTACGGAGGCTCATCCGTAGCCGATGCCGAGGGCATCAAGCGCGTCGCCAAGAGGATCGTGGAAGCGAAGAAGAACGGCAACCAGGTGGTTGTCGTCGTTTCCGCGATGGGCGACACGACGGACGAGCTGATCGATCTCGCCGGGCAGGTGTCCCCGATGCCTGCCGGGCGCGAGTTCGACATGCTGCTGACCGCCGGAGAGCGGATCTCCATGGCCCTGCTGGCCATGGCGATCAAGAACCTGGGCCACGAGGCCCAGTCGTTCACCGGCAGCCAGGCAGGTGTCATCACCGACTCGGTCCACAACAAAGCGCGGATCATCGACGTCACGCCGGGCCGGATCAGGAAGGCGCTCGACGAGGGCAACATCGCCATCGTCGCCGGTTTCCAGGGCGTCTCGCAGGACAAGAAGGACATCACCACGCTCGGCCGTGGCGGGTCCGACACCACGGCCGTGGCGCTGGCCGCCGCCCTCGACGCCGAGGTGTGCGAGATCTACACCGACGTCGACGGCGTCTTCACCGCCGACCCGCGGGTCGTGAAGAAGGCGAAGAAGATCGACTGGATCTCCTTCGAGGACATGCTGGAGCTCGCCGCCTCCGGGTCCAAGGTGCTGCTGCACCGCTGTGTGGAGTACGCGCGCCGTTACAACATCCCGATCCACGTCCGCTCCTCCTTCAGCGGTCTTCAGGGCACGTGGGTCAGCAGCGAGCCGATCGAGCAAGGGGACAAGCAGGTGGAGCAGGCCATCATCTCCGGTGTCGCGCACGACATCTCCGAGGCCAAGATCACGGTCGTCGGTGTGCCCGACAAGCCCGGTGAGGCCGCGGTCATCTTCCGTACGATCGCCGATGCCGAGATCAACATCGACATGATCGTGCAGAACGTGTCCGCCGCGGCCACCGGCCTGACGGACATCTCCTTCACCCTGCCGAAGGCCGAGGGCCGCAAGGCCATCGACGCGCTGGAGAAGAACCGCGGCGGCATCGGCTTCGAGTCGCTGCGCTACGACGACCAGATCGCCAAGATCTCCCTCGTCGGCGCCGGTATGAAGACGAACCCCGGTGTCACCGCCGACTTCTTCACCGCGCTGTCCGACGCCGGTGTGAACATCGAGCTGATCTCGACCTCCGAGATCCGTATCTCGGTCGTCACCCGCGCCGACGACGTCAACAACGCCGTCCGTGCCGTGCACACCGCCTTCGGGCTGGACTCCGACAGCGACGAAGCGGTCGTCTACGGAGGCACCGGACGCTGATGTCGCGCACCGGACGGCCGACCCTCGCGGTCGTGGGGGCGACCGGAGCCGTCGGTACCGTGATGCTGGGCATCCTGTCCCACCACGCGGACATCTGGGGCGAGATCAGGCTGATCGCCTCGCCGCGCTCGGCCGGCCGCAAGCTGGCCGTGCGCGGCGAACAGGTCGAGGTGGCGGCGCTCACCGAGGAGGCTCTGGACGGCGTCGACGTCGCGATGTTCGACGTGCCGGACGAGGTCGCCGCCCGGTGGGTGCCCGTCGCCGCCGCCAGGGGCGCGGTGGTCGTGGACAACTCGGCCGCCTTCCGGATGGACCCGGACGTGCCGCTGGTCGTGCCCGAGGTCAACCCGCACGCGGCGCGCCGCCGCCCGCGCGGCATCATCGCCAGCCCCAACTGCACCACGCTGTCGATGATCGTCGCCCTGGGCGCGCTGCACGCCGAGTTCGGGCTGCGTGAACTGGTGGTGTCGTCGTACCAGGCCGTCAGCGGCGCCGGGCAGGACGGCGTGGCGACGCTGCGCCGCCAGCTGTCCCTGGTCGCGGGCACGGAGCTGGGCACCGGACCCGGTGACCTGCGGCGGGTGGTCGGGGACGACACCGGGCCGTTCCCGGAGCCGGTCGCGCTCAACGTCGTACCGTGGGCCGGATCGCTGCGGGCGGACGGCTGGTCGTCGGAGGAGATGAAGGTGCGGGACGAGTCCCGCAAGATCCTCGGACTGCCCGGCCTGCCGGTCGCGGTCACCTGCGTCCGCGTCCCGGTGGTGACCGCGCACTCCCTCACCGTCCACGCCCGGTTCCAGCGGAAGGTCACCGTCGACGGTGCCCGCGAGATCCTCGCCACGGCGCCCGGGGTGGTCCTGTTCGACGACCCGGCGGCCGGGGAGTTCCCCACTCCCGCCGACGTGGTGGGCACCGATCCGGCCTGGGTCGGCCGGCTGCGGCGGGCCCTCGACGACCCGGCGGCGCTCGAACTCTTCGTGTGCGCGGACAATTTGCGCAAGGGCGCGGCTCTCAACACCGCGCAGATCGCGGAACTGGTGGCGGCCGAATTGCGGTGAGGGACCGTCAGCGGAGGAAAAGCCCTGGCCCAAGCCGGATTCATTTGTAGGATCTGTGGGTCGGATGTGAATCGGTTGATGTTCTGATCGGTTGGTCCGAAGATTTTTTTCCTGCCCTCCGCAACCGCGCGCGGGACGGGGAGCGTCTTTGCGATAGCCCTGCGGGGCCGTTGGGGCGTGATGATCCCGGCGTGGGGACGCCGTGATCAGGGCGTGGGGACGCCCGTTCATATGGGACACAGGGGAAGATCGGTCGGTATGGCGGCATTGGCGGCATCGGTGGGTGTGCCCTCGGAGGTGCCGCCGGAGGCCGGGTGTGACGATTCTGCGGGCGTGACCGCATATGTGTGCGTGGGTGATTGCGGCAGAAGCGACGTCAGGTACGGCAGCCGGCACGACAGCGATGTCGTCGGGGACGACAGCGATGTCGTCGGGAACGGCGGCGCGTGCGGGGACAACGGGTACGACGATGGAGGCGTAGGTAACGGGTACGACGACGGGGGCGTAGGCGGCCGACACGGCGGCGGCGGGCACGGCGGGGGATGTCCCGGCAAGGTGATGCGCGGCGCGTACAACCTCCGGGCGGGCAGACGCGTCAAACAGACGTGGCAGAGGTACTCGACTTCAGTGCGGCCCGCGGCCGTACGGCCTTGCGGCCCCGCCCGGTGGCGTTCCGACCCCGCAGACCGGGCGTGCCCGGCGTGCCCGGCGGCATGCCGGTGATCGCCCCCATGCCCGCAGCGCGGCCGGCCCGCGTCCCCAGCCAGCGTGACGCCGCAGACGACACCGTCGTCGCCGGCACCACCGTCGACCACCTCACCGAGACCTACCGGGCGCACTACCGTCAGCTGCTGGGTCTCGCCGCCCTGCTGCTCGACGACACGGCGTCCTGCGAGGACGTCGTCCAGGAGGCGTTCATCCGCGTCCACTCGGCGCGCAAACGCGTCCGGGACCCGGAGAAGACCCTCGCCTATCTGCGCCAGACGGTCGTCAACCTCTCCCGTTCGGCCCTGCGCCGCCGCATCCTCGGCCTGAAGCTGCTGTCCAAGCCGATGCCGGACATGGCCAGCGCCGAGGAAGGCGCCTACGACCAGCTGGAGCGCGACGCGCTGATCAAGGCGATGAAGGGCCTTCAGCGCCGCCAGCGCGAGGTCCTCGTGCTGCGCTACTTCGCCGACATGACCGAGGCCCAGGTGGCCGAGACGCTCGGCATATCGCTGGGCTCGGTGAAGGCGTACGGCTCCCGGGGGATCGCGGCGCTGCGGATCTCCATGGAGGCGCGGGCATGACGGGTGAGGACCAGAGGCGCGACCGCGAGGAGCGGCACGAGCCTCACGCGCCGTACGAGTGGCACGAGCCGATGCACGACGAGCAAGAGCACACGCACACGCACGCTGGGAACAGAACTGTGAACCACGGCCCCGACGATCTCGCCCCCGAGGGGACCGCCCCGGACGGGCGCACCCAGGACGGGGAGAACTCGGCAAGGTCGGACTCGGCCCGGTCGGACTCGGGGGGAACGAGCCCGACCGGGAAGGGTTCCGACGGGGAGGGCTCCGGGGCGACCGCCCCGTTCGGCTTCGCCGGCCTCGGCCTCGTCGGCGGCACCGGACCCGGTGGCACCGGCAGCCACGACGGCCACGGTCTCGACGATCCTGACGGTCGCCTTGACGGACTTGACGGACTTGATGGGCTTGACGACCTGGAACCCGGCGAGCAGGCGCTGCGCGCCCTGCTGCACGGCGCGGTCCAGGACATGCGCCCGCGGGACGGCGCCCTCGACCATCTGCGCCGCGCCGTCCCGGCCCGCCGGGCCCGCAAGCGGCAGGCGGTGATCGGTATGGCGGCCGCCGCGCTCTTCTTCGGCACCGCGATCCCGGCCGTGCTGCACGTCTCGGACGTGACCGGTTCCGGCGCCGACCCGTCGATCGCGGGCAGCAGCTCACAGGCCCAGGGCGGCACGGGGCAGGGCAAGAACCCGGACGGCGGCTCCAGCACCTCCGGCGGCACGGGCGGCCAGAGCAAGGACGACGGCGGCGGCCAGAGCGGTGACACGGGCAAGTCCTCCGGCACCGGTGGCGGTCCGGGCGGCGGCGCGAGCGCCTCGGCCAGCCCGGGTACGGACGTTCCGCTGTGCACGGCGGCGCAGCTGGGCTCGGCGACCTCGACCGTCGCGAGCCCCGATTCCGCGGGCAACGTCTACGGCACCTTCCGGGTCGTCAACGTGTCCGGTACGGCCTGCCGGCTCACCGAGCAGGGCGACGTCGCCACGCTGGCCCAGGGGGCCGCGGACGCCGGCAAGATCACGGTGGTCCGGCACACACCCGGGGACGCGGCGACCGGCCTGTCGGCCTCGCCCGCCGACGGCACGTTCGAGCTGTCGCTCGGTCCCGGTGACACCTACGACGTGCAGTTCGGCTGGGTTCCCTCGGAGACCTGTCCCACCACCGGTGGCGGCACCGGCACGGGGGGTGGCGGAGCCTCGCCGGACCCGTCGCCCTCGACGGAGACCGGAGCCGGAACGGGCGGCGGGACCGGGACGGTCACCTCCAGCGGCACCGGAGGGACGGCGGCCCAGCTGCTCCGCGCGGACGGTACGGCGGACGGCAGTGTCGTGGTGACCTACACGCCGCTCACGGGCTCGCCGGCGGTCTCGGCGACGGTGTCCGGCGCCTGCGCGGGGACGGTCTACCGCACCGGACCGTTCCTGGACGCCCAGACCCCGTAGCCGCTCCACCGCCCACGGAGCCGGGGCCACGCTACGGAGTCGTGGCCACGGCATCCGCACCCGGCCCGGCGCCCGGTTCCGCCGGGTCCGTGTCCGCGTCGTCCTCCGGCACGATCCCCAGTGCCGCGTCCCGGGCGAACTCCACCTCGCGGCGCACCAGCCGGAACCACATGAAGACGACGAAGCCGGCGAAGACGAACCACTCGCCGGTGTAGCCGAGGTTCTGGAACGCCTTGAGGTCGAGCCCCGAGCCCGCGGGCGCTGTGGCGGGTACGGCCTTCATCCCGGAGTCGCCCCGGTCGAGGGTGATCCAGGCGTCGTACAGCCGGTACGGCACGAGGTTGACCAGCGAGGCGGAGCTGATCGCGGCGGTCTGCCCGGCGGGGAGCCCGCTTGCGCCGCTGACCCCGTTGTCGCCGGGCGTCTCGGACGCCTGGAGGGTGCCGGTGACGGTGACCTCGCCGGTGGGCGCGGCGGGTGCCTTCGCCGGGTCGGGGCTGCCGGGCAGCCAGCCGCGGACCACGGGGACGGCCTTGCCGGAGCCGGTGCGCAGCAGGGTGAGGACGTAGAAGCCGGTGCGGTCGTCGAGGGTGCGGTCGGGGACGAGGAGCTGCTTGCCGTACCGGCCGGTGACGGCGGCGCGCTTGCCGGACGTGGCCTTGGTGACGGGCAGCAGGTCCGTCAGCGGTCGCGCGGCCTCGTGGGAGGCGGACGCGATCTGCCGGGTCTGGTCCCGGTGCTCCTGCACCCGGCCCTCGAACCTGCTCAGCTGCCAGGAACCCATGAAGACGCAGAAGGGGATGGCCAGCAGGGTGAAGACGTTGATCCCCCACCAGCGGGGCGTCAGCAGGAACCGGTACACGCGTCAACGGTACGGCCCCGGGGCCGGGCGCCTGGCCCCGGGGTGGGGCCGCGGGGCGGGACCGGACGGCCGTGGCGGCTCCGGATGCCGTTTCCGCTCGGCAAAGTTATCCACAGGCTGTGAAAGCCGTCTCACATGGTGTCGGTCCGACCAGGCAAGATGGCCCCATGACTGAGAGCAACGGATCAGCTCCGCCCGAGCGGGGCGAGAGGAAGCCGGCTGGGCCGGGGGCGCCCGAGATGCCGGACACGCCGGGAATGCCGGACTGGGAGAAGCGCTTCCGGGCGCCGCGGGTGTCGCTGCCCGACTGGGCGGAGGACGCGCCGGAGCGCTCCCTGTTCATGTCGAACGCGACGGGGACGTACGAGCTGTACGCCTGGGACCGCTCGACGGGTGAGCAGCGGCAGGTGACGAAACGGCCGAACGGCACGACGGACGGTGTGCTCTCCCCGGACGGCCGCTGGATCTGGTGGTTCGACGACAAGGACGGCGACGAGTTCGGTGTCTGGCGCCGCCAGCCCTTCGAGGGCGGTCCCGACGAACCGGCCACCCCGGGTCTCGACCCCTCCTACCCGGCGGGTCTGGCCCTGTCGCGGGACGGCAAGGTCGCGGTGGTGGGCCGTTCCACGGACGAGGACGGCACGACGATCCACCTCGCGCGCGTCGGGGAGAACCCCGTCGAGCTGTACCGGCACCGGGAGTCCGCGGGCGTGGGCGATCTGTCGCACGACGGCTCGCTGCTCGCGATCGAGCACACCGAGCACGGCGACGCGATGCATTCGGCGCTGCGCGTGATGCACCTCGACGGTACGACGGTCGCCGAGCTGGACGACACCAGGGGCGGCACCGAGGAACTGGGCCTGGAGGTGCTGGGGTTCGCGCCGGTCGACGGCGACACCCGGCTGCTGATCGGCCACCAGAGGCGTGGCCGCTGGGAGCCGCTGGTGTGGGACGTGGCCACGGGTGAGGAGAGCGACCTGGCGCTCGACCTGCCGGGCGACGTCAGCGCGGAGTGGTGCCCGGACGGCTCCGGACTGCTGGTCGTGCACGGTTTCGAGGCCCGCAGCGAGATGTTCCGCTACGACCTGGCGAGCCGTGAGCTGACGAGTGTCCCGACCCCGCCCGGCTCCCTCTCGGGCGCGACGGCCCGGCCGGACGGCAGCGTGGAGTACCTGTGGTCGTCGTCGGCGGAGCCGTCGGTGGTGCGTTCGACCAGCGGGGACGTGGTGCTGGACCCGCCGGGGATGCGGTCCCCGGGGTCGGTGCCGGTGGAGGACGTGTGGGTGGAGGGCCCCGGGGGCCGTATCCACGCGCTGGTCCAGAAACCGGCCGGGGCGACGGGCCCGCTGCCGACGGTCTTCGACATCCACGGCGGCCCGACCTGGCACGACAGCGACTCCTTCGCGGCGGGCCCGGCGGCCTGGGTCGACCACGGGTACGCGGTGGTGCGGGTCAACTACCGCGGCTCGACCGGCTACGGCCGCGCGTGGACGGACGCCCTGAAGCACCGGGTGGGCCTGATCGAGCTGGAGGACATCGCGGCGGTGCGGGAGTGGGCGGTCGCCTCGGGTCTGGCCGACCCGGCGCGCCTGATCCTCACGGGAGGCAGCTGGGGCGGCTATCTCACGCTGCTGGGCATCGGCGTCCAGCCTCAGGCGTGGGCGCTGGGCATCGCGGCGGTGCCGGTCGCGGACTACGTCACGGCGTACCACGACGAGATGGAAGCCCTCAAGGCCATGGACCGCACGCTGCTGGGCGGCACTCCGGAGGAGGTACCGGAGCGCTTCGAGGCGTCGTCCCCGCTGACGTACGTGGAGGAGGTCAGGGCCCCGGTCTACATCTCGGCGGGCGTCAACGATCCGCGTTGCCCGATCCGCCAGATCGAGAACTACGTCAAGCGCCTGGAGGCGCGGGGCGCGGTCCACGAGGTGTACCGCTACGACGCGGGGCACGGGTCGCTGGTGGTGGACGAGCGGATCAAGCAGGTGCGGCTGGAACTGGACTTCGCGGAGCGGCACCTGGGGAAGGGGGAGCGGACCACTGACGGGGCGTAGGCCGATCCCGGCGGCGAAGGACTGACGGCCGGTGGCCGGTGGCCGGTGGCCGGTGGCCGACGGTCGTGGTCGGTGGCTGGGGGCCGGTGGTCGGCGGTCGTGGTCGGTGGTCGGTGGACGTTGCCGGGGGCGGTGGTGGAGCTCGCCCCGGGTCGCGGCCCACCGGCCCGGCCTCCTCGGCGCCCGCAGCCAGGGCCGGAGCCGGGGTCGGGCCGGAGCTGAGCCGGAGGGTTACGTGCCGGTCGGCTCGCCCTCCCGTTCCCGCTCCCGTCCCCGGCGGCCCAGCAGTTCGGCGAGGCCGCGCCGGGTCATCGCCAGCACCACCCGGTCCTCGGCACGCAGGACGTAGTCGGCGTCGTCCTGGTCGAAGTCACCGACGAGCCGGACGGGTTGACCGGACTGACCGTACGGACCGGACTGGCCCTCGGCCCGCCCGCCCCCGCCGGCACCGTTGCCCCCGCCACCACCGCTGCCGCTGCCGCCGCCGTCACCGCCGCGTTCGAGGACCAGTACCCGCCAGGACCCGGCCCGTGAGGCGTGCCGTACGGCCTTCCCCTCCAGCTGCGGATGCCCGCCCACGTCCAGCACGGCGAACAGCAGCACCCGCCGCTCCACGGGGATGGCCCCCAGGATCTGCCGCCCCTGCATGGCCCCGGCGAACGCGGGAGCGGCGAGGTGGGTGACGCTGCGGCTGCGGGTGAGGGCCTGCGGATGGGCGGCGCGGAGGGTGCGGTAGACGGCGGTGGCGAAGTCGTCGTCGTAGAGCCGCAGGACGACCCGCAGATCGGGCCGTACGGAGCGGGCGTAGAGCGCGGCTTCGAGGTTGGTGGTGTCGGAGCTGGTGAGGGCGAGGAGCGCGTGTGCGCGATGGATCTTGGCGGCTTCGAGGACGCCTTCCTGGGTGACGTCCCCGAGGACGACCGGTACCCGCAGCCGGCGGGCGACGGCGAGCCCGCGGGCGTCGGTCCCGGACTCGACGCACACCACCGGGATGTGCAGCTCGTGCAGCCGCATCAGCACCCGGGCCCCGATCTTGCCGAGCCCGAGAAGGACGACGTGGTCGGCGAGGCCGCGCGGAGGCTTGCGCAGCCCGGAGGCGCTGCGGAAGGTCCCGAGCCCTTCCAGCACGGCGGCGATGAGCACGGGAAGGAGCAGCAACCCGACGAGTCCGGACAGGAGTTGGAGTACCTGCCGTCCCACCGAGTCCCCGATGGCGGGGTCGTCGATGGCGAAGAGATCGAGGAGGGTCAGATAGAAGGCCCTGAGCGGATGGATCCCGGTGACGAGGGAGAGCGCCACGGCGAGGGCGACCACGCAGGCGAGCACCCCGGCGAGGGACCAGCGCAGCCGCCGCGAGAAGAGGGAGGCGAAGGCGGGCACGACCCCGCCCACCGCGCCCCCGAACGCGCCCCTGAACGCTTCTCTGGTGGTGCTCCCGGCGGACCGGGACGCGGACGGACCGGCGGCGTACGACACCTGTTCGAGGACGACGGTCGCGCGCCCGGTGGCGGCCCGTACGGCGGCCTCGTCCGGCAGCAGCCGGGGCCGTCCCTGCTCCCCGCTCTCCTCGGAGCCGTCGGCCCCGGCGGGGTCGGTGCTGGTCGCGGAGAGCAGGGCGAGGGTGCACAGCCCGGGATCGGCGACCTGGCCGGGCGCGGGCGGCGGCCGTTCGACGGCCCGCAGCAGGATGCGGTCGGTCTGGACGACCTTGCTGGTGCCGGCGACGGCGGTGGCGGCGAGGGCGGGCGCGGCGGTGTCGGCGTCGGAGAGCACGATGGTGGAGGGATCGCCGCCGGACGCGTCCGGGCCGCCGCCGTCGGTGGTCGCCAGCGCGGCGGCCTGGTCGAGGAGTTCCTCGATGTGCAGCCCGAGCCGCCGGTTGTAGAGGCGCAGGACGAGCCGGATCCGCGGATTGAGCCGGCGGGCGGTGAGGGCGGCGCGGATGTTGGTCTCGTCGTCCTCGTGGACGAGGCCGAGCGCGACGGCGCGTTCGACCCCGGCGGCGACGAGCACGCTCTCGCTCACCTCGGCGGCCTCGATGACCTGCCCGGCGGAACCGTTACTGCCGCCACCGCCACCGCTGGAGCCGCTCCCGCCGGTGCCGGTGCCGTTGCGCCCGGTGGCGGCGCTGACGACCCGGTCGACCTGACCGAGGATCACGGCGGACGCGGCACGGGCCCGCCCGACGACGGGCGGCCGCACGGCACTCCGGCTGGGCGGTACGACGAGGGTGACCTGTTCGCCGTAGACCTCGCGCAGTTCGGCGGCGAGCCGGTGCACGAGCCCGTCGTCACCGCACACGATCATGTGCGCGGGCCGCCCGCCGGCCGGCCCGCGCCCACTCTGTCCCTGATGGCTCTGGTACGGAACGCTCCCCACGAGGGCAAAGACTGCCCCAGGAAGACGCGTGGTTCCAGCATCCGCTGAACGTGCACAAGTGGTGGCCCGTATCCGAAGGACGGAGACCCGCACCAGCACACCCGCGCCACCGGAGGTACGCACCCGTGACCCTCACGAAGCCCCCTCCGACGACGGACGGCCCGGACCACCCGGACCACCCGGATCACGTGGACCACCCGGACCACCCGGACCACCCGGAACCCGCCGACGGCGGCGGACGCTCCGACGGCTGGACCCTCAACTCCCCGATCACGCTCACCCTGTTGCTGCTGACGCTGGTACTGGCCCAGGGCCCGGTCCGCAGGGCCCTGTCCGCCCCGGTGATGCAGAGCTGGACGACGGTCTTCGTCGCGGTCGTCGTGCAGGCGCTCCCGTTCCTGGTCCTGGGCGTGCTGCTGTCGGCGGCGCTGGCGGTGTTCGTCCCGCCGTCCTTCTTCGCGAAGGCGCTGCCGAGCCGCCCGGCGCTCGCGGTGCCGGTGGCGGGACTCGCGGGGGCGGTGCTGCCGGGCTGCGAGTGCGCGTCGGTCCCGGTGGCGGGTGCCCTGGTCCGCCGTGGGGTCCCCGCCTCCGCGGCGATCGCCTTCCTGCTCTCCGCCCCGGCGATCAACCCGATCGTGCTGACGGCGACGGCGGTGGCGTTCCCCCGCGACCCGGAGATGGTGGTGGCGCGTTTCGCGGGGAGCCTGCTGGTGGCGTGCGCGATGGGCTGGCTGTGGCAGAGCATGGGCCGCACGGACTGGATACGCCCCCCGAAGCACCACGCCCACGAGGGCGGCACGAAGGGCGAGGCGTTCTGGTCCTCGGTCCGCCACGACGTGATGCACGCGGGCGGTTTCCTGGTGGTGGGCGCGATGGCGGCGGCGACGCTGAAGGCGGTGGCCCCGGCGAGCTGGCTGCGCACGGCGGCGGAGAACCCGGTCCTGGCGATCCTGGCCCTGTCCGTCCTGGCGGTCCTCCTGTCCATCTGTTCGGAGGCGGACGCGTTCGTGGCGGCGTCGCTGACGCAGTTCTCGCTGACGGCGAAGCTGGCGTTCCTGGTGGTGGGCCCGATGATCGACCTGAAACTGTTCGCGATGCAGGCGGGCACGTTCGGCCGCGGTTTCGCCCTCCGTTTCGCCCCGACGACGTTCGTACTGGCGATAGCGGGCGCCCTGCTGACGGGAGCGGTGCTGCTGTGAACAGGCAGGCGCAGACGGCGGTCCTGTTCCTCACCGGAGGGGCCCTGCTCCACGCGGGCACGACGGACCTGTACCTCCGCTACGTGAAGGCGGGCCTGCGCCCGCTGCTCCTGCTGGCGGGAGCGGTCCTGCTCCTGACGGCACTGGCGACGACGTGGTACGAGTGGCGGGCGAGGAACCGCGAGGACGCCGGCCACCCCCACCACGAACCCCGCGTCTCCTGGCTCCTGCTCCTCCCCCTCTTCGCCCTGATCCTGGTGGCGCCCCCGGCGCTCGGCTCGTACAGCGCGGTACGCACCGGTACGGCACTGCAACAGCCGTACGGCTACCCGAAACTGCCGGAGCGCGGGGTGCTGCGCCTCAGCCTGGTGGACTACGCGGGCCGCGCGGCGTACGACAGGGGCCGCCATCTGACGGGCCGTACGCTCCAGATCACCGGGTTCGTGTCCCTGGACGCCAAGGGCAGGCCGTACCTGGTCCGCATGGCGTTGAACTGCTGCGCGGCGGACGCCCAGCCGGTGAAACTGGCCCTCACGGGCAAGATCCCCCCGGTCCTCCAGCCGGACACCTGGCTGCGGATCACCGGCACCTACACCCCCCGCCGCACCACGGACCCCATCAACGGGGCCCCGATCCCCTACCTGAACGTCACCACGGCCGAACCGGTCCCGGTCCCCCACGACCCGTACGACGAAAGCTGGAACCAGTGACGCCGAAGGACGACGCGGGGGGCCCTCGGGAAGGGCACCCCCGCACCGGTCACCGGGACACGCCGCGGCGGCCCGCCGTCACCTCAGATGCCGGTCGAAGAACCGTTCCCCGTCCTCCGTCTCGAACCACGGGGTGCCGGTGTGCCCGCCCAGGTTGGCGTGCAGCGTCTTCTCCTCGGTGCCGAAGGCGTCGAACAGGTCGAGGGCCCGCTGCCGGGGGTTGCCCTCGTCGTCCCACTGCAACAGGAGCAGCAGCGGAACGGTGATCTGCCCGGCCTGCTCGCGCACGGCGCGGGGCACATAGCCTCCGGCGAAGAGGACGGCGGCCGCGATGCGCGGCTCGGCCGCCGCCAGCCGGATGCCGAGGGCGGTCCACCCCTGGTACCCGACCGGGCCGCCGGTCTCCGGCAGCGAGAGAAGGGCGTCCAGGGTGGTCCGCCATTCCGGGACCGCCTTCTCGACCAGCGGGCCGATGAAGGACTCGAAGATCTCGTCGACCGGCTCACCGGCCCGCATCGCCCGGCGGAGTTCGGCGCGGATCTGTTCGTCGGCGGAGGAACGGGGCCGGTCACCGCACCCGGCGGTGTCGATGGCGGCCACCGCGTAACCGCGCGCCGCGGAGTGCCGGGCCCGGGCCACCAGCCGGGGTTCCCTCTTGGGCAGGCCGTTGTTGTGGGCCATGAGGATCAGCGGGGCCGGTGCGGAGCCGGATGTCCACAGGGTGCCGGGGGTCTCGCCGAGGAGGAACTCGCGCTCGAGGACGCCGTCGTCGAGGCGCTGTTCGGAAGTGAAGTGCACGATCGTGCCTTTCGGGAGGGCTCTGGAACGGCGCTCCCGGACGATCTATCGCCCGACCGTGGCCCCGGAGGGGAGCACCCATGTCGATACTGCGTTCACGGGTACCACCTCCTCGTTCTCTCGCACGGCCTCCGGAAACGTAGCAGGGGCCACGACACCCCGCCAACCGATTTCCCACCCGACCCCGCACCCGCCGCGGCACGCCCCGGCCGTGGCGGCTACGTCAGCCCCAGGATCACGCGGACGCGCTCCTCGACACTCCGCATCTCACTCGGTGACAGCAGGCCGAGACGCCGCCGGAGTCTTGGCTTGTCCACGGTGTGCAGGTCGGTGCAGTTCACATAGGACTCGTCGTACTTGGTCACCCCGCAGTCGGGACCGATCGGAACGTGCGTGACGGTCGGACCGGGCGTTCCGGTGACCACGGCGACCGTCAGCGCCGACAGCGGTTCGGCAACGCGGTTCACCGTGAGGACGACCACCGGACGGGGGCCGATGGGGCTGGGCAGGGCGCAACCCCACACCTCGCCCCGCAAGGCCGAGCCGGCGTTCACCACTCGGCCTCGTCTGCCGCCGCCAGTTCGTCCGCCGTCGCCGGCGGTACCGCATCGGGCATCGGGGCCAGGGCGCCCTGATAGAAGTCGCGGATCTGCTGAGCCGCGGCGACTTCGGCTGCCTCCCGGGAGAGCAGCCGAAGCCCTTCGCGTAGGGCGTCGGAGAGCGAATGCAGGTCGAGTGTCTGCATCACCCGTTGCAGATCCGCCAGCTCGTCAGGGCGCAGCCGTACCTGAGCCACGCTGCTCGCACCGCTGCCACCCTGCTTCTGGTGCGTGGAGGAGGTACGGCGCTTCCCTTTGGCCGTGGAGGTCATTCCTCCCTCCCTTCCCCGTGTGTATGACAATTGTCGTACACCTAGTGTCATTCTCGCCTCCGGGCTGGTCAAGCGTGTCTCGTCATCGGTTCAGGCGGCAGCGGCGGGGTGCTCTTCGCCCTGTCGGCAGTCCCGGCAGCGACCGCCCGGTTCCGGTGCGCGGAAGGCGCGGTCGCAGCCGTCGCAGTTCTGGAGGCGGTGGACGGCGGCCGGCCGGTCTCCCTGGGCGGGCGGCGCCGTCGCCGCCGACGAGGGGAGCAGTGGCAGGGGCGTCTCGCGGAGCCGGTAGGCGAGGATCCCGGCCGGACGGCCGTGGAACCGGTCGGGCAGCCCTTCGGTGAGCAGCGAGACGATCCGTACGGGGTCCACTCCCGCCGCGAGCCACTCACCGACACCGGGAGCGATCCGCGCGGCTTCCGGCCGGGAGAGCTCCAGACGGGGGTCGACCCGGCGCAGCGAGGTGAACACGGCGAGGATCCGCGGATCGATGTCGGCGGCGGCTGCCGGTGCCTCGGGCTGCGGGGGAGCGGGGGCGGGAGCGGGGGTGGTGAGGGCCGCGGGCGCGGCCTCCGTGACCGTGGGCGCCGCCTGCACGTTTGCGGGCGCCGTCTGCGGCCGGGGCGCTTTGCGGGGACGGGGCGGCGTCGGCTGGGGAGGTTCCGGCGGGTCGTCGGGGTCCAGGTCGCCGCCGGGTACGTCGTAGAAGTACGTGCGGGTACGGATCCGCCCGTCGAACTGCCGCTCACGGCGCCGCTCCAGGTAACCGGCGTCCTCGAGGGCCCGCAGGGCCCGCGAGATGAGGATCTCGCCCTCGTCGAAGTGCTCGCACAGGGCGTCGATGGAGACGCGGGAGCCGTCGGCCAGCGAGGCGATGTAGGCGCCGACCCCGACGACGACCGCACTGCCGGGCAGTTGGGCGAGGGCGTTGGAGAGGACGGTGAATCCGGCGGTGAGCCGGGTACGGACGTGGATCACGCCGGACAGCGAAGCTCCGGCATCGGCGCACAGAGGCGCGTTAGACTCGCGGTCAGCCATAGGGAAGGTCTCGACTTCCTGATCGGTCAGGCCCTCGTGCGGGATGCCAGTCCCAGCGGGGGCCGAACCTTTTCGGTTGGGTGGGGCGAACGTAACGACCCACTACCCTCCGTCGCAAGCCGGTCACCCGGACGGGTGACGGACGGGTGACGGACGGGGAGGGTGGGTGGGTGGGAAGTACTTTCACCGGTTCTTTAAGGAGGCCCGTGGCCCACCGGCCCCTCGGAAACGAGGACCCGGCGGACCTGAACCCCCCCCGCCACGACCGGCACCCGGCCGACTCAGAGCCGGTGCCGACCGGCCTTCAACTCGCTCACGAACGCGCCCCAGGCGAAGGGCCGGAAGGCGAGCACGGGCCCGAGGGGCGCCTTGCTGTCACGAACGGGAACGGTGGCGCCGGGGCGGCCGTGGGCCACCTCCACTGGGCCTCGCCCCGGACGCCCGCTCGATCTGGGTGATCCGGGTGGCCACGACGTGGACCATGCGGCCGAGTTCGGCCTGCGTCAGCCCCGCTGCCGTGCGGAGTCTGCGGACGCGTGAGCCGAAGAGGGCGGCCATGGAGGTGGTGGGGTCAATTCCGTTGGCCAAGAAGTCACTTCCGTTCCTTACCGGCAGATAGGTAATGCTCTGTCACCTTTCGAGCGTAGGGCGATCGGACGATTCTTGGGTACGGAATGTAATGATCCGCATACGCGGAGACACCTGAGACCGGTTCGGCAGCCGAGAAAGAGGGCCACAGTGCTGACGGAAACGCCCACCTCGAACGAGGGCCCGCGCAGGACCCCGGAAGTCACCGCGCTGAAGGCGCAGTTCATGTCGACCCCCCGGGGCGCCAGGCTGGCCCGCCAGGCCGCCGTACGGCAGATGGGCACGTGGGGCCACCCGCCGGAGTCGGACGCGTCGTGCACCGTGGCCCTGGTGGTGGGGGAACTCGCGGCGAACGCCGTGCGGCACGGCCGGGCCCCGGGACACGACTTCGGCCTGCACCTCACCTACGACGACGGGTCGCACCTGGTGCGGGTGGAGGTGGCGGACGCCAACGCCGCCAAACACCCGCCCGCGGCGGCCCCCACGGCCCACGCCGCCGGCGAGTCGGGCCGCGGCCTGCTCCTGGTGGCCACGCTGGCGGCCCGCTGGGGCTGGACCCCGCGGGACCCGCTGGGCAAGACGGTGTGGGCGGAGGTGCAGATGAGCCGCACGCCCGCATAAACACTGCAGCCGCGAATCACACCGAGGGCGCGACCACTCTTCGGCAGGCACGGTGACGCTGCGCTCCGTTCGGTCCTCACACCGTGCCGGAATCGACGCGGTACACAATTTTTCCGCCCGCTTCCGAGAACCCCAGCGAGGTATAGAAGGCCTGCGCCCCCGGATTGTCACGGTCGGCCATCCATTCCACCCGGCTGCAGCCGGGGCGTGCCGCGGCCAGGGCGCGGAGTTCGCCCATCAGGCGCGCGCCGATGCCCTGTCGGCGCAAGCTGCTGCGGACGTAGAGCTCCTTGAGGAACAGGGAGTGGGAGGCACCGGCGGCAGGCCAGAGGAAGGAGTAGGCGGCGAGACCGACCACCTCCCCGTTCCCGTCCTCGACGATCAGGGCCGAGGCCAGCGGAGGTGCGCCGAAAAGGGCTTCCTCGACCTGCCAGCGGCGCTCATCGATCGGCTGGATGGCTGTCTCGGCCGTGCCGTAGTACCGCTCGATCTCCTCGATCAGTTCGGCCACGGCCTGGACGTCCCGCTTCTCCGCGGGACGGATCGTCACGGCCATCCGTGTCTCCTGTCTCTTCTCGGTCGTTCAGGTGAGTCCATCCGTGCGCCCGCAGGGAGACTTGGACGTGACGGATGAGGTATTCCAGGTCGGCGCAGTAGACGGATGGATTCCCGTAGCCGCTGGCAGTGCTGAAACGGTGCGGGAGGTAGCCGCCGCCGCAGACGTCCACGATCGGACAGCCGCGGCACTTCGCGGCGAGTGCGTCCTTGCCGTGCTGCCGGTGCCGGAGCTTCGGATGCCGCAGGGCGTCGTCGAAGGAGTGGTGGAAGACGTCGAGCCCGAGCCAGGAGGCGCCCTCTTCGACCGAGCGGAGGGTGTCCACGCCTTCGAGCGAACCGTCCGACTCGATCACCACGCTGGTGGGCGGCGCCAGACCGAGCGTCTCCACCGACCCGTGCACGCCGGAACTGAGGGCCACGATGTCCTCCAGCATCCGGACGCTGTGCCGGTATTCGGTTCGGGCGAGCCAGGCGTCGTAGACCTTGCTCAGCCACACGCCGTACTCGGGCACGCTCGGGTCGCCACGGTACGGCGGATCGTCGTGGGTCGCGTGTGGCAGCCCGAAGTCGATCACGGGGGGTGCCAGCGCGGCCAGATGGTCATGAACCTCTACGGGATCGTTGGCCAGGTCCACTACGGCGAGCAGCCCTGCGAACAGGTGTGGCCGGGCCCGCAGCAGATCGATGCCGCGCAGGGCGGAGGCTGCCGTCGAACGCCCGGCATGGCTGAGCCGGTGCCGGTCGTTCGCGCTCGGTGGCCCGTCGAGACTGACGCCCACGGCGACCCCGTACTGCTGGAAGAGGTCCAGCCACGCGGCGGACAGCAGAGTGCCGTTGGTCTGGAGCCCGAAGCGGACCGGAGTGCCGGCCGGGACTGTCTCGCGGAGGGTGGCCAGCAGTTCGGAGAGGTGCCGGATACCGGCGAGCAGTGGTTCTCCGCCGTGCAGCACGACATCGACGGACGGCAGATTGTGTGCGGCGGCGTGCGCGCCGATACGGCGGGCCGTGTTCCGGGCCACGTCAAGGCTCATTCTGGCGGGCAGCCGACGGGCCGCCTGGTCCTTTGAGTTGAAGACGTAGCAATAATCGCAGTCGATGTTGCAGCGGTTGGCGACCTTGAGGATGAACGTCCGGAAAGCAGGGAGGCCGGTGGGCTGCATCATCGAAGGGGTGTACTCACAGGGGCCAGGGCCAGATGAGCGAGGCCCCGTGAGCTCCCTCTCCGGTCCGGTTCGTCACGGACTGTTCGGCATCCAGCCGCTGCTGGACACGTGCTGCGACGTGGTCAAGGACCGTCGCACCGGGAGTCGTCGGAGTCGCGGCACCGAGGTGTGCAGCCACCGCGCGCGCACTCGGCTCTGGAGCCGACGGCGGTGATGGAGATGGCGGCGACGACGTCATTTCAACACTCCTCGCAGGGGCCGCATCGGGCAGGCATGATGCGGTGGGGTGCAGCAATGGGTCACACGCGAACGTAGCATCCCCGGCGAAGCGGTCAGGATGGGTGATTCGGCCACGCTCGGTTCGATCACTCAGCTTGATTGCGACACGAGTAGTTGTTCGATGTCGTCCGCTGCCGAACTCACGCCCAGCCGGCGGTACACGGCGACAGCGGCCCGCAGCATGCCGACGGCCTGATCGGGCCCGTCGAGCAGCAGGCCGGAGCGGCCGATGCCTTCAAGGGCCCGGGCCTCCTCCAAAGAGCAGCGGGTGTCCTGTGCGAGATCGAGCGCCCGCTGAAAGTGGCTGCGTGCGCCTGCCGGGTCGTCCGGTGCGAGCAGTGTCCCCCAGTGATTCAGCGTCTCTGCCTCGCCGCACCGGTCGCCGAGGGCACGCCGGATCTCCAGGCTTTGCCCGAACTCCGCCGCAGCGCGTTCGGGTTCACCACGCATGGCGTGTGCCGCACCCAGTTCGCTGTGCGCGGTGGCCTCACCGCCGCGGCTTCCGAGATCCCGGTAGGTGCCCAGGGCCTCCTCCAGCAGACTGATCGCCGCAGCGGCATTCCCGGAGACCCGTTCCACCACCCCCAGGAGGCGCACACTGTTCGCCCTGCCGAACCGCTCCCCGAGTTCGGTGAAGTGTGTCAGTGACCGTTCGTGCGCGGTCCGGGCCCCCTCGATGTCCCCGGTCAGCCGCCGGACCACCCCCAACTCGTTCAGGGCGTAAGCCTGGTGAGCGGGGTCGTCCAGCCGGGCATAGATCTCGAAGGCTTCTTCGTGGTGGCGTTCCGCCAGGTCGTAGGCGCCCATGAGGCAGTGCACGATTCCCAGATCGCGCAGCGAGTTGGCCTCTCCGTAACGGTCGCCGAGCTCACGGTAGATCGACAGAGCCTCGCTCTGTGCCTCCGTCGCGTCGGTGAGGAGGCTCATTTGGCGCCGCACCATGCCGAGATCGGCCAGTGCGTTGGCCTGGCCGAGGCGGTGTCCCAGCTCCCGGTAGACGGCAAGAGCCTCGGTCTGGGCGCGTGCGGCGTCGGTGTTGTCCGCGGTCAGGTACCAGACGATGCCGAGCTGGTTCAGGGCGTCCGCCTTGCCGCGTCGGTCGCTAACAGCGTCGTAGTGCGCCACCGCTGCTTCGAGCGCTTCGACCGCTTCTGGGTACGCGGCCATGAAACGCCGCACCACTCCCAGTTCGGCGAGGGCGTCGGCCAGTGCCTGCTGGTCGCCGGTCCGGCGTGCGGCTTCGGCGGCGGTCCGGTGCAGCCCGATGGCCTGGTCCCATGGACCGGCCTGGCGGAGGAAGGGCGCCATGGCAGCCGCCATCCGGGAGACGATCTCGTACTGCGACAAGCGGTCCGCTTCTCGGATGCAGGCAAGGATGTTCGCGCGTTCGTTCTCCAGCCAGCTCAGCGCATCCGCTCGTGACGGCAGGGCGGGTGTCTCCATCTGCTGGCCGGCCTCGGGAGGAGAGGGCACGGCGGCACCGCTGCGGACGATGTGGTCGTTCGCGGCGGCGAGAGCGGACAGGTAGTACGTGCACACCCGCTGAACGGCCTGTGGCTGGTCCATGTTGTCTCCCTCGGTGGTGAGACCGCGGGCGTAGTCGCGCAGGAGGTCGTGGAGCCGGTAACGGTCACCGGGGTGCTCGTCGATCAGGTGATCGTCGTAGAGCGCGTCGAGGTGCCGACGGGCCTCGGAGACCCGGACTGCGGCGAGCGCCGCGCCGACGTGGGCATCGAGGTCCGTACCCGG
Source organism: Streptomyces sp. NPDC047000 (assembly GCF_040644295.1). Lineage (NCBI taxonomy): Bacteria > Bacillati > Actinomycetota > Actinomycetes > Kitasatosporales > Streptomycetaceae > Streptomyces > Streptomyces sp. NPDC047000. Next base: position 306,176 of record NZ_JBEYWE010000003.1, read on the forward strand.
GTAGAAACCGAGACGGTGGAAGAACCGCTGCCGCTCGGGCGGAAGGTCCCGGTAGGACAGATCGAATGTGGCGGTGATGCCGCGTTCACCAGCCCGCAGTTCTCCCAACCGGTCCTGCGTCGCCGTCAGCCGGTCGCGCAGGTTCGCCGCACTCCAGGAGGGGTGATGTCTGAGCCGTGCGGCGAGGAGGGACACTCCCAGCGGCAGACAGCCGCACAGCCGCACCAGCTCATGTACGACGTCGTGGTCGAGCTGGTCCGCCGCCCGCCCGCTGAGCCGTACGAACAGGTCCATCGCGTGTTCGGGTGGCAACGCATCCACCGGCAGGACCACCTCCTCGTCTGCGGCCAACCGTTTCCGGCTGGTCACCAGCACCAGACAGTCGTTCCCACCGGGAAGCAGGGGTTCCAGCTGCCGGTAGCTGGCCGCGTTGTCGAGAATCAGGAGAGCCTTCTTGCCCGCGAGCCGGCTTCGCCACATGGCGGCCCGGGCTTCGGTGACCGCGCCGCTCTCGTCACCGACGGGAATCTGCTGCGTGGGCACACCGGTGGCCGCGAGCAGGGAGGCCAGCGCCTCACCCGCGTGAACGGGGCCGCGTCCTGGGGTATGCCCGTTGAGGTTCAGAAAGAGCTGGCCGTCCGGGAACCGCTCGGAGAGGACGTGACCTGCGCGTACGGCCAAAGCCGTCTTCCCGACGCCGGGCATGCCGTCGATGACGTGCACGGGCAGCGGTGCGCCGCTCTCCTGCGCGGCCCGAACCGAGAGCACCAGCGAATCCAGCTCGGCGGAACGGTCGGTGAAGGCCGCGGTGTCCCGGGGCAGCGACCGCAGCACACGTGCGGCACCGGGCAGACCGCTCGCGTCGTCGGGACGGACCGTCGGATCAGGAGCTGCCGACGGCCTCGAACGGTCGTCGAAGACGGCGATCGACGCCGTGAGCGCGGCAGTCAGCACGCCCAGCATCACGAAGGACAACCACGGGTGTTCCTGCAGCCAGTGCAGCCACGCCGGCCAGCGCGACTGCGCTGAGATCGCGTTCGTCACGAGGCCCACCAGCATGGTGGCGGCGGTACCGAGGCCGGTGACGGCGATGATCGCGATACCCCGGCGCGTTCTCATACCAGCGCTCCGGCTGTATGCGCCGCCACCGAGACGATGATCGGACGGGCCCGCTTCCTCCACGGAGCAGTCGGCGCTGGTAAGCGGTCGATCCGGGAGACGAGTGCACCACGGCATGACTGACCCAGCAGACTCAGATACACCCGGCACACGTGCCCAACCCCCGGTTCTCGACGCACTACAGGTGGTAGCGGACCAGCAGCAATGGGCAGGGTCAAGGTCGTCTCTGCGCCATGACGACTGCTTCTCGCCCATCCGTTCCGGCGCCGGCCTCCCCGGGGAGGACAGCTGGGACCCGTCGACCGTCCCCACTGGCACCCGCCGATGAGCTTCCCCCCGGCTACGGCTACGGACGGGGACACACTGGCGGGGCTGTGGGGGTCTTGCCGCTCATCGAGGCGTCGCAGGCGCACGCCCACTACAACTCGACGGTGTAGGAGACGACACGGTGTTACTCGGCCTTGGGCGACATCACCCATGCCTCGAGGCCGCTCAGGGATTCGCCCATGGCGCCGAGGGACATCGGTGACGCCTCGTACTGGGCCGAGAGGTTGACCTCGTACAGCTTGTAGGCGGGTTCGGTTTCCCGAGCCGCAGCACACGCGGCCGCCAGCGCGTGCACCGCGCGGTCCCGGTTGCCGTCCTCCACAGCTTCTATGAGCTCGGGCCAGAGCGTGTCACCGATGTGATCGACGAGCTCCATGAGGTGAGTCCCCGCCCGATGGGCGCGGTCCTTGATCGCCTCCAGCTCGGCGTGGGCGCGGTACTCGGCGTGCCGGGATTCTTGTTCGGCCTGGTCCGACCACTCGCCGTCTTCCCAGCCTTGATCCGCCCGTGCCATGGCGGCCTCGAACGTGCGGTCCAGGTCTTGCTGCGAGAGCCGAGGATGGTCCCAGGAGTCGTCGTCATCCTGGAACGACGACAGCGTCAGAGTCAGATCGGGTAGTGCTTCGTCGTCACGCAGGGCGGTGAGCAGCAGCACGGTGTCGATCGCGGGAAGGACCTCTTCCACGTCCACCAGGCCTCGAACGGATGCGGCGGACTGCTCGACGGCCGTGTAGTCGTACTCGGCGATCTGATGGTCGAGATCGCCGTGCACATCAAGGAGGGCACCCCCGATCGTCTCGATCTCATCCATGCGCGTGGCTATCTCCGTGTCGAGACGCTCCACGATCTGCCGCACCATGCGGACGTCCTTGACCTTGTCCTCAAGCGCGGCCACTGCTTTGGCCAGGTCACCCATCTGTATCCCCCTGTCCCGGCAATCGCCGAAGATTCTTTTGGAAGCAGGCTAGTGACGGAGACGGCGCGGTCCGTTGCCATCCGGCCAAGGGGTGGGCTGCCTCCGGCATCACGATGTCGATCAGTGTCGCGAAACCTAGGGCTGGGGCGAGGGTGTAGATCTGATAACCCGGGTTATCGAAGATTCGAAGCCATCATGTGCTCATTCGTCGTATCGTTCTGTGCTGTCCGGCGGAGGGCCGCGACGAGGCGGAGCTACGGCCTGTGCCAAGTCCGGTGTTGCAGCCGGATCGGCTGACGCGACGAGACGGATGGGGGAGGGATGCATACCGTGGTTGCCGGTCTACCCGACGTGACAGTACGCCCCTCGGTACCCCTGCTGGTGTCGATGTCCGAGATCGCCGCCTTCGCCCGGGTGAAGCGTCCCGTCGTGTCCACCTGGCGCCGCCGCTACCCGGACTTCCCGCCCGCTGTGTCCGAGAGCTCGGGACGGCCCCTGTTCGACGGTGCCCAGGTCGCCGAGTGGCTCATCGCGTCCGGCCTGGGCAACGCCGACCCGGCGGAACTCCGTGCCGAGCTTGCTCTCTTCGGCATCGTCGCGCTGCGGGACCGATTCACGCCGTGGCAGCTGGTCGAGGCGCTGGGAAGCCTGCTGTGCCTGCGTCGGCTCGACGGCCGGCCGCTGACCGATGGCACCGAGGAACCTCTGAGCGATGCCGAAGCGGCGGACGACTCTGTGTGGGCCGCCGTGCTGCACCGCGCCGAACGGATCGACGCGGAGGACGAGTTCGTCCTCCGTGAATTGCGCTCCCTCGACGCCACCGCGGCTCCCCTCGCTCGCCTTGCCGAGGACCTGGTCGAGGCCGCCTACGACGAGCACGGCGCATACGAGTGGCTGCTCGCCGCCCGCTCCCGGCTCGGCCTGGACTCCCTTGCCGCGGACTCGGTCACCCCCGAACTTCGCCGCCTGCTCACCCAGCTCACCGACCTCCGCGTCCGCGTGGAGCACGGCGAGTCCCTCACCCTCGCAGACCCCTACGCCCGCGCTGGCGACCTGCTCGCCGCGCTCCTCGCCGCCACCGAGGACCGCGACTCCCTCACCGTCCTCGCCGCCGACCCCGACGAACGGCTGGCCCGTATCATCCGCCGCCGTCTCCTCCTCGCGGGCGTCAGCGAACTCGCCCTCGACGTCCAGACCGGCCCCGACCTGGAGGAACGCCTCGCAGACCCGGACCTCGTCGTCACTCAGCTCCCCTACCGCCCCGGTGAGGACCGCTCGGCGTTCGCGGCCCTGGCGGAGGTAGAGCGCGTGGCCGACCTCCTCCGCCCCGGCTGCACGGCCCTCGTCCTGGGACCGGCCGACGCACTCGTGGACGAACTCAAGGACACCGAGGCGTCCCGGCTCCGCTCAGCCATCCTGCGCAGCAACGTCGTGGAGTCCGTCGTCGCGCTCCCCGGCGGTGTGCTGCCCTTCCGCCCCGGCTACCGCCCCGCGCTGTGGACGCTCACCCGTGACCCCGTTCCCGAGGCGAAGGGCATGGTTTTACTGGCCGACATCAGCTCCGAGCAGCTCACGGCAGGAGTGTGCACGCGGCTCGCCGAGGACATCCTCCTCTGGCGTGCGGAGGGTTTCCGGGAGCTCGACGGCCACGATCCGCGCTACGGCCGCGTGGTCCCCGTCGCCGTCCTGGACCGGGCCTTCGGCGGCCCGCTGACCCCGCCCGCGCCGCCCGCCTACGCGATCTGGTCCGACGAGGTCAGGGAACGTCCCGCCCTGATCGCCGAGGCAGAAGCGCGCCTGGAGCGCGCGGCGGCTGACAGCCGCGCGTACGAGGACGAGCAGGGACCCTACCGAGGCGGCGTACTGCGCCGGGTCGGCCGCCTGCCCGCGCGTACCACGCTCGGCAAGCTCATCGCCGCACGCCGGGTGACGCGGCTCCCCGGCCACCGCGTCGACGACCGGCACCTCACGGCGGACGGCCACCACGCCGTCCTCGGCCCCGAGGAGATCACGGGCGAACGGCCCGCCGGCGCACGCCGTATCGACCGGCTGGTCCTGGCCGCCGAGTACGACCGGGTGGCGCTCACCGAACCGGGCGACGTCGTCTACACCCTCACACCCCGCCTCGGTGTGTACGTCGACCACGACGGCTTCTCGGTCGTCGCCTTCCCCGCCCGTGTCCTCCGCGTCAACCCCGACGCCGCCCGCCCGCTGACCCCGCGAGTCCTGGCGGCCCTGCTGGGCGCGGCTCGGGGCACCGCCCGCAGCCCCGGCGCGGTCCGTCCCGCTCGCCGCGTCGAGGACTACCAGCTCCCCGACCTCGAACCGGACGAGGTGCAGAACCTGGACGCCCTGCTGGCCGAGGCCGACTACCGGCAGCACCTGCTGCGGGCCCAGGCCGATGCCTTGGCCGAAGCCCGCCGGCTGACGGTCGCCGGCCTGGCGGACGGCACGCTCACCCTCGCCGATCCATGGGCTCGGCCCGCCCAACCCGCCGACCGTACGTAGTCCATCCACCCTCCGATCATCTGGAAGAAGGAACGATGCCTCCCCGCAAGCGAGCCGCGGCAGCCGCCGGACAGGGCGAACTGCTCAGTGTCTCCAGCACCAAGGAGATCCAGGACATCCTGTGGAAGGCCGCGGACAAACTCCGCGGCTCCATGGATGCCGCCCAGTACAAGGAGTTCGTGCTCGGCCTGGTCTTCCTCAAGTACGTCTCCGACGCCTTCACCGAGCGCCGCGAGGAGCTGGCCGCCGACCCCGAGCTGGCCCAGATCCCGGAGCACCGCCGCGCGGCGTTCCTGGAGGAGAAGGACGAGTACACCGAGAAGAACGTCTTCTGGGTGCCCCAGAACGCCCGCTGGGACTACATCTCCGAGAACGCGGCCAGCGCGGAGGGCGGCGTCGGCAAGCTCCTCGACACGGCCATGGACGAGGTGATGAAGGCCAACAAGGCCCTCACCGGCGTCCTCCCGAAGATCTTCAACCGAGACAACGTCGACCAGAACCGTCTGAAGGAACTCGTCGACCTCATCAGCGACGCCCGCTTCACCGGCCACGGCGACCGCCCGGCGCAGGACGTGCTGGGCGAGACATACGAGTACTTCCTGGAGAAGTTCGCCCGCGCCGAGGGCAAGCGGGCCGGCGAGTTCTACACCCCGGCGAGCGTGGTCCGCCTGATCGTCGAGGTGCTGGAGCCGTACCAGGGGCGGGTGTACGACCCGGCGTGCGGCTCGGGCGGCATGTTCGTGCAGAGCGGCAAGTTCGTCGAACGGCGGCAGGGCAAGGACCACACGCACGACATCGCGGTCTACGGCCAGGAGGCCAACGAGCGCACCTGGCGCCTGGCCAAGATGAACCTCGCCATCCACGGCATGGACCCCAAGGGCGTCGGCGACCGCTGGGCGGACACGTTCGCGGACGACAAACTGCCTGATCTGAAGGCCGACTTCGTGATGGCCAACCCGCCGTTCAACATGTCCGACTGGGCGAGGAAGACAGACGACCGTCGCTGGAAGTACGGGGTCCCGCCCCAGTCCAACGCCAACTACGCCTGGCTCCAGCACATCGTCTCCAAGCTGGGGGACCGGGGCAGCGCGGGAGTGGTCCTGTCCAACGGCTCGATGTCGTCGAAGCAGTCGGGCGAGGGTGAGATTCGCGCGGCGATGGTCGAGGCGGACCTGGTCTCCTGCATGATCGCCCTGCCGGGCAACCTGTTCCGTACGACGGCCATTCCGGCGTGCCTGTGGTTCCTGACGAAGGACAAGTCCCCGCAGGGTACGAAGGCGTTGACGGACCGGCGGAGCCGGGTGCTGTTCATCGACGCGCGGGCGATGGGCACGATGGTCGACAAGACCGAGCGTACGTTCACCGATCAGGATCTGGAGAAGATCTCCGACACGTATCACGCTTGGCGGGGAACAAAGTCAGCCAAGGGCAAGGGCCTAACGTACGAGGATGTGCCGGGGTACTGCTACAGCGCGACGCTGGAAGAGATCGAAAAGCAGGATTATCTGCTGACGCCGGGGCGGTATGTGGGGGCGGCGGAGGCCGAGCAGGACCCGGACGCCGAGCCAGTGGAGGAGCGGATTGCTCGGCTGACGAAGGAACTGTTCCAGCAGCTGGATGAGTCGGCTCGCCTGGATGCAGTGGTGCGGGAGCAGATGGGGAGGATCGATGGCTGAGTGGCCAGTGCGGGAACTTGGTGACCTCTGTTCCCGGATCACGGTGGGGCATGTGGGCTCTATGGCGTCGCGTTACGTTCCGAGAGGAGTTCCATTTCTGCGATCTCAAAATGTGAAGCCCGGTAGAATAGACTTGAGTTCTCTCGCGTATATCGATGAGGGATTTCATGTGGAGCTCTCCAAGTCGCAACTTAGGGCTGGCGACTTGGTTATTGTTCGAACCGGAGTTCCTGGTGTGGCAGCAGTTATTCCGGAAGGAATTGACTCGCTGAACTGTGCTGATCTCGTAATTGCCAGACCGAAACCTGGCGTGAATGTCCAATTTCTGTGTTATGCGATCAATGAGACTGCAGGGAGTTTTATTCGAGCCCACACGGTGGGAGCCGTGCAGCAGCACTTCAATGTCGCCTCAGCTAAGAGGATGACCTTGAAATTGCCATCTCTGGCAGAGCAGCGAGCCATAGTTGAAGTGCTAGGAGCACTGGACGACAAGATTGGCGTTAACGCGCGTATCGCGGCCTCTGCCGACGATCTGGCCAACCATATCTTCGGCCGACGTACGCGTGATTCCCGGCTGGTGGCGCTGTCTGAGTTTGTGGAGCCCATTCTGGGCGGTACTCCAGACCGCAAGGTGGATTCCTATTGGGGGCTAGGGATTCCCTGGGCATCGGCGAAGGATGTGGCCAATGCCGCATCTGGCGTCGTCGCGGACACGGCAGAGCAAATTACAAAAGAAGCTGTGAACAGTACCCGCGTGAAGCCGTTGCCCGAACGGTCGGTGGTTCTGACTGCTCGCGGTACCGTCGGCGCTGTGGCTCGCCTTGCCTGGCCGATGGCGATTAATCAGTCCTGCTACGCATTTCGGTCCAGCGAAATCCCTCCAGCAATACTCTTTCATTTGGTTCGAAAAGGGGCTGAAAATATTCTAGGCGTTGCTCATGGAACTGTTTTTTCGACAGTTAACATGAAGACTTTCGATCATATTTTGGTGCCAATGGTCGAAGTTGAGGCGAGACCGGGTCTCGAAGATGATCTCGCGTGTCTCCATAGGCAAATCGAGGCCCACATTAAGGAATCTCGCGTCCTTGCCGATCTCCGCGACACCCTCCTCCCCCAACTGATGTCCGGCAAGCTCCGCGTCCGAGACGCCGAGAAGATCGTGGAGGACGCCGTATGACCCCCGAAGGCGGCATTGACCCCGCCCCCGCCCACCTCGACGCCAAGATGACCGAGTCCACCTGGGAGCACCTCACCCTCGACGAACTTGTTGAGCTCGCCTGGGAGACCAAGGCCGGCAAGGACCTCGCCCCCGGCACGGGCCACCGTCGGGACTGGGACGACCTGATCCTGCACGACGAGCTTCAGGCGGCCATCGAGCGGCTGAACCCCGAGCTGACCGCCGCCGCCGTCCACGAGGCGATGCGTATCGCCACCGACCCCACCTCCCGCGAGGCGTACCCGGAGAACCGGCAGGCTCACGAGCACCTCACCGAAGGCATCCGGCTGGCCTACACCGACGAGTTCGGCGCCGAGCAGACCCCGACCGTCCGTCTGGTCGACTTCGCGGACCCCGACGCGAACACCTACCTCGCTGTCAACCAGGTCATCGTCCGGGAAACCGACGGCAGCCACCGTCGCTTCGACATCGTCCTGTACGTCAACGGCCTGCCCCTGGCCGTCGTGGAGCTGAAGAGCGCCTCCGACGAGAACGCGACCCTCAGGTCAGCCCACGCACAACTCCAGACTTACGTCTCGGAGTTCCCGATCGCCTTCCGCTACAACGTGCTCTGCCTCGTCTCGGACGGCATCACCGCCAAGTACGGCACGGTCTTCACACCGTACGAGCACTTCGCGCCCTGGAACGTCGACCACGAGGGCGACCGCGTCGACACCAACGAGCCCGGCTACGACGGCCTCGACGCGCTGAACCTCGCGCTCCACGGCCTGTTCACCCAGGACCGTTTCCTCTCCCTCACCCGTAACTTCGTCAACTTCCCCCCGCCCAAGCCCGGAGAGCCCCTCTCCGGCAAGCGGATCGCGAAGCCGCACCAGTACTTCGCGGTCAACAAGGCGGTGGACGCGGTCGTCGAGGCGTCCCGTGCGAGCGGGCAGGCCGGCGTCGTCTGGCACACGCAGGGCGCGGGCAAGTCGGAGGAGATGGTGGAGACGGCAGCGCTCGTCTCCCGCCACCCCGCTCTCAACAACCCCACCGTCGTCGTCATCACCGACCGCAACGACCTCGACGACCAGCTCTATGACACCTTCCAGGACAGCAAGACCCTGCTCGGGCAGGAGCCCTGCCAGGTCAACACGCGTGAAGAACTGCGCACCGAGCTGAAGAGCCGCACCGTCGGCGGAATCATCTTCACCACCCTCCAGAAGTTCGGCCTGAGCAAGGAGGAGAAGGCGGCCGGCAAGTCGCACCCGCTCCTTTCCGAGCGCCGCAACATCCTGGTGATCGTCGACGAGGCGCACCGCTCGCACTACGACAGCCTCGACGGGTACGCGCGCCACCTGCGCGACGCGCTCCCGTACGCCACCCTGCTCGCCTTCACCGGTACGCCCATCTCAAAGGCCGAGGCCGACACCCGCGCCGTCTTCGGCGAGTACATCGACGTCTACGACCTGAAGCGCGCCGTCGACGACGGGGCCACGGTCCGCGTGTTCCACGAGCCCCGCGTCATACAGGTCGACCTGCCCAAGGACATCGACCCGGGCAAGATCGACGAGCAGGCCAACAGCCTCACCGAGGGCATGGACGATGCCGAGCGCCGCCGCGCCATCCAGTACGCCACGGCGATGAACACCGTCTACGGCGCCCCCGACCGGATCGAGAAGCTCGCCGACGACCTGATCGCCCACTGGGAGACGCGCCGGGAGTTGGTTAAGCCGGACCTGGGCGGTCCCGGCAAGGCCATGGTCGTCTGCATGACGCGGGACATCTGCGTGTCCCTCTTCGACGCGCTGGCCGAGCGCCGTCCGGGCTGGGTGGCCAAGGAGCCCGACCAGGGCGTCATGAAGATCGTCTTCCACAGTGGTCCGGACGACGAGAAGCGCCTGCGCAAGCACGCTCTGCGGCCGGCCCAGCAGAAGGTCGTCCAGGCCCGCGCCAAGGACCCGGACGACGAGCTGGAACTGCTCATCGTGCATTCGATGCTGCTCACCGGCTACGACGCGCCGCCCATCCACACCCTGTACATGGACCGCCCGATGCGGGGCGCCAACCTCATGCAGGCACTGGCCCGCGTCAACCGCCGCTTCCGCGGCAAGCAGGACGGTCTCCTCGTCGGCTACGCGCCCCTCACCGACAATCTCGAAAAGGCCCTGCGCGAGTACTCGGACCAGGACCGAGAGGACCAGACGCTCGGGGCGGACGTCGAGCGGGCCATCACCGAGGTCAAGAACGAGCTCTCGACCATCAAGGGGCTCCTGGCCGGGTGCCACTGGCGGGAGTGGCTCGCCGACACCGGTCGCCCCGACCCCCGTAAGCGTGCATTGCGTCTGACCGCCGACTTCCTGCGGGACCCCAAGAACCCGGGCAACCAGGTCGAGCCCGGTGCCAAGCCGCTCTCCGTGCGCTTCAAGGACAGCGCGGCCCGGCTCGACCGGTTCTACCACGTCTGCGCGATGAGCCGCGAGATCGCCGAACGCTGCGAGGACATGGGCGACTGGCGTCGCGACATCTCCTTCTTCAGCGAGGTCCGAGCCTGGATGATCAAGCTCGACGCCGCCCAGCGCGAGGCGAGCGGGGAGACGCTGAGCGCCGAGGTCCAGCGCTATCTTCAGGCACTAGCGGCCTCGGTCGTCGATGCGGACGAGATCACCGATCTGTACGCGGAGGCCGGGATCGGCCGGCTCGACATCACCCGCATAAACGAGGCACAGGTCCGCAAGCTGGAGAACTCCGAGACCCCGCACCTGGTGGCGGAGGCGCTGCGTCGTCTCATCCAGCAGAAGATGCGGGAGGTGACCAAGCACAACGTCGTCCGCAACGAGAGTTTCGCCAAGCGCCTGGACGACCTGATGAAGCGGTACATGCTCCAACAGCTCACCAGCGCCCAGGTCATCGCCGAACTCGCGGCCCTCGCCAGGGAGGTGTCGGCCGAGGCCCGCCGCGGCGAGCGGTTCGACCCGCCCCTCACCCATGCCGAACTGGCCTTCTACGACGCGGTCGCGCACCGCGACATGGCCGAACTGATGGAGGGCGGCGAGGAGACCCTCGCCAAGATCGCCCGCGCTCTGGTCAAGGACATCCGGAACAACCTCTCCGTCGACTGGCTCTCCCGTGAGCCCGTGCGGGCCAAGCTGCGCACCCGCATCCGCCGCGTGCTGGCGATGTTCGACTACCCGCCGGAGGAGGAGCGCGAGGCGATCGACCTCGTCCTCAAGCAGATGGAGATCGTGGCCGCCCTCTGGGCTCCCGGGGCGAAATAGCGGTAGGGCGGGGGGAGGCGGGATCCTGGGGCCGGTGATGACTGTGCCAGCCTCCAGGATCTGGCGAACGGACCACGGGCACGAGAAGCGCAATTGCCCACGTAAGTGAACAGGCCGACCGCAGACCGGGCCCTCGTGGACAAGGGCCCGGTGAGCAGGGAAGGCGGACGTTGATCGGGTGCCGGCCGCCTCAGAGACGGTGCGGGCTAGCCTTCAGTTCGTCTATGAAGGCGGCCCAGGAGACTGCCTTGAAGCACAGCACAGACTCCTGCGGGACCTTACTGTCACGGACGGGGACGATGGCCGGGAACCCGTCGGCCACCTCCACGCAGTTGCCGCCCTCCTGATTGCTGTAGCTGCTCTTGCGCCACGCGGCGCCGTTCAGATCGGGATGGGACCTTCGCTCCACGGTGGTTGTCCTCCATCACGGATCGGATCATGTCGAGTGACATGAGCGGCGGCAGAGCTGCCGCCCTCAGCCGATCGTAGGCCAGCGTGAAGCCCCTAACTTCGTCCGGATCCTCGACGAGTTGGCCGTAATGCGCGCCTTCCGTATAGGTGTTCTCCGAGCCGTCCGGCAGGGTTAGGACAGTGAGCGAGCCGCCCATGACATCGTGCTCCCCCTGGTCGAACGGCAGTACCTGCACGGTGATGTGAGGTTCCGTTGCGGTCGCGAGCAGCCGGGCCAGTTGCTCATGCATCACTGCGCGGCCGCCCACCAGGCGCCTAAGCACCGCCTCGTCAAGGACCACCCATAGTTCGGGACGCTCCGGCGTACCGAGGCGCTCCTGACGACCCATACGAAGGGCAACCCGCTCTTCCAATTGCGCTGGGCTACCCAGCGTCCGGCCGACTTTCAGTACCGCTCGCGCGTAGTCCTCGGTCTGCAACAACCCCGGCACCACATGGGCCGCGTATTCGCGGATGGCCACCGCCTGCTCCGAGTACTCCATGAACTTCCGCGACCAGTCCGGAAACGCCTCCCGGTACACGTACGGCCACAGGTCCACCAGCAGGTTGTCCGCGACCAGCGCCACATCAAGAGCCCGCGCGAGCTCCAGCGTCGGTTTGGCACCGGACGCCCGCTCGATCTGGGTGATCCGGGTGGCCACGACGTGCACCATGCGCCCGAGTTCGACCTGGGTCAGCCCGGCCGCCAGGCGGAGCTTGCGGACGCGTGAGCCGAAGAGGGCGGCCATGGAGGTGGTGGGGTCGATTCCGTTGGCCAAGGCGTCACTTCCGTTCCTTACGAGCGGATAGGTAATGCTCTGTCACCTTCCGAGCGTAGGGCGATCGGTCGACTCTTGGGTACGGAACGTAATGATCCGCATACGCCGAGAGACGTAGAGCGGCTCGGCAGTCACGGAAGGGGCCGCAGTGCTCACGCAGATGCCCACCACGAACGAGGACCCCGAACGGGCCGCACGGGCCACGTTCCTCCGGGAGCGGTTCACGTCGTCGCCCCGGGGCGCGAGGTTGGCCCGCCAGGCCGCCGTACGGCAGATGGACGTGTGGGGCCACGCACCGGAGTCGGACGCGTCGTGCACCGTGGCCCTGGTGGTCGCGGAACTCGCGGCGAACGCCGTGCAGCACGGCCGCGCCCCCGGCCACGACTTCGCTCTCCACCTGGCGTACGACGAGCAGGCGCAGCTGATCCGGGTGGAGGTGGCGGACGCCTCCGCCGCCAAACGTCCGCCCGCGACGCTCCCCACCGCACCTCCCGACGGGGAGTCCGGTCGCGGACTGCTCCTGGTGGACGTCCTGGCCGAGCGCTGGGGGTCGGAGCCTCGTCAGCCCATCGGTAAGACGATCTGGGCCGAGGTGGCCGTCGGGGCGCCAACTCAACTGTGAGAAAGGCGAATTGCGATAACCCGGGTTATCGCTGAAAACATAGAGTCGACTCCCCCCGCGTCCCTAACGTCTGTTCCGTCACCCCGGGCGCGTGCTGGCCGGGAGGGCTCACCCCTCCCGGCCACCGCACGCGCCCGGTAGACGCCTCACCGGAACAGACCGCGGAAGGGCGGAGAGCGCCATGACGGAACACCCCAACCAGCACCAGCCCCCGGAGCACGAGAAGCAGGCCGAACAGGCCGAACAGGCCGGGCAGACCCCCGGTGGCGGCTCTTCGACGCTCTCCCGGCTGACCGGCCGCCTCGAAGCGTCCACCCTCGCCCAGGCCACCAAGGAGATGCTCCGCGAAGCGCTGGACGGGGGCGGCTCGGACGGCGAGGGCGGCCCCGGAACCGGCTCGGGGGACGCGCCCGCCGGCCCGCACCCGGACCAGCGGGCTTTCCTCGAATCCATCAGCGTGAGCGGCTTCCGCGGCATCGGGCGCACGGCGCGCCTGCCGCTGAACGCCAAGCCCGGTGTCACCCTCATGGTGGGCCGTAACGGATCGGGGAAGTCCAGCTTCGCCGAGGGCGCCGAGACGGCGTTCACCGGCCGGACCGCCCGCCTCGACAAGCAGCGCGGCGAGGTGTGGAGCCGGCACTGGCGCAACCTGCACGACGGGACCGCGCCGAAGGTCGAGGTCCGCCTCGCCATCGCCGGTGACGCCCGGCCGTCCACGCTGACCTGCACCTGGCCGGGCGACGACCTCGCGGCGTGCGAGGTCGAGTTCAAGCGGCCGGGGCACGGGCGCCAGCCCTTCAAGGACGCCGGCTGGGAAGAGGCGCTGCACAACTACCGGCCTTTCCTGTCGTACTCCGATCTCGACAAGGTCGTCAGCGGCAAGCCCGCCGAGCTGTACGACTCGGTCGCCACCATCCTCGGGCTCGGCGAGTTGACGGCCGCCGACCAGCGACTCCAGGGCATCGAGAAGACGCTCAACACGGCGGTGCGGACGGCCGAGGCGGAACTGCCCGCCCTCGTCGAGGCGCTGTCCACGCTGAACGACGACCGGGCGGAACGTGCGCTCGCGGCGGTGAGCGCCACGGGGAGTCCCGACTTCGACACGCTGCACGCCCTCGTGACCGGGCTTCCCGACGCGGACGAGGGCCGTCTCCGGGAACTCCGCGCGACCGTCGCGCTGACCGGCCCCGACCTCGACGCGGTCGGTGCTGCCGTGGACGGCCTACGCGAGGCCGCCGCCGTCCTCGACGACGTACGTGCCTCGGGAGCCGAGGACGCCCACCAGCGCGCCGAACTGCTCTCCAAGGCCCTGGACCACAGTCGTCGGCACGGTGACGAGGACACCTGCCCGGTATGCGGATCCGACCGGCCGCTCGACGACACGTGGGCCGAGCGGGCGGCCGAGCAGGTGGCGGCCCTGCGGCAGGAGGCCGCCACCGCGCAGAACGCCCGCACCGCGCTGCGGGACGCGATCGACACCGTCCGCTACCTCGTCACCCGGACCCCCGCTTGGCTGCCCGCCCCGCTGGTCGATCCGTGGGAAGAGTGGACGGCCTGCCGGGCGATCGACGACGCCGAACGGCTCGCCGCCCGCGCCGAGACCGCCGCGCTCGTCCTCGCCGACGCCTGCGCGGCCCTGCGGGAGGACGCCGCCCGCGAGCTGGCGAAGCTCGACGAGGAGTGGCGGCGTTGCGTCACCCGCCTCGCCGCCTGGCTCGAGCGGGCCCGGACCGCGCACGCCGGCAAGCCCCGGCTGCGTCAGGTGAAGGCGGCCCGCAAGTGGCTCAAGGAGGTGGGTGCGGAGCTGCGCGAGGAACGGCTGCGGCCCTTCGAGGACCACTCGCAGCGGATCTGGGAGGAACTGCGTCAGCAGAGCAACGTCGACCTGCGTTCCGTACGCCTGAGCGGTGGCGAGAAGGCCGCGGTGCGCAAGCTCGTGATGGACGTGTCCGTGGACGGCACGGAGGCCGCCGCCCTGGGCGTCATGAGCCAGGGTGAACTGCACTCCCTCGCGCTCTCGCTCTTCCTGCCCCGCGCCACCGCCCCGGACAGCCCCTTCGGGTTCGTCGTCATCGACGACCCCGTGCAGTCCATGGACCCCGCGAAGGTCCACGGGCTCGCCAGGGTCCTGCACGACCTCGGTGAGACCCGCCAGGTCGTGGTGTTCACCCACGACACCCGGCTTCAGCGGGCCTTCACCAACCAGGAACTCGCGGTGACGGTCCTGGAGGTGGAACGGCAGGCGCGTTCGGTGGTGACGGTGAAGCGGGTGACCGATCCGGTCGGCCAGGCCCTGGACGACGCGCGCGCCCTCGTCCGTACGCGTGATCTCCCGCCGGTCGCCATGACCCACGTGCTGCCCAGCCTCTGCCGCACCGTCCTGGAACGGGCCCTCACCGAGGCCGCGTGGCTGCGCCTGCACCGGGCCGGGGTGACCGAGGAGGAGGCGGAGAAGACCGTCACGGCCGCCGTGAAGCTGATGGATATCGCCGCCCTGGGGCTCTTCGGAGACCCGACGAGGACGGGTGAGGTCTACCGCGAGCTGCGCAGGCGCTGCGGCGTGGGGGCCGTGGACCTCATCCGGCAGTGCCAGGAGGGCGCGCACCCCTCCGGCACCTCGATGCCCGACCCCCTTCGGTTCGTTCGGGACGTCGAGGCCGTCGCCCAGACCGTGCGCAAGCCGGAGGCCACCCAGTGAACGCGACGATCCGCCAACTCCTCGACACGGCCGACCTGCTCATCGACGGCGAGTGCGACCCCGCCACCTCCGGTGTCGTCCCGGGCGGCTCGGACGTCACGGGGGCCGGGGGCGACATACCGGCCCCCGCGCCCACCGCGCCCACCACGCTCACCGCGACCGCGGCGAGCCGGAGCCGCGGTGCGGCCTTCGCCCTCCGCACCGCGCTGGAGAGCGCGGTCGCCGCCCGTCTCATCGCTCATCGCGCACCGCCCGCGATCCTCGAAGGGTCCATGCGGTCCGCGCTCCTCTGGCTCCGCGGCTGCGCCGAAGCCGGGACCGCCCGCCGGGCGAAGGCGGCCTGGAGCCAGCTCTGCCTCGGCTGCCACTACCACCAGTACGAGATCGGCCCCACGGAGGACCAGGTGCGTGCTTGGCGATCCGAAGTCGCTGCAGTCCTTGCCCTGCTGGACCCTGCCGGGCTCTGACGGAGTGGTGAGACGGTTGGCGGCCCGTCAGGCGGCGAACAGCCGATCCCGGCCCACGCGGCTGGGTCACGGACGCTCGCCCCACTACGTGACCCGCCGGCGGCCAGCGCCGCCGACTTCGGGTATCGCCCCCGCACTGCGTCTTCACCCACGTGTCGTCCGGTAGAACAGTTGCCCCGGCGATAGCAGTTGAAATGGAGAACACCAATGAGTACTTACACCAACCCACCCGTCGACGGTGCAACCCCGATGAGCGCGTACGAGGAGGAGGTATGGGACGCGCTCAACGGACACTGGCAGCGCCGCAACGACCGCCGTGGTCTTCCGAACTGGGCGAGCACCGCACTCGGACGCACCGGTGAGGTCGCGGGGAACGCCGTGAGACGGGTTGCCGACGCTGTGCCGGAGGCGGTCACGGAACCGATCCGCCTTGTCGGCGATGCGGTCGCCGACAAGGCCATGCGGCCGGCACTCGCCGGCGCGGTGGCGTTGCTCGAACTGGTCAACGCCTCAGCCCTGGAACTCAACGACCCGAAGAACGTCGAGAAGCTCGCCCGTAAACGTGGCATCGAACTCGACAGTTTCACCGAACTACGGCACCAGGACCTCAAGGTCTGCGACCGGCTGCTGACCCGCAACACCCTCAAATGGCGGGCCACCGGCGCGTTCGAAGGCGGCGCCATGGGCCTGCTGGCCATGGTCCCCGTCGCCGGTACCCTCGCCGCGATAACAGCGGACATCCTCGTCATCCAGGTACTGAGCACGTCGATCGCAGCGCGCATCGCGTACTCCTACGGCTACGACGCCAAAGACTCCAAGGAGCAGGATTTCATCCAACGCCTGGTCCAGCGGTCCTTCATGGCACAGGCGGCCAAAGTGAAGCCGTTGTCCGAGACCGCACGGGCCGCGAAGGCGGTCAACGGGCGCATAAGGTGGTCGGAGAAGCTCCGCCAGGACCACCGCCTCCTGGCCGCCCTCGAGAAGCTGATGCAGCAGCTGGGCCCGGCCGGCTCCAGGGTGCCGGTCAAAAGCGTCGCCAAGGCCGTGCCGTTCGTGGGTGTCCTCATCGGCGCCGGCATGAACTCCGCGATCCTCGGCAGGGTGGCCGCCGACGCCCAGCGGTACTGCCAGACCCGATTCCTGTGCGACAAGTACGGGCTGCCGCTGCCGACCGCACTGGCGGCCGACCAGGACGACGACCCCCAGCCCGACGTCGCATAAGGTACGGCCGCCGAGTCCTCCACCCTCGGCCAGTGCCTGGAGACCGATGCGACCGGAGTGGTGTTCGTCGGCGAGGACGGGGCGTTGCTTCGCCTACCCGCACCCGGCCCCCGGCGCGCCGGTCCGTCCCGTCCACGGCCCGCGCCGCCCGCTGGACCGCACCGCCGACGGCTGCACGGTCACCGACCAGGTCCCGGAGGCCGAGAGTGAGCACCTGCGACACCCGGAAGGACTACGCCTCGAGATCGTCGGCGTAGTGCCGGAACCCGTGCCGGTCACGGTGCATGCCCCACAGGACGTCGGCCAGCACCGCGGGATCCTTGCGTGCGTGCCCGGCCGTGATCGCCCCCGGGATGATCAGCTGCGCCACATGAATCCCTTCCCCGGCGAGCCGGTCGTGCAGCAGATGCCCGTAGGCGCTCTCGGCGGCGAAGGCGATGGACGTCCCGGCCCGGTCCGGATGCGGAACGACGGCGGTACCGCCGTTGACGAACAGGACCGTCCCACGCCCCAGTTCCCGCATTCCTGGCAGAACCTGCTGTACGGCGGCCACGGGGCCGTACACCGAGAACTCGAGCGGCCCGAGCAGATCGGTGTGGGTGGTCTCCAGTACGGGCCGCATGAAGTCCCGGTGCGGTGCGGGGCTGTACTGCAGGACTTCGATGGTGCCGACAGCTTCGGCCGCCCTCCGCAGGGCCTCGGCAAGGGCGAGCGGATCCCGCACATCGGCGGCGAACCCGTGCGCGCGGACACCGAGCTCCGCGATCTCCCCCGCGAGGGCCTCGACGTGCTTCTCGTTCCGGGCGATGAGCGCGACGCCGAACCCCTCCTGCCCGAACCGCCGAGCCACGGCGGCCCCCAGCCCTGGCCCGGCCCCCACGACGGCGATACTGCTCATGACGACTCCCGACGGCTCACACGGTGCGCTTGCACCTGGCTCCTTACCGCGTGGCACCGGACTTCACACGTGGACGGACCGCACCACAGTGCCCGGGTTCTCCACGGCGCACAGCAGAGACCTGGCGGTGCGGTCGTGGGTTCCGGCACGGTTACTGTCCCGGACGCCGCGCGACCCGGTGAGCGAGACGGTGTGGGCGGAGGTGCCGGTCGGCTGCCGGCCGCCCCTTCTCGGACGCGCCACCGGGCCACAGGGCCGCGCCGAGCGGCCGTCGTGCCACCGCGTACCGCAGCCACCGCGGCTTCCATCGCGACGGTAACGTGGCGGCAAAGCGGTGATCTGCTGCCGGCGACACAGGGGAGCGGTGCATGGACCAGCAACTCAACTTGGTGACTCTGGGCGTCGGGGACCTGGCGGTCAGCCGCCGGTTCTACGGCGACGGCCTGGGCTGGACGGCGTTGCTCGACGTGGACGGGATCGTCTTCTACCAGATCGGCAAGGGGTTGGTCCTGGGGCTCTTCCCGCTGGCCGACCTCGGCGCCGACACCGGGCACCCGGCGACGGCCGGTACACCGTTCACCCTCGCCCAGAACCTGGACTCACCCGCGGAGGTCGACGCGGTCGTGGAGCAGGCCCGTACGGCGGGGGCGACCGTCCTCAAGGAGCCGCAGCGCGCGGTGTTCGGCGGCTACCACGGCTACTTCGCCGACCCCGACGGCCACCGCTGGGAGATCTGCCACAACCCCGGCTGGTCGGTCGCGGACGACGGCACGGTGACCCTGACCCCGGTCGAGTAGTGAGCGGCGCACCTGCCCGACGCGCGGTCCCCGGCTGCCCTGCGGTCACGCGCAGGGCAGCACGCCCGGCGGCCTGACCGGTCACCAGGACACCCGACCGGTCACCAGGACAGCGGACCGTGGGTGGTGGGCGCGGGCTGGGCCGGTGCGGTGGCCTGGGGTGCGTCGTGGCAGGTGAAACCCAGCCGGGTGAGCGCCCGGCGCATCTCGCCCGCGGTGATGTCACGGGGGTCCAGGCGGGTGATCACCACTCCCACCTGCTTGACGGGGTAGACGTGGCGGCCGATGGTCACGGCCACCCCGGTCACGGGTTCGGGCGTGACGCCCTCCATCGACTGCTCGACCTCACGCTTGAGCAGATCGAACGGGAAACGGGCGATGACACAGCGCATGGATGCCTCCACAGGGCTGGGGACGAAACTCCGGAAGGGCCGGCCACTGAGGGCGGTCGGCGGGAGAGGGCGAGTACACCCATGGCGTAGCCGTGCGAGGTTTGTCCGGTCTCCGGGAGGAACGCCTTCCTCGGCCGGACGGAACCTTTCCTGAAACGTCTCGTTACGTGTCGAGAAATTCAGTCCAACGGCGGACAGAAAATAAAGGGATTCACGCGAATGGACCGGACGGAATGCGAAAGGGGCCGGACTCCGTCAAGGTGCCGGGACGCCGGTCATCAGGCTCGGGGAGGAGCGGTCGGTGACGCGTGAAATACAGGGGACGGCGCGGGGACGGCGTAGGAGACGACAATAGGCTGGGGCCCGCACCCCAAGAGTGCGGGCCCCAGCCACAGTGCTTGCGTCAGCGTCAGGCGGGAACGATGTTCTCGGCCTGCGGGCCCTTCTGGCCCTGCGTGACGTCGAAGGTAACCTTCTGGCCTTCCTGAAGCTCGCGGAAGCCGGAGGTGGCGATGTTCGAGTAGTGGGCGAACACGTCAGCGCCGCCGCCGTCCTGCTCGATGAAGCCGAAGCCCTTTTCCGCGTTGAACCACTTCACGGTGCCAGACGCCATATTGAATCTCCCTTTGGGGCAGTGCCGGATTCCGCACTTTACGGATCCGAGTCGCCGCGATGATCACCCCTCCGGAAGGATCCGGAAAGTCTATGGAGAAACATGTCTCTGGCAACCAAAACTGCAACTGCTATCACGCTAACACAGATTGGGTGGAAACCCCATACCTTTCTGGATGACCGGATTCCTGGCCCTGTCGGGGCACATATTTCTGTGTCGGCCACACTAGATTCCGTGCCGCCCCCGTCCGGCTTCCCGGGCCGGCCGACGATCAAGAGGAAGCCGTGGCCGCCGAGGCGCGGACGACTCCGACGCCGCCGGACGCGCACATGTGGTGCGGCCGTGACAGGTTTTCAGCTGCCGCGCCACCGCCCCGCGAACAGCGCCGCTCGGGTGGCTTGTCCGCAGGTGGGGGAAGATCAGCCGCTCCGGTACCGCTTCCGGGCCGACGATGACGTGAGGACGGCGCGGCGAAGGCGTGAGGACGCGCGGCGACGGGATGTGACCGGAAGGGCCGAGGGGGCGATGTGACCGGAACGGCCGGGGACGGCGTACGACCGGCCGCCGCCGGAGGGCCGTCGGCCGCCAGGAAACTGTTCGTCCTGCTCTCCGCCCAGAACCTCCTGATCAACTACACCTCGACCGCCATGAACGTCGCCCTGTCCGTGCTCGTCCACGACCTGGACACGTCGCTGACGGGCGTACAGGCGGCGATCGCGCTGTACGCGCTGGTGGTCGCCGCGTTCCTGATCACCGGAAGCAAGCTCGGCGCGCGCCACGGGCACCGGCGGCTCTTCGTCCTCGGCGGTGGGATCTTCGCCGTGGGCGCGTTGATCACCGCCGTCGGCCCGACCCTGCCGTTCATGCTGCTCGGCTGGTCCGTGCTCCAGGGGATCGGCGTGGCGCTGATGCTCCCCGCCCTGGTGTCGATGCTCACCGCCGCCTACACCGGAGACGCCCGGACGAAGATCCTGTCGACGCTGGGGATGACCGCGGGAATCGGCGCGGGGGCCGGTCCCGTGGTGGGCGGCCTGATCATCACCTACCTGAACTGGCGGGCGTCGTTCCTCCTGGAGGCCGGGATCACCCTGTCGGTGGTGCTGCTGCTCACCCGGCGGACGGCCTTCCCCGAACCGCCCCGCGTCCGTACCGCGCCCCGCTTCGACGTCCTCGGCATGGTGCTGTCCGCGACCGGTTCCGGGCTGCTCGTCATCGCGACCCTCCTGGCGGGCCGGTACGGCCTGCTCAGGAACCGGCAGGACTTCACGGTCCTCGGCGAGACCCTGCTCCACCGGGGACAGGTGTCACCCGTACCCCTGGTCGCCGGCCTCGGAACGCTGGTGCTGGGGGCGTTCGCGGGATGGGAGCGCCACCTCGTCAGGAAGGGCGGGGACCCGCTGGTACGGCCGTCGGTGCTGCGCGACCGGACGATCCGGGTGGGGACCGTGACCCTGGTGATGCAGATCCTGGTGCCCACCGGCGTGACCTTCCTGGTGCCGGTCTTCCTACAGACGACGTACGGGTTCGACGCGCTGCGGAGCGGGGTCGTGCTGATCCTGGTGCCCCTGGGGCTGACGGTGGCGGGCTCCGTGACCGCGCGCCTCATCGTGCGCGGGAGGATGACCCACCGCGGCGCCCAGAAAGGCGCGTTCCTGCTCATGGCCGCGGGCTGTCTCATGATCGCCGTCATGTTCGACCCGCGCCGGCAGGACGTGTCGGCCATCGGCCTGGCGCTCGCACCGGGTCTCGCCGTCCTCGGGCTGGGCCGGGGCCTGGCCGCGACGGTGCACGACCTCATCCAGTCGGCACCCCCGCCCCAGGAGGTGAGCGACGTGACGGGCCTCACCCGTACCGCCGCGTACCTGGGAAGCGCGTTCGGAGTCGCGCTGGCCGGTGCGTTCATGACCACGTCACTGGTGCTCGCGTTCGAGGCCGGCGTGGACGGGAGCCACGTCCTGACCTCCGCTCAGAAACGCCTCGCCCACGAGACGGTCGACCATCAGATCCAGATCACCGCCGTGACCGACAAGGCGGTCCGGACCAAGGCGGCGGCCCAGGGCGTCACGGGTGCGGCGGCCGACGAACTCGTACGCGTCAACGCCCGTGCCAGGGGCCGGGCGCTGACCGTGGCGGCCGTCGGGATGGCGGTCCTGTCCCTCGCCGGCTTCCTGCTGGCGCTGCGCCTCCCCCGCGTGGGCGGCGCCGCCGCCCGCACCGCCCGTACCGCCCGCCGTCCCGGCTGACCGGAGCCGGGCGGAGCCGGCCTGAGCCGGCCGGAGTCGGGCGGAGTCGGCCTGAGCCGGCCGGAGTCGGGCGGAGTCGGCCTGAGTCGGCCGGAGTCGGGCGGAGTCGGGCGGAGTCGGCGCGGTGGATCCGATCAGGGCCGAAAACCCCTTCCCCGACTGTCACAGGCGTGTCATAGGCTGATTCCAGCAGCCGCGCCCCAGACGACACCGCACTTCAGCGGTCCCGTCCGGGTGCTGCGCGGCGCACTCGTCTCCCCGGTCGCGCACCGGGTTTCTTCGTGGGGGTAACAGCACTGTGCGTAGGCGCAGCATCTCGACCGCGACGGCTCTCGCGGTCCTCCTCGGCTCGGCGGCGCTGAGCCTCGGTACGGTCGGCACCGCCTCGGCCGCACCGGCCGCCCAGGTCACCTCGCCCGGCGGCCTCGCGGTGGACGGCGTCGTGAAGCGGGTGTTCGTCGGCGACAGCACCGCCAACACCGTCACGGCCACCGACTACTCCGGTACGGTCCTCGGCTCGGTCGCCGGAGTCACCGGCGTCAGCGACCTCGCGGTCTCGGACGACGGGGCGACCGTGTACGCGGCCGCGCCGCAGCTCCACGAGATCTGGGCCATCGACGCGACCACCCTCGCCGTCAAGGTCCGCTACACCGTCCCCACCAACACCGGCCCGCGCCATGTCGCGTTCAGCGCCGGCAAGGTGTGGTTCTCCTACGGCGACCAGTGGGACGGCGACCTCGGCTCCGTCGACCCGACGGTGGACCCCGCGAGCGACACCGACCCGGTGACGATGAACCAGTTCCCGACCGAGGGCACCTCGATCGGCATCTGGGGCCAGGGCCTGCTGGACACCGACCCGACCCAGCCGGGCATCCTCGCCGTCGGCGAGACCGGGATCTCCACGGACTCGATGGCCGTGCTCGACGTCTCCGGCGCCAAGCCCACCGCGGTCGCCTATTACCAGGGCGACTACTCGCTGAACAGCGGCATCGGCGACATCGACCTGGTGCCCGGCGGCAAGCAGGTACTGGTCAACGGCCAGGACCGGGACGCCTACGCCGACGGCAGGTTCAAGGCCGCCGGCTCCTACCCCGGCGGGCAGTCCGCCGACATCGCCTCCAACGGGCTGGTCGCCCAGATCAGCGGCACCAAGATCCTGACGTACCAGCCCAACGCCACCCTGCCGCTGCACACCTACGACCAGGGCACGTCCTCCCACACCGCCGACCTCGCCTGGGCGCCGGACGACTCCCGGATCTTCGCGCTGGTCGGCACCAGCAGCGGCAACGACTACACCCTCAAGGCGCTCACCGGCCCGGGACTGAACAGCCCGACCCTGACCGTCAACGCCCCGGCGACCGCGACCCGCGCCAAGGCGCTCACCGTCACCGGCAAGCTGACCGCGACGGTCCCGCTGCCCACCGGAGTGAAGCTCCAGGTCACCCGGACCGACGTGGAGTCCCCGAGCGGCAAGGCGCTGCCCGCCGTCACGGTGAAGTCGGACGGCACGTACTCCTTCTCCGACACCCCGCCCGCCGGCGGCACGGTCACCTACAAGGTGACGTACGCGGGCGACGCCGCGCACTCCGCGGTCACCAAGTCCGACAAGGTCGACGTCTCCCGCGCCGCGACCTCGCTGAGCCTGAACAACAACGGCAAGGTGTACTCCTACGGCGCCGACGTGAAGTTCACGGCGCACCTGGGGACGACGTACAAGAACCGCACGGTCGAGATCTGGGCCAACCCCTACGGCGGCGACAAGCCCAACAAGCTGATCAAGTCGGGGACGGTCGACTCGCACGGCAACCTCTCCGCGACGGTCGACATGACCCGCGACACCGATGTCACCGCGGTCTACAAGGGCGACGCCCGCTACAAGCCGAAGACGGTCAGGTCGACGGCCTACGCCAAGGTGAAGAACTCCACCGCGGTGTCGAAGTACTACAAGAAGGCCAAGATCGGCTCGACGACGTACTACTGGTTCCACAAGAACACCGACCCGCTGCTCACCACGACCATGTCGTACTACCCGGGCCGCAAGCAGCGCGTCGAACTTCAGGTCTACTACTCCGGCAAGTGGTACACCGACGGCAACAGCCCCCAGTACTTCAAGCTCGCCTCGAACGGCAAGTCGGCCGTGAGCCTGGACGCCCCCGGCACCTCCGGCATCAAGGTCCGCATGCGCTCGTCGTACATCAACAACGCCTCGGGCGACAACGTCAACACGACGACCTACGGCTCGTGGAAGTACCTGTACTTCTCCAACTGACCTGACGAACGGGGTGGATGACCACCTCCGAAGCACCACCGAAAGGCCACCGCCCGGGACACCCCCGGCGGTGGCCTTTCGCCTTGGGGACGGGGAGGAGAGCCCACTTCATGCCGCTGCCGCTGCCGCTGCCGCTGCCGCCGCTGGCGCGAGTCGCGCTCACGCCGTGGCGACGGCCGTCGCGACGTGTATCGCCGTCAGGACCGAGGCACCGGCGATCATCGTCCCTTTCCGCGTGGCGATCCCGATGGCGGCGTCGCCCACCTGGGCCGCGGCCGCCGCGGACAGGATGAGTGAACTGGCCGACCCCGGCCAGGCGATCGGTGCGAGGGCGGCCGCCACCCCGAGCGGCACTCCCCTGGTCGCGTACATCCAGCCGTAGAAACGTTCCCCGGCGGTCGGCGTACCGCTCTCGCTCAGCGCCGCCGGACGCACCCCTCCCACCAGCGCGAAAGCGACACTGGCGACAGCGGCGACGGCGTTGGCCGCGAGAAGGACGTTCACGAGGCGTAGTCGGTCGACGGTTCGGTGCCGTACTTCGTCCAGACCGCTGCGAGGGAGTCGTGCGACAACGGCTGCCCGGAATCGACCATCGCCTTGAGGTCGCGGAAGTACTGCACGTACAGGTCCGGGGTGAAGGTGTTGAGCATGACCGCCGTCTCGTCGCTCACGTTGGCGAACGTGTGCGGTGCGCCCGGCGGGACCATGACCCACGTGCCGGCTCCGGCGTCGTGGTCGTCCTGCCCGACGGTGAACCTCACCCGGCCGGACAGCACGTAGAAGCCTTCGTCGTGCTGTGAGTGGCGGTGCTGGGGAGGACCGGGGGTGTGCGGGGGGATGGTGATCTCGCCCATTCCCAGCCGGTGTTCGGTGCTGCTGCCGTCCTCGAGGATCCGGATCGTCGACGGCCCGCTGACGATGAGCTCGCCCTCGCCGGGACCGATGATCGACACCTTGGTCATGAAGTCTCCCTGGCTGCTGGTTGCCTGCGGAAGGACCATATGATCGATCCGAGCCCGCATGCAAGTGGACTCTCAAAAAAAGAGTCGACTCTCTTCGTGAGGGTCCGGCCGATATGCTCTCGGTCGGCAGGAAGGGAAGACCATGGCCGAGCGGAGTCGCCCGAACGGGCTCAGCAGTCAGATGGAACGCACCAGGTCGGCGATCGTGGCGGCCGCCCGCGAGCTCGCCGACACCGGGGCGGAGATCACGATGCCGAAGGTCGCGGCCGAGGCGCGGGTCTCGGAAGCGACCGCCTACCGCTACTTTCCCGACCTCCTCTCGCTCCTGCGGGCCGCCGTGATGACGGAGGACCTGGTCGCGGTCCTGCGATCGGCGACGCGCGGCGACGACCCGGTCGAACGGATCGGTCAGGCCGCGGAGATCCTGGGCCGGGCGGTGCTGCGCAGACAGGGCGCAGTCCGGGTGGTCGTCGCCTCGACCATCGCGAAACCCTCGACAGCCGGCGACCGTCCCGCCCACCGGTTCGGGCTCATCGAGCACGCGCTCGCACCGTGGATCGACAGCTGCGGCTCCGCGGGACGCGCGGACGTGGAACAACTGGTCCGCGGTCTCGCCCTCGTGATCAGTGCCGAGTCGCTGTTCGCCCTGATGGACCTCTGCGCCCTGCCCCCCGACGACGCGATCGCCGGCCTCGTGACCACAGCACGCCAAATGACCGCGGCAGCGGTCGCAACCATCCCCCCCACCCCAGCCCCTGACCGCACCACGGACTGAACCCCCGACCGCACCACGGACCGACCCGTGCCACTGCTCTTGCGGCCGGACGGTCCGGACGGTCCGGACGGTCCGCCTTCCTCACATGGATGAACCGGCACACCGCGCTCGCCGATCATGCTTCTCCGCGAAGAAGGCCGACACTCCCCTCAGGAACTCGGTCGTTCCCGCCCGCTCAGCGCGGGCGGATCAGCGCAGCCCGGCGAAGAGATCGTTCTCGGGTACGGCCGCTCCGGTGCCGTCCTGGACCCGTACGAAGGTCTCCATGCCCATCAACTCGCCGAACCTCTCCTTGCCCATCTTGAGGAAGAAGATGTTCTCCCCCTGACTGGCGTGCGCGGCCAGCGCGTCGAACTTCTGACCACTGAACGCGGTGGTGTCCACCCACGTGGTGATCTCGTCGTCGGGCAGGCCGATCTCGGCCAGCGCGGCGGCCTCGGCGGGGTCCGGCTCCGGCATGTCCTCATGGAACTCGCGCATGATCTCGCCGAACCGCTGCATCCCCGAGCGGGGCATCGTCGTCCAGTACACCTTCGGTGCCGACCCGGTCATCTCCAGCGCCGCCATCGTGATGCGGTGGGCCTGGATGTGGTCGGGGTGGCCGTAGAAGCCGTTCTCGTCGTAGGTGACGACCACATCAGGCCGGTAGTGCCGCATGAGTTCCGCGAGCCGGGCCGCACCTTCCTGCACGGGCGTCTGCCAGAAGGATCCGGGGGCGTCGTTGCTCGGCCAGCCGGCCATCCCGGAGTCGGCGTAGTCCAGCATCTCCAGATCGCTGATCTTCAGGACGCCACAGCTCGCCTCGAGCTCCTCCCGCCGCATCAAGGCGACCGCCGCCGGATCGTGCCCGGGATCACCCGGCTTGACACCTCCCGGTCCGTCACCGCAACCGCCGTCGGTACACGTCACGAGAACCGTGCGGATGCCTTCCGCCGCGTACCGCGCGAGAACCCCTCCGGTCCCGGTGGCCTCGTCGTCGGGATGGGCGTGCACTGCCATGAGCGTCAAAGGCCGGTCAGCCATGAAACAGTCCTCCTGAAGACGTACAACGTGGTCCGAGTGTGCGACAGGCGCACCACGATCCCCACCCGTGCGGCGCCGACCACTCGCTCGATGCAACCGCACCGACACGACCACCTGTTCCCGCCCCGGCTGCCCGCCGTGTCCGCCGAGGCCGATCGCGGCGGGCGGCTCGACCCACCGCTGAGTCTTCTGGAGAGAGTCCGGTGTGTCCCCGCAGCAGGCACGCGCAACACGATTACATGACGTAAGGACGCCGAACTTGCCAGTCCGTGACCTGCCTCGAACCTGGAATTGAGTGTTCTCTGTTACTCAGGGCTACGATTGGTTACGTAAAAGGATGCGATCGTTGCAGAAAGTGATATCCCCGACTGGCTGACCGCCGGAGCGACCCACGGTGCGCTGTCCGAGTCTCGCCCTACCTGGGGCACGCCCGATCTGATGCCATGGCGGGGAGAGCGGGGGAGGGGACCATCGGGTTGGGGGCGCTGTGGGGACATCCACGCGATGGGCGGGACCGAAAGGTGACCGGTGGAGTTCCGCTGCCAAGCAGCTGGCGCGCTGGCGGGACGACTCGCGCGACGCGGATCAGCGGCTGGAAGAGATTGCTGCGGACCACCTCAGCACCCTGCACGAGACGCTCCGTGGCGATCAGTCGGCTTTCGGCCTGTACGACACGGCCTGTGCGGCCGGTGAACGACTCGCCGTGGTCTTGGGGTCGCTGGCCGCAGGGGGCGCGGAGTCGGAGGACGCGCTTGTCGCGCGTCTCATCTCGGAGGTCGGCGGAGACGGCGGCACGCTCGCCGACGCCGCGGTGCGTAGAGGTGTGGCCGCGGCGGTGCGGGACGTTCGGGACAGACATCCCGAGTTGGACGACGCCATGGGCGGAGGTGCGGCGGCCGGCGGCTTCGCCTGGGACATCCTGTGCGATCTGTACCAGGTGTTCTTCGCCGACATGGTGGCGGAGTTCCTCCGGTCCGTTGTCGCCGAGCACATCAAGCTGGCCGTGCCGGTGCTCGTCGTGACGGATCCGGAAGGCCGGATCGCCGACTGGGTCGCAGGGAAGGTGGTGGACCTGGTGCCGAATCCCTGCGAGGAGTCCGCCGAAGCGACGGATCTCGCAGATGCCGTGGGCACCGCGCAGTCGGTGGTGGGCGCTGTACAGGATCCGTCGGCCGCGCTACCCAAGATCGCCGCGTCATTGGTACCGCGGGCGGTCGGAAAGGCACTTGGCCTCATCACCGAGGAGATCACCGGAGAAGAGGGAGCTGTGGCGTGACCCGTTCCGACCATTTCCTGTGGTGGCGCGGCTCCCGAACGGACCGGCCTCGTGGTGACCGCTGGATGGAGATCGGAGAAGAAGCCTTCCAGGAAACGGAGCGCCGTATCACCGGTCGGCACCGTCTACCCGGCCCGGTCCCCGACTGGGCCGAGGACCTGTTCCGCGTCGCCCGGGCCACGTTCATCGCCGACAAGTACGTCCGCCGGGTCGGCGTTCAGGATCGATGGACCCGCCGCATCAGCCTTGCGGTACCCGTCACGGAACATGAGCGGTGGCAGAGTGCAGCCGTCCGTAGTCACCTCACCGCGCTTCTCCAGATTCTCACCGGGGACTTTTGGGATGTGGACTTCCGCCCTCTCACCGGTCACCACGTCGAGGAGGCGATGGTCTCCCCCGATGACCCGCGTGCCTCGGAAGTCGCGCTGTTCTCCGGCGGGCTTGATTCCCTCAGCTGGGCCGCCACCCGCTCGCGCGCTGATGACCCGCGGCCGCTGTTGCTCGTGATGTTCCGCGAGATCGGCCTGCTGCGTCTCCAACAGCGTGTGTACAACGCCGTCGAGCGATTGGACGGAACCCGGCCGATGATGCTGCTACCGATGAGCCAGACCCCGGCGGGCGACGGCTCCAGGCTGCGGCTGGAAACCTCCTCTCGCACCCGCGGCCTGCTGTACGCGGCGGGCGCGATCCGCGCCGCGACCGCGCACGGAGTGGCCACGGTCCACATCCCCGAGAATGGCCAGCTCGCCCTCAATCCATCTCTGACGCCAGCGCGTTCGGCCGCGTGTTCCACGCGTTCGGTGCACCCGCGGACGCTGGGTAGTCTGAACGCCTTGGTAACCGGCGTGGCTGACGCCGGGAGTGCCGTACAGGTGGTCAACCCCTTGGCACAGCTGACGAAAGGCGAGGTGTGCAAGGTCGGACGTGACGCGGGCCTCACCTCGTCCGACCTGGAGTCCACCCTGAGCTGCGGCAAGCCGCCAACTCGCCGAAGCGGTGGCCCTCCCCTTGCCAACTGCGGTGTTTGCTTCCCGTGTCTCGTGCGCCGCTCCGGGCTACTCCGAGCGAACGGTGCCGACGGCACCAGATACGAGGCGTTGCCATGGGCGGACGATCTGCCCTTTGACCGGAGTACCGATTGGCGCGCACTGCAGCGCTGGCTGCTCAGCCGATACACCCTTACAGATCTCCTCACCGATACCCCGCTGCCGCCCGACATGGACCCGGCAGTGGCCTTCCAATTGATCAGGCGCGGGCGGGAGGAGCTGGAGCGGCTGCTTCGGATCGCGGCTGTGGCCGGTGCCGCTGACGCGGCGTAGACGGCAACGTGCGGTCTCCGTCTGTTGCCCGAAGAAGGCGCCGCGGGACACGGCCGCTGTACGGCAACGTGACAGTGGGTCCGCCTGCAAACTGC
The DNA here is from genome assembly GCF_040644295.1 of Streptomyces sp. NPDC047000. Lineage (NCBI taxonomy): Bacteria > Bacillati > Actinomycetota > Actinomycetes > Kitasatosporales > Streptomycetaceae > Streptomyces > Streptomyces sp. NPDC047000. Next base: position 336,055 of record NZ_JBEYWE010000003.1, read on the forward strand.
CCGGCTCGTACCGCACCAGCAACGGCTTGTGCGGCGTCCGCACCCCGCCCCGGCTCGACTGCCTCAGCCTCGCGGTACGCTTCAGCCAACCCGCGCCGGTGATCGTAAAGACGTTTCGCCGCGCATCATGCCGACTGCGCTGCAACTCCTCCTGTACTTCCGACGGATGCACCGGCTTCGTCCATATGCCTGCCGGCTCGCCATTCCAGGGCCTGGGGTTCCTCGGTGAACTCGATCAGATGCTGTCCGGCGAACCGTTGCAGTGCGTCCCGCACCTCCGCCGGGGTGGCATAGAAGAACTCCTTACGACTGTTGACCTGGTTGACCCGCTGAGAAGCGAACTGCCGGTGGAGCTGAGTCTCCAAGCCGACTGCGTCCTTGCTGAAGATCAGCGCGTGGACGTCGAAGCGGAAGGGCACGGCCGCGCCACTCAACTCGTAGACCCGCTCCAAAGGTTCGAGTCGCCGCGTCATGCCGATCTTCACCATACGATCGCCGAAGGCGCCGATGTTCGAGATGACGTAAACGTAGCCGGCGCGGACGTTCGCCGCGCGGGACTCGACGTCCTGCAGGGCGTTCTCGATCTCGTCCAGTTTGGCCTGCATCTCCGCCGCACCCGTGTCATCGCCGCGCTCGCGCAGGCGTTCAAGCGCCGTCTGGTAGTGGCCGAGTTCCTTGTTCAGCTTCTCGCGCTGCCGGTCAAGTTCCCGCTGTACCGCCGCCTCCTCACGGTCCCGGGCACGCGCCTCGCGCTGGGCCTCTTTTTCCTCTTCTTTCTTCTGCAGAAAGTCGGCGGTCAGTTCCAACTCCCTCACGCGCGTGTTGTGGTACTCGTCGGTGATTCTGATGTGCATGGTGGCGCCGAGCCGGGCGATCGTTTCACGGCTCTTGTAGAGCCGGTCGACGAGCGAGCTCAGCCGGTGCGGCCGCATGGACCGCACGGCGTAGTCCGCTTCGGCGTTGTAGGCGCGCAGCATGAGTTTGGAGAAGTCGCGGACCATCTTCTGGCCCTCGCGTTTGGAGCCGTTGACCGTCCAGTCCGTGGCTGCCTGGACGGCGCGTCCCGCACGAGCGAGCGCTTTGATCTCGTTCTGCAGCGTGTCGAGTCGGCTGCGGTAGGCGATCGCGTCGTGCAGAGCGTGCCGGTAGGCATAGATCCCGGCCTCCTGCAGCATGGCGGTCTCTTCGGCGTTGACGATCCGGCCCTGCAGTTCGGCAAGCCGCCGCTCAGCGTCGAAGATGCCCTTGCGGTACCGGTCGGCCTCCTTGCGGACCTGCTCGGTCTCCTTAGCTGTCCGGCGTGCGTCGCCGAGAATATCCTTCGCCGTCTCACGTGCGTCCTTGAGGATTCCCTCAGCTTCCTCGACGGCTTCGGCGGACGCCTTCTCACGCAGTGCGGCGGCCTCCGTCTCGATCTGCCGTACGAGACTCACCACCTGTGCGGCGTCCAGCCCCTGTGTTCGCGCGATCCACGCCCGTAGTTCTTCAACCTCGGTCTCGGCAGCCGAACGACGTCGTCCGAACAGCCCGCCCTTCCGAGGAGCCGGCACCTCTGTCGTACTCCTGGAAGCGGCCGCGTCCGCCCCCTCAGAGCCGGCGGCCGCAGGGCTGAAGGCGTGGGCGTCAGGCGTGGAGCCGGGCTCCGGGACCCATAGTTGCCATCCTGCCGGCATCGGGGGCCAGGTGGGATCGGGCCGCCAGTCCGGTGGCGGCATCCATCCCGCAGGTGGTACGGGCCAACCCGGCGGCGCATTGAAATGGTAAGTATTCACTTTCACCCTTCACCCCGGAGGCTCCCCAGCCCGCAGGACGCCGGACGATCCCGGCAAATGCAGAGTGACATTTTCTTGATGATCAGCCAACCGATCACCCCGACATGACATCCTGTGACCATCTCCTTGCATCCTGTGATGGTCTACCGAAGGGACTGGCTGGTGCCCGGTACGCCGCGCACGGCCGAGGTGGTTCTCGTGGCCTTGCGGTCGGATTTCGGATGAATCGAGGCCGCATAACACATCAGGCCCTGTGCTGGGAACCCAGCACAGGGCCTGATGTGGTGTTTCGGCTGTCGGGGTGGCGGGATTTGAACCCACGACCTCTTCGTCCCGAAGCAACTTGGGTGAGGGCTGTGCCTTGGGTTGGGGCGCCTCTCACTTGGGGTGATGGTCCGCTGGCGTCCGTGCTCGTCCGCCGTTGTCTGTGGGCGTTGTCACGCAGTTAGATACTCAACTGGTCCAGGGCTGACAGCCCTGCGCGAGCGGTCAACTCGACTCGGTGGGCGAAGACATCCACGCGAGGGCGTCTGCTGTTCGGGTAGCCAGCGATCCGATTCGCCAAGAATCAGTGATGTCGGTCCAGTCGCTGAGGTGGGCGCTGGCAGCGCCGTGTTCTGCTGATTGGTCATAGAAGAGGGTGAACCTGTACACCCTGCCGTCTGCGGAGATGATTTGGCCGTCCTCGTGATCGGGCCCTTCTTGCAGGAGGTCGACGACGACCGTCCGTTTTGGATCGAGTCCCTGGCGATTCAAGAGTTCCCGCAACCGGCTCCATAGGTCGTAGTCGCTGGTCCGCAGTAGATCGGTGTATTGAACGACGATGCTTGACACCATGACCCCCATGATCGGTCCTGCATCTGATGTGGGGAACCAAACCGGCAACGGCGTGGAGGGATGGTGCCAGCGACTGACCGCGGTTCCACCGAAGCATGCGGAGGCAATCGACAGCCGCTTTAGGAGTTCGATGCCGGACCCGTGTCACCTGCCGGAACCGCTGTTCGGGGGGCGACTCTCGGTCCTCCCCCGGCCAAGCCTGTCCGCCGTCGTCCGGCGACGTTGATGTCACGCGGTGATGTCGGCTTCAGGGTTGGAGCTGGTGTCAGACGGGCGCTTGCCCTGCCCTCGGCGCTCCTTCAGGCTCACTACCCACGAGATAAGAATTAAGACGAGGCCGGAGACCACAAGGGTCCTGTCCGCTGGGGTGCCGACACTTTGATCGGATCCGGATACAACGCTTGCAACACCGGCGATAAGAAGCACAAACGGTAGCCAACGTCTCTGAGCGGGCAGGAGGCGCATACGCCACACCGAGTAGGCCATCCAGGTAATGACGGCAAAAGTGAACCAAGCGAAGATACTCACCAAAAACTCCACAAAAGAGAGGGGTCGGAGGGCTTGAACCTGTGGCCTTTTCCTTATCGGGTCGATCACGGGGGTCGGTCACCGTCGGCCAACAGCCCCCGTGCCTCGGTCGGCCGTCCGCTGAGGTCCGGTGCCAATCGCTGCTGTTCATGCTTGTTGGTGGCAGCCGTTGGTGTCAGCCCCGGATGCAGCCTTGACAAGCGCGGCCGTTCTCTCGGTCCTGGAGCACCATTTAGAAGACGGCGTATGCGGATGGCGGGTGGCCTACGCAGCTGCATTGTCAACTGCCCTCGGACGGCCCGGAGATGGCTCCGGGACTGCTCGCGCCCAAGACGTGGAGCTCTGGGGCTTGCTGCCGTACGTCGTACGGGGCTTCTCGACGCCAGACGCGTCGCCACTCCCGGCCAAGAAATGCGCCGACCACGAAGAACAGGACCGCTCCGGGCCAACTGATGTGGGGCAGCTCGATGAATGTGGAGATCGGGGTGGCCATCCAGCCGCAAGTCACCAAGGCGAGCACTGCGATGCGGCCGGCCCTCCCGGGGAACCTGGACACATCCGCCATGCCATCCTCCACGGGTTGCTCATCGGGCTGCGAGCGGCAGTGTACGCGCGGTCGGCGGAACGGCTTTGGGCTGGAGTTTCATTGCCCCAGCCAAGCGCCGCTGCCCGGGCCCTGGCCCCATCCTCCACCCACCAATCACCCCGGCTCCCATCCCGTCCGCCGTCGACCCACACACCGTGGAGCGGGCGTGGTTCAGGGCGTCAAGGTGGAGCGCGCCACTGTACGAACGACCTTGACGCCCTGGGCCGTGTCTGCTCGGCTCTGCCTGGGTCGACGGTGGTCGGGATGGGAGCTCCCACGCACGCCACTCACGAACCCGCGGCCGGCAACGGCGCCCCCTCCATCCCGGTGCCGACCGATCCCCCGCCAGAGGCATTGTTCTGACTGTGGGCCGCGCTGTGCGGTGATCGACTCATGTGTTGTGGTGCGCTACGGCCCCAGGGCCGGCCCGCGCATTGCGCGGGCACTTGAACCGGTAGAGAAAGTTTGGATCATGCTCGGGGTCGTTGGTGATCGCTGAGGCTGGCTTGCCCGGTTGCTGCCGCCTCGTGGTGCAGAACCCTGAGCGCGGAGGACGCAGACCGCTGGCTCGCGGCCAAGGCGAAGACGCTCAGCACACGCGCCCTTCAGTCGGTGCACTCGTGCCTGAACCGCTCGGCTAAGCGGGCCATGACGCGGGACAAGGTGAAGCCGAACGTCGTCGAGCTGTGCTCGGTGCCTCAGGGGCAACAGGGGCGTCCGTCCAAGGCGCTCACCTTCTCAGGCCGAGGCCAGGCTGAGGCGGTGCTCAGGGGCGCCGAGGGCACCTCGATGCACGCGTACATCGTCGTCGCCCTGCTGACCGGTGCGCGCACCGAGGAACTGGGGGCGCTCACCTGGGATCACGTCTTCTTGAAGGGCAAGTCGGACGTCGACCCGCCTCAGCCTCCGCGCATCGCGGTGTGGCGCTCGGTCCGCCGGGGCGGGGACACCAAGACTCTGAAGTCCCGGCGCACTCTGGCTCTGCCGGCGCGCTGTGTCGAAGTCATGGGCGGCATCTTCGGCGCGTAGGAACGGCAGCCGTAGACACGCAGGCAGAAACAGGTGAGGGGTCTACTGAAATCAGTAGACCCCTCACCTGGTGTTTCGGCTGTCGGGGTGGCGGGATTTGAACCCACGACCTCTTCGTCCCGAACGCGATTGAGGGGCTAGCGACCATGCCGAGACACCGTCGATCAGCTTGTGTGGCCGTCAGCACTGTCCACTACGGTCCGGCACAGTCTCGCTATGGCTGCTCCGTTTGGCCCCCCGTTTGGCCCCCAGAGACTCCCCCGTGGAGAAGATCGGCCACCGATTCGGCCGTCCAGTGGCCCGCTGCCCCGGGACGCGTGGCCAGGTACTTGCCGATGCGCTCGGACGGCCAACCATGAGCTTCCTTCAAGCCTGAGCCGAGGTGGCGTAGGTAGCGAGCATCTGGTGCATTCCACTCGACGTCGCCCATGCTCCATGGGGCGGTGAACGTCAGGACGGGGTGCCCGTCAAGGTAGCCGGGGCAGACGAGCGTCTCGTATCGCCCCGGGCCCATGACGGCTCGCCCTGTGGAAAGCACCTTGGCAAGATCGATGTTCTTCCCCGGCTCTCGGTACATTTCCTGAGCAGCGATGTCTGAGAACTGTTCTGCCGTGACCAGGTACGCCCGCGCGGCCATCTGGTCTTCGGCGTTCGGATCGTAGAAAGCCATCCCGCCGGTCCATGCCTGAGACTCCAGAGCGAAGTACAGCTCACCGGGAAGTATGACCGCGGCCGTACGCTGCGGTGGGGTGCCGTTCCGACAGCCCGGGTACGTGCGGCGCCCGCCGGGAGGCTGCCCTCCGACCAGGTAGTAGTTCAGGCGCGTCAGGTGCATGTTGGAGCCGAATGCCGCGTACCACACGTGCCGGGGATGGACCGACTCGGAGGTATCTGGCGCGAGTCGGTCCAGTCTCCTAGGGATGATCAAGGACTACTCCGCCGCAACGTCGTAGCGGATGATGTGGCGATCCCCGGGCATGATGGTGATCATGACGCGCAAGGCGCGTCCATCCTTGTCGTAGCCAGTACGCCGATGCACAGCCACCGGCGTTCCGGCAGGTAGGGCAAGTTTTTGGGACTCTGCACGAGTCGGCATCCGCACCGTGATCTCATCCTGATAGTGCGTCTGGATGAGTCCGCTGCTCGCCAACACCCCGCCGGGCGCCGAGACGTCCTCGGGCAGCATGAGCGGTGTCCCTCTCACAAGTTCCTCGGGGAAGTAGGAGTCCGCGAGGGCGTAGGGCTCTTGGTCGACATACCTGACGCGCTCACGGACAACGGTCAACGCGGTTTCAGGGTCAAGCCCTAGTTGCTCGGCCACATCCGGCGGCGGGCGTCTGATTGACACGTTGATCTCTTGACGAGGCTCTCGACCACTCTCTTCAACGATGGTCGACCACTGATCACCGTTGTGACGTGCCGAGTGCCGCGAGCGCGATTCGAGGACCGACCAGTCCCAGACGGCGGCCGGATGCCGCTTGCGCACGAAGCTACCGCGCCCCTGCCCTGCCACCACCAAGCCTTCCTCCGTCAGGCGCCGCAGGGCCAACCGGATGGTGTTGCGACTCGCCGAGTAGTCCTCCATCAACCGATGTTCTGTCGGTAGCTGCTGACCCTGCTTCAGCTCCCCTGTGTCGATGAGTCGCCGCAGGTCATCGGCAATGCGGTGGTAACGGGGCGTCTGCTCACCCACGTTGACCCTCCCTGATCTTTGACGGACTTGTTCCAACAACATACGCCGAAGCGCTTGCGCATCCCAACCGGGACATGCAAACTCATGACTCGTCAGGTTGTTGGAACAAGTCCAACTGCTCGATCTGTTCCATCTCCTGATGTCTCGTTAGTACGCCCGGAGGAAAGCCCGCAGGGGTGAGTACGAAGGAAGCGTCCGTTGGTTGAAAACTCAACAGAGTGCCGAGGTAGACCGCCCCACCTCCGCGAGCAAGCGGGCGGCGCACGCAGGTTCTGCCCTGCGTGCGGGTACAGCGCAATTCGGCCTTTCCGCAGCTCATGTGCTGCGGCCGGTTGCCTCCCCCGCCCGTCCGACCGTGCTTCGTGCGCTGGTCGTACGGGCGGGGCGGCGGGGAGCCGGAACACCCCTTCGCCCTTCGGGAGTCCTCATGGCTGTTGTTGAGATCGTTTCGTTCGGCTACCTGCACGATGCGCCGCCGTCGGCGCACCTGACTGTTGACCTGCGTCACCACTTCCGCGACCCGCACGTATCGCCGGAGCTGCGTCACATGACCGCCGACGACGAGCCGGTACGCGCCGCCGTCCTCGCCACGCCGGGCATCACGGACCTGGTGACGGCCACCGCCGCCGCCGTGCTGGCGTTCGCCTCCGGTCCGAGCGCCGCAAGCGTGACCGTCGCGGACGGCTGCGCGGGCGGCCGGCATCGTGCCCCGACCTTCGCCAACGTGCTGGCGGAGAGGCTGACGGCCGCCGGTCACCGGGTGAGCGTCCGTCACCGCGACCTGGGCAAGGACGTCGTCGAGCGCTGAAGGGCTGCCTGATCCGCCCGTCGCGCACGGGTGGTGAGGGGAACCGTTCAGTGTTCCGCCACAACCGACCTGAGCAGGGAGACAACGTCATGGCCTGGTTCAGCAACGCTTCGGACGCGGACCTTGTGCAGAGCATGGAACTGGCCGCCGCCGCTGCGGAAGAGGCCCGCCGGGAGGGCGACAAGCAGCGTGAGGCCGCGTTCCACGAGGACCTGAGCGGAATGCTCGACGAGTCCGAGCGCCGCGGCTTCCCCCGCTGGGGCCGCTGACCACGCAGCCAGCACAAGGCCCGCCGCACTGCGGCCGGTTGCCCCGCCCCGCCCGTCCGGCCCGCCCTCCACGGCAGCCGTACGGGCGGGGCGGGGGAGCTGGAATCGGCTGGCTCCGTTACGGGAGCGGGCCCCGGGTCGCACCCCGGGACCCGCGTACAGACGCCTAGCTGGAGGCATCTGCATGACGAGTCTGACAGACAAGGAGCGCGAGGAACTGTCGCGCAAGAACGCCGGGGCGAACAAGCGCAGCGAGGACAACGCCCGCGTGCGCGGTGGCCGCTGATGGCCGGCGCGGAGCACGAGAAGACCAAGCCGCCGTTGCCGGTCCGTCCCCCGCGTCCGCACCCGCACCGGGTATGAGCGGACGCTGAACCCGCCGCACCCGCGGCTTCCCCCTGACGGCACGCACCCCCGGAGCGCCAACTCCGGGGGTGCCTTTTCGGGCCGTCCAACCCTTCGAGAGGAACAACGACCCATGAAACACATCGCTGCTGTTCAGGCAGTTGTTACCACCGACGCCGTCGACCGCAAGCCGACGGCCGCGGAACTGGACGCGATCGAGCAGGAGATGCCGCTCATCCTGGCGGGCGTCGACCTGCTCGACGCGCAGATCATCACCCTGGACCGCGAGCCCTCCGAGCTGGACGCCCGCCGGTTGCGCCGCGCCCGCCGCCGGGTCCTCGCCGCCCGTCGCTCGCTCGCCAACACCGCCGCCGCGACCGTGCCCGGCGGTGCGGCATGAGCAGCGTGACCGCGCAGATGTCGAACAACGGCGGCCCGTGGCGCCTGTACGTGGTCCTGTACGGCGAGCCGAGGTGGCCGGAGTTCCGATGGGAGGGGACCGGGCCGGTGCCGACCGTCGCGGAACGCCGCGCGGCGCTGGCCGTCCTCGGCTACGAGACCACACCCGGTGCGGGATGGTCGTGGTGCGAGGACAGCCGCGACCCCGACGACATCACCACCCCGGTCCTGCTGATCGCCGCCGTCACCGTCCGCCCCCGCGGGGAGGTGACGTCATGAGCGCGCGGAAGACCGCTCTGCCGGCCGTCGCGATGACGGCCGTGTCGATGGTGCTGACCCTCGCGGTGGTCGTGATGTGGCTCGGCGGGTCGATGCCGCGGCCGGTCGCCCTGGTCGTCGGTCTCGGTATCGACGGCGGTTGGCTGGCCACCCTCGCCTACGAACGACGTCTCGCCGCGCAGGGCGACCACAACCGCACCGTGACGGCCGTCGGCTGGTCCTTCGGCGCCCTCGCCACCGCCGTCCTGGTCACGCACGCCCTCACCGCCGACGGATCACCGGGGGCGTGGCTGGCGGTGGCGTGGCTGCCGCTCGCCGCGAAAGCCCTGTGGCTCGTGCACGGGCTGTGGGAGCGCACCGCCCTCACTGCGGACGCACTCGATGCCATCCGGGGTATCCAGCAGGAGGCCCGGGACGAAGCCGCGGTGGCCCGTGCCCGGTTGCGGGCGGAAGCGGCCACCGAGGAGACCCGCCTGACGGCCGTGACGGCCGCCGGGGCGCGCGTCGCACGCGTCCAGGCCGAGACGGCCGCGACCCTCGCGGGGGCGTGGTCGACCCTGGAACAGGCGCGGCAGGGCGAGGACACCGGCAGGGCCCTGACCTGTGTGACGGCCCCCGTCACACCCGACGGCACGGGCGTCACGACGGCCCGGTGGGAGCTGCCGGTGTGGGGCCCGACGGACCCGCTTCCCGCGCTCGCGCTGGAGGCGGGTCCGGCCCTGACGGACGCGGAACTTGACGTCCTGGTCGACGGCATCACGCACGCCCAGACACCCCCGTTGTCGTATCGCGAGTTGGCCGTGCGGTTCCGGGCGGCCGGGCACTCCGCGTCCGAGGTCCGGCTGCGGGCCGCGTGGAAGCGGGTGGCGTGATGAGCGCCTACGCCAAGTGCTTCGACCCGACGGGCGCCCGCTACGGGCTGCCCACGTATCCCTGGCACTTCGCCCCGGACGGCTACGCCACCCGCCGTCAGTTACGGGCCCGGGGCCTGCGGCCGGGAGGCCAGCCGGTGGCCGCGCAGCTCATGCGCAGCCACCGCGGCCGCAAGGCCGGCGTCCAGGTCGCCTACCTCTACCGGCTCGACCTCGCCCGGCCGGTACGGCCGATGACCTCGCGCCGGTGGGGCGCGCTCGCGCTGGCCATGCTCGCCCGCCGCACCTGCCCCGTCTGCGGCATCACCTACAGCTACTGCCTGCCGACCTCGCTCGGCATGTGCGTGCCGTGCGCCTACCCCGACCACTACGCCCACCCCGACCCGTACGGGTCCGAAGGGACTGCCTGACATGGGCAACGCCGAGATCCGCCGTCTGGACCGCGAGATCCGCACGGTGACCAACAAGCTGGAAGCGGTCCGCCGCTGCGAGTGGTGGCCACTGACCGGCCGCGAGCGCCTGGCCATGGCCCGCGCCATGGCCGGCGGCGCCCGCAACGCCAACCGGGGCCGCAGCACCGGCCACGCCGAGGACCGCATGGACTCCATCGGGTCCGCCGCCGAGACCCGGCTGACCGCCGAACTGAACGCCCTGCACGTCGAGCGGCGGCGGCTGCTCACCGAGGCCGCGCGCGCCAAGGCCGCCCGCAAGTCGTCCGGCTGGCTCTGACCAGCGCGCAGCACCCGGGGCGGGCCGCTTCTTTCCACAGGCCCGGCCCGCCCCGGCACTCTCCCTCACCTCCCGCCCCCTGCCGGGGGCAGTCAGGAGAAGTCCCAGCATGACCGGCAACGTCATCAATCTCCACAAGCCCACCGACCCGCCCACCGGCCCCGACGCCCCGACCGTCCTCACCATCGTGCCCCCGGCCCCGCCGGTGCCGCTGTGGGTGCGCTCCGGACGGGCCGTGAAGACGGCCGTCACTCACGAGCGCACCACGACGGCCGCCCGCGCCCTGGCCCGGCACACCCTCTACGTGGCCGGCGGCGGAAGGATCGTCGCCCGCCGCACCTGGGAGGCCCGTACGCCCGCCCGCTACGAGCGGATGATGCGGGCCGCGGAGGCCGCCGGGAACCTCGAGGAGGCGCGCGAGTGGGAGGAGCGCGGGCAGCACTTCCGCGACGCCCGCCACCGCCGCCGCATGGACCTCCTGCACTCCCCGCTGGAAGCCGCCCGGGGCGCCGCCGTCACCGCCGGGACCGGCGTCGGCGTCCTGGTCGCCCTCGGAGTGTGCATGGCCATCGCCACCAAGGACCCTGCCGAGGTCGTCACCCCGCTCATGGCGGTCATCAAGTTCATCAACCTGATGATCACCATCGTGCAAGTCGTCTGGGGACCGGCCGTGTCCCTCGGCCCGTTCCTGGCCCTGCTCGCCCTGTGGTCCGTCGGCGCCCACCAGAAGGCCGCCCCCGCGTGGGTCCTGCCCGAGCAGCACCGATCGGGCGAGGGCGAGCCGATCACCCCGTCCATCGTGGTCAAAGCCCTGCGCGACCTCGGCGTCCCCGCCCTGCGCAACGCCATCAAGGAGATGGGCGACGCCGGCGCGTCCATGCTCGGACCCATCCGGATCGCCGGGTGCGGGGTGGAGGTCGATGTCACCCTGCCGTCCGGCGTCTCCACGGTCGAGGTCCAGCAGCGCCGTAGGAAGCTGGCCGAGAACCTCACCCGGCACGAGCATGAAGTGTTCATCACCATCCCGACCGCGGCCCGCACCGTCCGCCTGTGGATTGCCGACTCCGGCGCGCTGGACGAGCCGATCGGCCCGTCCCCGCTGATGACGGACGACACGATGACCGCCGACTACGCCAAGGGCAAGGCACCGTGGGGGCAGGACCTGCGCGGCGACGCCGCGACCCTGAGCCTGTATCAGCGCCACCTGCTCATCACCGGCCTGTCCAACCAGGGCAAGACCGCCGCCCTGCGCGCGCTCGCCCTGTGGCTGGCGCTGGACAAGCGGGTTGAGTTCCGGATCGCGGACCTCAAGGGCGTGGGTGACTGGGCCATGTTCGAGGGGCTGGCGACGGACCTGATCCAGGGGCCGACCGATGACCACGTCGTCGACGCGACCAGGATGCTCGAACTCGGCGTCGAGGAGATGAACGACCGTATCCAGGCGCCGCCGGGGACAGAGTTCCCGCCGCTGATCCTGCTGGTCGATGAGGCGCAGGTGGCGTTCATGTGCCCGCTGGTCGACGGGGGGAAGCGGCCCTACGGCGGCTCCAAGGCCACCTCCCGGTACTTCATGGCGGCCCGGAAGATCCACAACCAGGGGCGGGCCGTGAACGTGCTGCTGTGGCAGGGCACCCAGGACCCCACCGACCAGAACCTTCCCAAGCTGGTCCGCGAGGGCGCCCACACCCGCGCCTCCCTCGCCCTGGGCACCGAGTCGCAGGCCCGCATGGCCCTGGGGGACAAGGCCGTCGACGGCGGCGCCGCCCCCAACCTCCTGCGCCCCGGTCTCGACCAGGGGACCGTGGTGGTGGCCTCTTCCGGGATCGACATTCCCAAGGGGCAGGCCAGCATCACCGTGCGCACCCACTTCATCAGCACCGACGACGCGGCCGTGATCGCGGACCGGGCCAAGGCCCTGCGCGACGGGGTCACCGTGCTGCGGGCCGTCGACACCGGGGCGGACCGGGACGCGCTCGCGGACATCGCGGCCGTCCTCGGAGACGCGCCCCGGGTGAAGACGCAGGAAGTCCTCAAGCGGCTGTCCGCACTGGACTCCCACACCTACGGCGACTGGTCGTTCATCGACCTCAAGCGCGAACTGTCCGCCGCCGGCGCCGAGCCCTACAAGAGCGACGGGGTCATGGTCGTCGGTGCCGAACGCGTCGCCCGCGCCCTCGCCGACCGCGACAGGGACGGTTCCGCTTCCGCTTCCTGAGGCAGGGAGCGACCGCCGTCCGGGGCAGGGAGGCAGGGAGAACTCCCTCACCCCCTCCCTGACCCGCCTCCCTCCCCGTGACCTGCGCGAATGATCGCGCAGGGAGACAGGGAGGCACCCCAGCTCACACCCCCGAAACCCCCTCACCACGCCCCCAGCAAGGGGTGCCCAAGCCTCCCTGAACCCGCCCCGGAAGGGATTCCACATGTCCCCCGACACCACCCCCGAAACGGCCCCGGCCGGCGTCCGGATGAGCGACACCGAGGCCGCCGCAGAGGCCGCCCGGATCATCGCCGACGCCTACCGGCCCGCACCCGCCACCCCCACTGCCTACCGCGACGACACCCCGCTGCCCGCCCGCGGCAACGCCCCGCCGGTCGTCCAGCCGGGACGCCCGCCGATGAGCCAGCGGGCCGTGGACGCCAGCACGCTCATGCTGTCCGCCGGGGCCGCGTCCCTGCCGGTCGGCGCCGTGGCCGTCAGCATCCTCCTCGCGTCCGGGCAGGCCGACCCGGCCGTCATCGGCATGATCTGCGCCGCCCCCGCCGGGGCCGTCCTCGCCGCTGGTCGCCTGCTGCGCCGCGCCAAGGACGCCATGCCCGACGTGCACCACCACCACTACGACGGCCCCGTCCACCAGGACCAGCGCACCATCACCACCCGCACCACCGGCATATGGGCCAAGACCACCAACCACGACCACTAGACACGCCAAGAGCGGCCCCCGCATCCGGCAAGAAGTCGGGGCCGCCCTTGCCCAACCGGACCCACTACAGACCTGTTGGAGGTCTCCCAGCATGACCCAACCCATCCCCATCGGGCGAGCCCCCGGCTCGCCGCCGACGATCCTGGCGCTGTGCGCCGGCTACGGCGGCCTGGAAACGGCGCTCCGGGCCGGTCTCGGCGGCCGGGTCGCCGCCTACGCCGAGAACGACCCCTACGCGGCGGCCGTGTTCGCCGCCCACCACCCCCAGGTGCCCAACCTCGGCGACATCACCGCCGTCGACTGGGACCAGGTCCGCGACGTGTACCGGCCGGACGTGATCGGCGCCGGTTTCCCCTGCCGCAACATCAGCAACGCCGGACGAAGGGACGGGATCAATGGCCGCTGGTCGAAGGTCTGGAAGAACGTCGCTGAGGCTGTGGGCGTCGTTCGACCGCGCTACGTCTTCCTGGAGAACGTGGCGGCGCTCCGCTCGCGGGGGCTGGACGTCGTCGCCGCGGACCTGGCCGCGATCCGGTATGACGTCCGGTGGACATGTCTACGAGCTGGTGACCCCGAAATCGGCGCCCCGCACCCGCGGGACCGCTGGTTCGCCGTCGCCCATCCCGCTGATGCCGACCCCCACCACCTCGGACGGCACTGGCGGCCCCGGCACCAGCCCGAAACGCAAGGGCGGACTGAACCTGCGCACCGCCGTGACCAGGCTGCCCGCACCCCCCACGGAGTGAGCCTGCTGCCCACCCCGGCGGCGCGGGACTGGAAGTCGGGCGCGTCGAACCTGCTCGGCCGCAACGCCCGCCCGCTCAACGAGGTGGTCGTCAACCTCCTGCCCACCCCCAAAGTCAGCGACGGGCCGCACGGCGGGCCGAACCAGCGCGACACGTCCGGCCGCTACTACCTGCCCGGCCAGGCCGTACGACTCGACGGACGGTGGGTCGCATCCGACGGAACCGACTACGGGCCCGCCATCCGCCGGTGGGAGCACATCACCGGACGGGCGGCGCCCTGCCCGACCGAACCGGGCACCCGCGGCAACCGGCGCCTGTCACCGGCGTTCGCGGAATGGCTCATGGGCCTGCCCGCCGGCTGGGTCACCGCCGTACCCGACATCCCCCGCAAGGAACAACTCAGGATCATCGGCAACGGCGTCGTCCCCCAACAAGCCCACCACGCCTACGGCCTCCTGCTCGGCGCCACCACGGCCGTACCGGCTCAGGAGGTGGCCGCGTGAGCGAGCACCTGTTGCACGCCGCCCTGGACGCCGCCGCACGCGGCCGGCACGTATTCCCCCTGCGCCCCGGCACCAAGCGGCCCGCGCTGCACGGTGAGAAGTCCTGCACCGGCACCGGGCCGTGCGAGCAGGGGCACCGCAAGTGGGAGCAGCGCGCCACCACCGACCCGGACCGCATCCGCGCGGCCTGGTCGCGGGCGCCGTACAACGTCGGCATCGCGACCGGTCCGTCCGGGCTGCTGGTCGTCGATCTGGACACCCCGGAGCACAAGGGCAGTTCGGACGCGCCTTGCGGCGCGGCGACCTTCGCAGCGCTCTGCGAGCGCGCCGGGCACGCCGTGCCCACCACCTACCGGGTGCGGACCGCGAGCGGCGGGACCCACCTGTACTTCACCGCCCCGGCCGGGGTCCGGCTCGCCAACACCGCGGGCACCGTCGCCGCTTCGGTCGACACCCGCGGGTGGGGCGGCTACGTCGTCGCGGCCGGGAGCATCACCCCCGCCGGACCGTACGAGCCGCTCGGCACGGGCCCGGTGGCCCCGCTGCCCGCGTGGCTGCACACGCTCCTGCAACCGGCCCCGGCCCGGCCGGTGGGGGCGCTGCGGCTGCCCGCGGTCGACGGAAGCCGCGCCGCCCTCGCCGCGCTGGACGCCGAGTGTGCGAGCGTGGCCGCGGCCCCGGACGGGCTGCGCAACACCACGCTGAACCGGTCCGCGTTCAAGGTGGGGCGCTTCGTCGCATGGGGCGACCTCCCCCGCCAGGTGGCGGAGATGGCCTTCCAAGAGGCGGGGGAGGCGGCCGGACTCACCGCGGCCGAGTGCCGCGCCACCATCCGCAGCGCCCTGGACAGCTCCCAGCGCACCGCACGCCCCCGGACCGCCGCATGACCACCCTGCCCCGTCCCCGCTTGGAAGGCCAACCCCCACCCCCGACCGGCCCGCACCCCGCCCGACCGGGCACGCCCCCGGCGGCCGTGGGCGAGCCGAAAGGCGCCGCCCGCAAGGGCGTCGTCACTGCCCTTCGTTCTGACCGCTTCCGCAGCGACCAGGCACGCCACAACACGGACGACCCCACCCCGCAGCGGCCCGGTATCCGCATCTACGCCCCACCGGTCTACCGCCACCACTGGGACGGTGCCCGCTGGTCCACTCGGCCCGGCGACACCCCCACCGCCGCCTACGCCTGCGGCTGCGGACAGACCAACACCGCCACCGGAGCCGACGCCGTGACCGCGCTCGCCCGGGAGTACGACGCCCACAAAGCCGCCTGCACCGGGGTGCCGGCCACACGCACCGAACGGAGGAACGCCGCATGACCCCCACCATCGACGGGGCCGCGCTGCTCGACGAGGTGGAAGCCTTCCACCGGCGCTTCAACGTCTTCCCCACCGAAGCCGCCTACGTCGCCGTCGCCCTGTGGGACGCGCACGCGCACCTGCTCGACTGCTTCGACTCCACGCCCCGGCTGGCGTTCCTGTCGCCGGAGCCGGGGTCGGGCAAGTCCCGGGCACTGGAGATCGTGGAAACGCTGGTGCCGCAGCCGATGACGGCCGTCAACGCGTCCGCCGCCGCCCTGTTCCGGTCCGTGTCCAACCCCGGCGGACGGCCCACGATCCTGTTCGACGAGATCGATACCGTCTTCGGCCCCAAGGCAGGGGACAACGAGGAGTTGCGCGGGTTCCTGAACGCCGGGCACCGCCGCACGGGCGTGACGTACCGGTGCATCGGAGACGGCGGCAACCAGACGGTGCAGGCATTCCCCTCGTACGCCGGGGTTGCCGTCGCCGGACTCGGCAACCTGCCGGACACGATCATGACCCGGTCCGTCATCATCCGGATGCGCCGGCGGGCCCGCAACGAACACATCGAACCGTTCCGGGCCCGTGTCCATGAGGCGGAGGGCAACAAGCTGCGGGAACGGCTCGCGCAGTGGGCCGAACACGCCCGAGAGTCCGTCATGGGCGCCTGGCCGGACATGCCCGACGGCGTCACCGACCGCCCGGCAGACGTGTGGGAACCCCTGCTCGCCATTGCCGATGCCGCGGGGGGCCACTGGCCCGAACGCGCCCGCGAAGCGTGCGTGACGCTCGTGACCGCCTCCCGGGCCAACGACAAGGGAAGCCTCGGGGTCCGGCTGCTGACCGACCTGCGCGACCACGTCATGGTCGGCATCGACCGCCTGCCCACCGTCGCCATCCTCGACCGACTCAACGCCCTCGACGACGCCCCATGGGCCGACCTGAACGGCAAGCCGTTCGACAACCGGCGCCTGTCGAAGATGCTCGCGGAGTACATGACCGGCGACAACGAGCCGATCGCCTCCCGCAACATCAAGACCGCCGGGAGCGTCCTCAAGGGCTACTACGCCGCCGATCTGCACGACGCGTGGGCCCGCTACTGCCCCCCACCCCCGGAAAGTCCGCTACCTCCGCTACCGGGCACCGAAAACATGGCCTGACCAGCGACAACGGGGTAGCGGCAAGCGCCACCGCGAGCCGCTACCCCGCCGCTACCTATCCGCTACCGCTACCCCCTCCCGCTACCCCCGACAGGGCCTTGACCTGCGCGGTAGCGGCGGTAGCGGAAGTAGCGGCCCTCAGAGAAGCCCCCGCAGGACTGACCGAGGAGCAATGCAGATGAGCATCACGCTTGTCTCTCCCGCTGAGCGGGTTCTGTACCGACCGGAAGAGGCAGCGGTCGTCTTGGGCGTCGGTCGCTCGCTGGTCTACGAGGAGATCCGCCTTGGGCGCCTCCAGTCGGTTCGTATCGGCCGTCGGCGGCTCATCCCGCCCGAGTACATCGCGCAGTACGTCGAGTTGCTCAAGCGCGAGGCGGAAGCCGCCGCCTGACTTCCCATCCGTTCGCTCGAACCAACCGGGCCGCGCCACTGGCGCGGCCCGGTCGCTTGGAGAACACCACATGACCGAGACCCCGAAGCCCGCCCGCAGGGCTGGGCACGGTGAAGACACGATCTACTGGGACGCGACGAAGAACCGCTATGTCGGTGCCGTGTCCCTGGGGTACGCCCCGAACGGCAAGCGCCGCCGCCCGAAGGTGTACGGCAAGACCAAGACCGAGGTCCGTCAGAAGATCCGAGACCTGAAGAAGGAAGTGCAGTCGGGCGTCAAGACGCCGGCCAACTACACCGTGGCCGACGCGGTGAACGACTGGTTGGAGCGCGGGCTCAAGGGGCGAGACGAGAAGGGCACCATCGGCAAGAACCGCTCGATGGCCCACAAGCACCTCATCCCGTACATCGGCAAGGCCAAGCTGAAGGATCTCAGCGCCGATGACGTCGACGACTGGTTGGACGACAGGGCCGGATTCCTCGCGACGCGCAGCCTGCGCGACCTGCTCGCCGTCCTGCGCCGATCCATCGAGCACGCGCAGCGCAGAGACAAGGCTGCGCGGAATGTCGCCCTGCTCGTCACCGCGCCGGAAGGACGCCCCGGACGTCCGAGCAAGGCGCTGAACCTGGAGCAGGCGAAAGCCGTGCTCGCTGCCGCACGTCCGTCACGGCTGTACGCCTACCTCGTGCTCTCGCTGCTCAGTGGCGTGCGCACGGAAGAGGCGCGGCCTCTCACCTGGGACCACGTCTTTCTGGAAAGTGGGGAAGGAGTGCCGCCTCACGTCGCGGTGTGGCGCTCGGTGCGCAAGCACGGTGAGACCAAGACCAGGAAGAGCCGGCGGACCATCGCGCTGCCGATGCAGGTGGTCGCTGTCCTCGAAGAGCACAAGCGGTGGCAGAAGCAGGAGCGGGCATTGAGGGGCATGGAGTGGAGCCCGACCGGCCGTGTCTTCACGACCCGGACCGGTGAGCCGCTGGACGCGGCCAACGTCCGGCGTGACTTCAAGGCCATCGTCAAGAGAGCCGGACTGGAACCGGAGTGGACGCCGCGCGAGCTGCGGCACAGCTTCGTCTCACTGCTCTCGGACCATGGAATCCCGCTGGAGCGCATCGCTCAGCTTGTCGGGCACACGAGCCAGGCGACGACAGAGGCCGTGTACCGGAAGCAGCTTCGACCGGTCATCACAGAGGGCGCAGAGGCCATGGACGTGATCTTCGCTCAGCGGAGCGAGGCACCCGCCCGCGAGGCTTGCCCGTAATCCCTTGGCCCCCTGTTTGGCCCCCCGAGCATGAAAGAGGCCGCTTACGGAATTCCGTAAGCGGCCTCTGACCAGCGTCGGGGTGGCGGGATTTGAACCCACGACCTCTTCGTCCCGAACGAAGCGCGCTGCCAAGCTGCGCTACACCCCGATGTCGCTGCTCTCGCTGGCGACGACGTTTACTTTAGCCCACCGGCGGCTGGAGACGAAATCCGGTTTTGGTGCGGCGGCGGGTGGGGTTCGGGCGGGCGTGGTCCAGGGCGATGAGGAGGACCGCGAGGGCGTAGCAGGTGAGGCCCAGGAGGAGGGCGTTGCCCAGGGTGTGCTTGTAGCCGTGCCGGGCCACGTCGAGGAAGGGGTAGAGGTAGCGGCCGGGCGCGGTGTGCGGGGTGAGGAGGGTGCCGCGGGCGAGGGTGAAGGCCAGGTAGGTCAGGGGGTAGAGCAGCCAGGTCGCCGCTCGGCGGAGGCGTAGGGGGCCCGGGGCCGTGAGGAGGAGCCAGTCCAGGGCCACCGCGACGGGGAGTGCCGTGTGGAGGGTGACGTCGGTCAGGGTCTGCCAGGTCGAGGCGGGCGGCGGGGGAGAGGGGGGCGCCACCGGGAGCGCCGGCGAGGCGTGGCCGGGCAGGAAGTGGTACGTCAGCGCCGTGATCGCCGCGTAGAGGAGGATCGCGGCCGTCACGTTCGGGGAGACCGGGCGGCGGGCCGTCCACGCTCTGCGGGCCGATACGGCGTGGACGAGGGATATGAGGATCGCGGTCTGGACCGAGAAGTAGCTCAGGGCCGTCGGCGCCGGGGTCAGGAGCAGGGACAGCGCCGTCGCTCCGGCCGCCGCCACGGCGATCAGGGTACGGAAGGCCGCTGTCAGGGGGCGGTGGGTGAAGGGGACCACCGCGGTGGCGGGCACGGGGGAGTGCGAGTGCAACAGGGTGGCTATGCCCGGGATCACGGGGAGGTCCGGGATGTCCCTGGGGATCGGGGCCGTCATGCCCTCAAGCTAGGCAAAGGGGGCATTACGGGCCATGCGGGTGCGGCGTGTGGGTTACGGCGGGGCCATGGCCCCTGTTACTCCCGGCCCACCAGTGTCAGCAGCGTCGCCTCCGGCGGGCAGGCGAAACGTACCGGTGTGTAGCGGTTCGTGCCGCAGCCCGCCGAGACGTGGAGGTACGACGTACGACCCTCCGAGGTGTGCCGGGACAGGCCCTTCACGCGGTCCGTGTCCAGGTCGCAGTTGGTGACCAGGGCGCCGTAGAAGGGGATGCACAGCTGGCCGCCGTGGGTGTGGCCGGCCAGGATCAGGGGGTAGCCGTCCGCCGCGTACGCGTCCAGCGCGCGCAGGTACGGTGCGTGCACCACGCCCAGCGCGACGTCCGCCGAGCCCGACGGGCCGCCGGCCACCTGGGCGTAGCGGTCACGCTTGATGTGGGGGTCGTCCAGGCCCGTCAGCTCCACCGACATGCCCTCGACCTTCAGCACGCCCCTCGTGTTGGTGAGGTTCAGCCAGCCTGCCGCGTCGAAGCCGTCCCGCAGGTCCTCCCACGGGTTGTGGATCACTCCGGTGGCGGGCCGGTTACCGTTCAGGCCGTGGTGGCCGCGCATCTTCTCCGTGAGGTAGCGCGCGGGGTTGCGGGGCTTGGGGCCGTAGTAGTCGTTGGAGCCGAAGACGTACGCCCCCGGGAACTCCATCAGCGGGCCCAGTGAGTCCAGCACCTCCGGTACGCCCTCCGGGTCGGAGAGGTTGTCGCCGGTGTTGATCACGAAGTCCGGGCGCAGGCCCGCCAGCGAGCGCAGCCAGCGCTGCTTCTTGCGCTGGCCGCCGACCATGTGGATGTCGGACACCTGGAGGACCCGCAGGGGACGCATACCCGCCGGGAGGATCGGCACCGTCACCCGCCGCAGCCGGAACGAACGGGCCTCGAACCCGGCCGAGTAGACGAGACCGGCGGCCGCTACCGCCGTGATGCCCAGGGGTACTCCGTATAGCGCGCGCATATCACCATCGTGTCAGACCGCAAGAGCGTTCCAGGACCAAGCGATGATCAAGCAATGACCAAGCAGTACGGCCGGGCGGCGGCCGGTGCCGGTGGCGGCCGTCCTGGCGGGCCTGGTCGCCGCCGCCCCGAAATCGGCGGGCGTCACCGCCCCCGCACCTGCGACAATCGGACACATGACCACCACGCTCAAGTCGAAGCTGCACGACGACCTCAACGCCTCGATCAAGGCACGTGACGAGCTTCGCTCCTCCACGCTCCGGCTCACCCTCGCCGCGATCACCAAGGAGGAGGTCGCGGGCAAGGAGAAGCGTGAGCTCTCCGACGACGAGGTGCTCAAGGTGATCGCCAAGGAGGCGAAGAAGCGCCGTGAGGCCGCCGACGCCTTCGAGCAGGGCGGTCGTCCCGAGCAGGCCGAGCGGGAGAAGGCGGAGGGCGAGCTGCTCGCCGGGTATCTGCCGAAGCAGCTGAGCGACGAGGAGCTGGACGCGATCGTCGCCCAGGCCGTCGGGGAGGCCCGGGCCGCCGGTGCGGAGGGGCCGCGGGCCATGGGCGCCGTGATGAAGATCGTGAACCCGAAGGTCGCCGGGCTGGCCGAGGGCGGGCGTGTCGCCGCCGTCGTGAAGAGGCTGCTGGCCGGCTGAGGCACGGTACGACGGAGGGGCCCGCACCGGGAAGTGCGGGCCCCTCCGTCGTACGTACGGCTACCGGTGCGTGCCTCAGTTGCCCCGGCGTCCTCCGTTGCCGTTGCCCTGGAAGAAGCCGTTCGGGAAGGAGAACGTCGGCGTCGGGAAGGTGTTGCCCCCGTTCGCGCCGCCGTTGTCCCCGTTGTTCCCGCCGTTGTTGTTCCCGCCGTTGCCCTTGCCCTTGTCCTTGGGGTTGTCGTCCGGGATGTCGATCAGGTTGAAGGACTCCACGGGCTTGCCCACGAGGGCGCCGCTCATGGCGTCCTTCCAGATCGGGCCGGGGACCTGGCCGCCGTAGACGAGGTCGTGGTAGACGCCGCCGATGGTGATGTTGGTCATCTGGATGTTCTGCTTGGCGCTGCCGACCCAGACCGCGCCGGCGAGGTTGGGCGTGTAGCCGACGAACCAGGCGTTCTTGCGCTCGTCCGTCGTACCCGTCTTACCGGCGCTCTCTCGGTCGGTGAGGCCGGCCTGCTGACCGGTACCGGAGTCGACCACACCGCGCAGCAGGGTGTTGACGGTGTCTGCGGTCTTCTCGCTCATCGCGCGCGAGCAGGTCGACTTGGGCACGGCGAGCGACTTCTGCTGGTTGCCGATCTTCTGGGTGATCGACTCGATGGCGATCGGCGTGCAGTACATGCCGCGGGACGCGAAGGCGGCGTACGCGCTCGCCATGGTCAGCGGGGAGAGGCCCACCGCGCCGAGGGCGATGGAGGGGCTCTGGGGGAGCTTGTCGCCGTTGCCCTGCACCACGTGCAGCGCGTCGGTCATCTTGACGACCGGGCAGAGGCCGATGTCGGAGATCAGCTGCACGAAGTAGGTGTTGACCGACTTGGCCATCGCCTCCTTCATCCGGAACGGGCCGACCTCGGACTCGCTCTCGTTCTCCACCGTGTAGTTCTTGTCGTTGAGCCACGGGGAGCTGCTGCACGTCTGGACCGGGCTCGGGTACGGCATCTTGTACGGCGACGAGTACTCCTGCGTCGCCGGCCTGCCGCCCTCCACGGCGGCCGCCGCGACGAACGGCTTGAACGTCGAACCCGTCGGGAAGCCGAAGTTCGAGCCGCCCATGTCGCGGTTGACCGAGTAGTTGTACTCCGTCTCGTTCTTCCCGTAGCCGTACGGCTTCGACTGGCCCATCGCCAGGATCTTGCCGGTGCCGGGCTCGACGAGGGTGGCGGCGGCCGCGACGCTGTCGGACTTGTTGACGTGGTCCTTCAGCGACGTCTGGACCGATTCCTGGGACTGCGGGTCCAGCGTCGTACGGATGGTCAGGCCGCCCTGGTTCCAGACCTTGGCGCGGTCCTCGCGTGTCTTGCCGAACACCGGGTCGCTGAGGAAGACGTTCTCGACGTACTTGCAGAAGAAATTGGCGCCCTTGACCGCCGTGATGCAGCCGTTCTTCGGCTGGGTCACATGCAGTCCGAGCGGCTTCTTCTTGGCGGTGTCCGCCTCCGCCTGCGAGATGTCGCCGACCTCGGCCATGCGCTGAAGGACGGTGTTGCGGCGCTTGGTGGCCTCCGCCTCGTCGTTCACCGGGTCGTAGCGGCTCGGGGACTGGACGATGCCGGCGAGGAGGGCCGCCTCCTGGACGTTCAGGTCCTTGGCGTGCTTGGAGAAGTAGCGCTGGGAGGCCGCCTCGACGCCGTAGGCCTGCTCGCCGAAGAAGGTGATGTTCAGATAGTTCTCGAGGATCTTCTTCTTGCCGAGCTTTTCCTCGATCTGGATCGCGTACTTCAGCTCGCGGATCTTGCGCCCGATGGTCTGCTGCGTGGCCTGCGCGACCTTCGTCGGGTCGTCACCGGCCTCCTCGATGAAGTAGTTCTTCACCAGCTGCTGGGTGAGCGTGGAGGCGCCCTGCGCGACCCCGCCGCTCTGCGCGTTCTGGTTGAGGGCGCGCAGCACACCCTTCAGGTCGATCGCGCCGTGCTGGTAGAAGCGCGAGTCCTCGATGGCGACGATCGCCTTCTGCATGTACGGCGAGATGTCCTTGAGGTCCACCACCGTGCGGTCCCGCGAGTAGACCGACGCGATCTGGTTGCCCGCGTTGTCCAGGATGGTGGTCCGCTGGCTCAGCTGCGGGCTCTTGAGGTTGTCCGGGATCTCGTCGAATCCCTGGACCGATCCTCTGGCCGCGAGTCCGAGCGCCCCGGCCGCGGGCAGCGCGATACCCGCCAGCACGGCTCCTGCGAGCACACTGACACCGAGGAACTTGGCGGCCTGCTGGGTCGTGGTCAGCCCGCCGCCCGAGCGCGTCTTTGGCATGAGGGCAGCCTACGTTCTCATTCGCCGGACACGCGTATAGGCATTGGCCTAAGCTGCTCTCAGCCGCCACATGTCCCAGCAGTGCGGTTGCGTATCAAGCGGTTACGTATCCATACGTCCGGCGACCCCGAATCGTTCCGGATTCTGCACAACTTTTTTTCGCGCTGTCCGTGCCGTCCGCGCCGGCCGGCCGCCTGCCCACCCGTCCGCTCCGCTCGGGAGCAGGGGGCAGGGGCGGGCGGCATGTGAGAGGGGCGTGTCCTGAACCGCCTCGTGTGTCCCCCGGTGTCCGATGTGATGTGCCGTGAATGGTGCGGTAGGCCGGAATGGCCCCACATGTCGCCAGCTCACTCCCGCGGGTGATCTGCCGCTTACCCATAGTCCGTTCGGACCATTCAAGATTGGGCCCCACGGGGGTGTTGCGCTGTGCCGCCCTTCCGTAACGTCCTCAACTGGCGGTGGTGAATATGCCGTCGCCGCCGTGGGGGAGCCTCGATTCGGGAGAGGACGGCGCCGGTATGGGCTGGGTAACCGACTGGAGTGCGCAGGCGGCCTGCCGCACTACCGATCCGGATGAACTGTTCGTTCAAGGAGCAGCGCAGAACAGGGCGAAAGCGGTGTGCACCGGCTGCCCGGTGCGCACGGAGTGCCTGGCGGACGCACTGGACAACCGCGTCGAGTTCGGCGTGTGGGGAGGCATGACGGAGCGCGAGCGCCGCGCACTGCTGCGCCGGCGGCCCACGGTGACCTCTTGGCGGAGGCTTCTGGAGACCGCCCGCTCGGAGTACGAACGGAGCCTCGGCATCGTTCCTCTCGAGAGCGACGAGGTGTACGAGAGCTACGCGGCGGTGGGCTGAGCACAGCCTCCGGCCGGCCGATCAACCGATGAGGCGTTCGGCCGATGAGTCGATGGCTCGATGAGCCGATGAGTCGATCAGCTGGTCAGGTGTTCAGCTGGTCAGGCGTTCGGTGCTCGGTGTTCGGCCGGTGAGGTGTTCAGGCGTTCAGCTTTGCGGCTCGGGCGGCAGTTCCGGGCGGCCTGCCGCGAGCCGGGTGCCGATGTTCCGCAGTCCGTCGAGGTCGTGGACGTCGCCGGGCAGCGCGGCCACTTCGACGACCGCCACCTCGGGGTGCAGGGCGATGAAGCGGTCCCGCGTGCGCTGCTCACGGGCGAGCAGGTGCATACGTTCGGCGTGAAGTCTCAACAGGGCCGCCGTGAGCTGGTCGGCGTCCCGCTCCGTGCCGGCGGGGGAGTCGGCTGCGGATGCGGTCACCTGGGCGGGCTCGGGCACGAGGTCGGTTGCGGGCTCCGTCGTGGGCTCGGTCACGGGCTCCGGCTCGTGCCCTGAAGCGGGCCCGGACGCCTGGGATCCGGACCCGTGGGCTCCGGAAGCGGGGGATGCGGAAGCATGAGATGCAGAACGGCCGTACGTGTCGGGGGAGTTACGAAGTCCAGCTTTCCCGCCGTTCTGATCGACAATGCGGGGTTCCTCAAGATTTTCTGCGGCGGCGAGCGCACGCTCGGCCGACAGCCGGCCGGCGCCGCTGCCGTGCACCCGGTTGAGGACCAGTCCGACGAGCGGCATGTCCTCCGCGGCCAGCCGCTCCACGAAGTACGCCGCCTCACGCAGCGCGTCCCGCTCCGGCGCCGCCACCACCAGGAACGCCGTCCCCGGTGCCTGGAGCAGCTTGTACGTGGCGTCCGCGCGCGTACGGAACCCGCCGAACATGGAGTCCATGGCGGCCACGAACGTCTGGACGTCCTTGAGCAGTTGACCGCCGAGCACCTTGCCCAGGGCGCCCGTCATCAGCGACATGCCGACGTTCAGGAACTTCATGCCCGCGCGCCCGCCGACCTTCGCCGGCGCGAGCAGCACCCGGATCAGCTTGCCGTCGAGGAAGGAACCGAGCCGCTTGGGTGCGTCGAGGAAGTCCAGCGCCGACCGGGACGGTGGCGTGTCGACGACGATGAGGTCCCACTCGTCACGCGCCCGCAGCTGGCCCAACTTCTCCATCGCCATGTACTCCTGCGTGCCGGCGAAACCCGCGGAGAGCGACTGGTAGAAGGGATTGCCCAGGATCGCGTCCGCGCGCTCGCGGTCCGCGTGCGCCTCGACGATCTCGTCGAAGGTGCGCTTCATGTCGAGCATCATGGCGTGCAGTTCGCCGCCCGCCGTGTCGTCGATGCCCTTGACCCGGCGCGGCACGTTGTCCAGCGAGTCGATGCCCATGGACTGCGCCAGCCGCCGGGCCGGGTCGATGGTCAGCACGACCACCTTGCGCCCCCGCTCGGCCGCCCGCAGCCCCAGCGCCGCCGCCGAGGTCGTCTTGCCCACCCCGCCCGAGCCGCAGCACACCACGATCCGGGTGTGCGGATCGTCCAGCAGCGGATCGACGTCGAGCACGCGCGCGGGGGCGAGATGATGACGGCCGGGATCCTGCGGACGGTCGCCCCCACCGCCTCCGCCGCGCCCACTGCCGCCGTCACCGGCGGCGGGAGCGGGGGCGGTGGAGGACTCGGCCGGGGTCGGCTCGGAGGGGTCAGGACTCATGACATCCCCTGCTTCCGCAGCTCGGTGGCGAGTTCGTACAGGCCCGCCAGGTCCATGCCCTCGGCGAACAGAGGCAGTTCGTGCAGCGGCAGGCCGAGTCCGGTCAGGACGGAGCGCTGCTCGTGCTCCAGCTCGTAGCGCTCGGCGTACTCCTCGGCCTGGGCCAGGAGCGGAGCGACCAGTTTCTCCGCGTTCCCGCCGCGGCGCGCCCCGCCGAGACCGGCGGTCGACAGCGACCTGGCGACGGCGGTGCGCGGGAGGGTCCGTACGTGCTCGAGACCGGCCGCGTCCAGGGTCTCCGGACGCACCATGTTCACGATGACGCGCCCCACCGGCAGCCGGGCCGCCCGCAGCTCGGCGATGCCGTCCGCGGTCTCCTGGACGGGCATCTCCTCCAGCAGCGTCACCAGGTGGACGGCCGTCTCCGACGACTTCAGCACCCGCATCACGGCCTGCGCCTGATGGTGCACCGGGCCGATCTTGGCGAGGCCCGCCACCTCGTCGTTGACGTTGAGGAAGCGGGTGACACGCCCGGTCGGCGGGGCGTCCATGACGACGTAGTCGTACACGAACCGGCCGTTCTTCTCCTTGCGGCGCACCGCCTCGCACGCCTTGCCGGTCAGCAGGACGTCCCGTAGGCCCGGCGCGATGGTGGTGGCGAAGTCGATCGCGCCGAGTTTCTTCAGGGCCCGCCCGGCTCCGCCCAGCTTGTAGAACATCTGGAGGTAGTCCAGCAGGGCCAGCTCGGGGTCGATGGCGAGTGCGTACACCTCCCCGCCGCCCCGAGCGACCGCGATCTTCCGCTCCTCGTAGGGCAGCGCCTCTGTCTCGAAGAGCTGTGCGATGCCCTGCCGGCCTTCGACCTCGACGAGGAGCGTCCGCTTCCCCTCCGTGGCGAGGGCCAGCGCGAGTGCGGCGGCGACCGTCGTCTTTCCGGTCCCGCCCTTGCCGCTGACGACCTGGAGCCTGCTCACGCCTTCGAGCCTAACCAGTCCGGCCGGAAGTCACGCCGGGGGCTGTGGACAACCTGCCACGGCCACCGCGTGACCAGCCCCGGGCAGAGGCTACAGTCGGCCCCATGACCAAGTGGGAATACGCGACCGTACCTCTGCTCGTCCACGCCACGAAGCAGATTCTGGACACCTGGGGCGAGGACGGCTGGGAGCTGGTGCAGGTCGTCCCCGGCCCGAACCCCGAGCAGCTGGTGGCCTACCTGAAGCGCGAGAAGCAGTGATGGGCGCCGTGGAGACGAGGCTCGCGGAACTCGGCCTCACCCTTCCGGAGGTCGTGCCCCCGCTGGCCGCCTACCAGCCCGCCGTGCAGTCCGGCAGCTACGTGTACACCTCGGGCCAGCTGCCCATGGTGGAGGGCAAGCTCCCGGTCACCGGCAAGGTGGGTGCCGAGGTCACCGCCGAGGAGGCCAAGGAACTGGCGCGGATCTGCGCGCTGAACGCCCTGGCCGCCGTCAAGTCCGTCACCGGCGACCTGGACCGCATCGCGCGCGTGGTGAAGGTCGTGGGCTTCGTCGCCTCGGCCGCCGACTTCACCGGCCAGCCCGGCGTCATCAACGGCGCGAGCGAGCTGCTGGGCGAGGTCCTCGGCGACAAGGGCGTGCACGCGCGCAGCGCCGTCGGCGTGGCGGTGCTGCCGCTGGACGCTCCGGTGGAGGTCGAGGTCCAGGTGGAGCTGGTGCCGTAACGGGTCGGGACGGAGCGGCGGGCCGACGGGGGCCGTAGGTCCGAACGGGTGCCTGCGGAGGGCCGGGGCGGGGCCGTGGGGGACGACGCCAGGGCCGTACGGCGTGGGGACCACACCCCAGCCCTGCGGCCGCGGTGTGGCCTCCCCCGTTCGCGCGGCCCGTCCCCGGCGCCCGCCAGAGGCCTCCCTCGTACGGGCCTTCCGCGGGTGTGGGCGTCCTCCTGACCGGGTTCCGTCCACCTCTCGAACATTCGCGCACCACGGGATAGCCTCCGCCCATGGCGAATGGGCAGTGGTTCCCGCAGGACTGGCCGGAGCGCATCCGCGGGCTCGCGGACGGCAGCCTCAGCCCGGTCACACCCAAGCGCGCGGCCACCGTCATGCTCCTGCGGGACACGCCCGCCGGTCCCGCCGTGCACATGCTGCGCAGACGCGCCTCCATGGCCTTCGCCGGAGGCGCGTACGCGTACCCGGGTGGCGGCGTCGACCCGCGCGACGACGAGCACCACGTCCGCTGGGCGGGCCCCACGCGCGCGTGGTGGGCTCAGCGGCTCGGTGTCGACGAGACGTCGGCCCAGGCGATCGTCTGCGCCGCCGTGCGGGAGACGTACGAGGAGGCGGGCGTCCTGCTCGCCGGACCCGCACCCGACTCCGTGGTCGGCGACACGACCGGCGCCGACTGGGAGAAGGATCGTTCCGCCCTGGTCGCCCGCGAGCTGTCCTTCGCGGAGTTCCTCGACCGCCGCGGCCTCGTCCTGCGCTCCGACCTGCTGGGCGCCTGGGCGCGCTGGATCACCCCCGAGTTCGAGTCCCGCCGCTACGACACGTGGTTCTTCGTGGCCGCCCTCCCCGAAGGGCAGCGCACCCGCAACGCCTCCACCGAGGCCGACCGTACGGTGTGGATCCGGCCCGAGGAGGCGGCGGCCGGGTACGACAAGGGCGAACTGACGATGATGCCGCCCACCATCGCCACGCTCCGTGCCCTCGCCCCGCACGGCAGCGCGGCCGGTGCGCTCACCGCCGCCCGGGACCGCGACCTGACGCCTGTCCTCGCCCGCGCCCGCCTGGCGAACGGGGAGATCGAACTGTCCTGGCCGGGGCATACGGAGTTCACGCAGCTCATCCCGGCCGCCACCACCGCTCCGGGGCCGGAGCGGGGTCCGGAGCGGGCAACTGCTCCGGCTCCGGACCCCGCCCCGCCTTCCGCCGTCGCTCCCGATTCCGCTCCCGATTCCGCCCATCAGTCCGCTCCTGATCCCGCACCTGTGACCGGTGGAGACTCCGTATGACGGACGCAGCGACCCTGCCCGGCCGGCCCCGGGGAGCGGTCCTCACCGGGCCCGCCACGCCCCGGGCCGTCAACGTCCTCGCTCCCAACGCCTCCGCGATGACCCTGGACGGCACCAACACCTGGATCCTGTCCGAGCCGGACTCCGACCTGGCCGTCGTGATCGACCCCGGCCCCCTGCACGAGGGCCACCTGAGCACCGTCGTCCGTACGGCGGAGCAGGCCGGTAAGCGTGTCGCCCTGACGCTCCTCACCCACGGGCATGCCGACCACGCCGAGGGCGCGGCGCGCCTCGCCGCCCTGACGGGCACCAAGGTGCGGGCACTGGACCCAGCCGTGCGGCTCGGTGACGAAGGGCTCACCGCAGGCGCCGTGATCGACGTCGGCGGGCTGGAGCTGAGGGTCGTAGCCGCTCCGGGACACACCGCGGACTCCCTCTGCTTCCATCTCCCGGCCGACCGGGCGGTGCTGACCGGCGACACCGTCCTCGGGCGCGGTACGACGGTCGTGGCGCATCCCGACGGCCGCCTGGGCGACTATCTGGACTCGCTGCGCCGGCTCAGATCGCTGACCGTCGACGACGGCGTCCACACCGTCCTGCCCGGCCACGGACCCGTCCTGGAGGACGCCCAGGGGGCGGTGGAGTTCTACCTCGCCCACCGGGCCCACCGGCTCGCCCAGGTCGAGACGGCCGTGGAGGACGGCTACGACACGCCCGGCAAGGTCGTCGCCCGTGTGTACGCCGACGTCGACCGCGTCCTGTGGCCCGCGGCGGAGATGTCCGTACGGGCGCAACTGGACTACCTCGCGGAACACGGCCTCATCCGGTCGGACGGCCTTCAGGGCCCGTAACCCCGGCCCGGTTCTCGGCCTGGTCCGGCCTGGTCCGGTTCTCGGCCCGGCTCGTCCTGGAACCCTGCCCTGCCCGGCTCGGCCCGCCCTGGTCCGGCTCCAGGCCACGCGCGGCTCGGCCGAGCCTGGCCGGGCCTGGTCCGGGACGGTGACGGTTCCGGAGCCGGTACGGGCGCCGGGCCGCTCCCGTGCGCGCGTCCCGGGCGGAGCTCGTCCAGGCGCGGGCTGTGGCTCGTTCGGGCGGGCGCTACGGCGTGTCAGGCCCCGTGCCGGGGCTTGCCGGTGCCGGTCCGGGCTCGTCCGGGCGTGGCGTCTTGATGCCGTGCACGCGTGCGTACTCCTCGGCGAGCCAGGGCCCGAGGTCGTCGACGTACGACCGCAGCACCTCCGCGTCCCCGACCGGCTCGCGCCCGAGGACGGCCGCCCGGCGCAGCTGCGCGGCGCGCGCGGGGTAGTAGCCGCCGAAGACCTCGGCCATCTCCTCCAGATCGCTCGTCCAGCCGTTCCAGCGCGGCATGACCAGCGTGAACCCGGTGCGCACCAGATGGCGGGACAGGGACCGGACGAGGGGCCGCAGGGCGCTCTCGCTGTCACCGGCGGCGGTGATCCGCTCCCGCCAGCGGGGCAGCCGCCGGGCCAGGTCGCCGTTGGTCTCCCGGGTGAGCAGCGAGTCGGGACGGTAGCGCGGCAGGTGCTCGGCGAGGTCGTCGCCGAGCAACGGGGTGCACAGGCAGGCCACGAACCACCCCAGGTCGTGGCGTTCCGGTTCGCTCAGCACCGTGGCCTGGTCGAGGAGGATCGTTCCGACACCGTCGATCTGCGGGAACCGCGCGTCCAGCGCGTCGCCCAGGGCGCGTACGGCGGCCCGGTCGGCGTCGGCCGGGGGTTCGCGCAACGCGATCAGCAGGTCGAGGTCGCTGCGTCCCACGCGCGCGGTGCCGCGCGGGATCGAGCCGTAGAGGTACGCGCTGTGCAGCCGCGGCCCGAAGAGGTCCAGCAGCCCGTCGCGCGCCGTGGCGACCACGGGCCGGAAGTCCGGTGCGATCCGTCCGAGTGCGCCCTCACGCGCGATGTAGCCCTGGTCGTCGAGGCCCTTGGTGCTGCCGGTGCTGCCGGTGCTGGTGGGGTGGGTGTGCGGGGTGTGGCTGGCGTGGCGGGGGTCGAGGTTCGGGCGGTCGGTTTCGGCCATGGCATCACTGTGCCCCGGCGATGCCGCCGGGGCAGGTGATATACGGCTGGGCGATGAACCGCGTCCTACGCCGTGCCGGACGTCAGCGCGAGCGCTTCGCCAGGCGCTCCACGTCCAGGAGGATCACCGCACGGGCCTCCAGCCGGAGCCAGCCGCGCTGCGCGAAGTCCGCCAGTGCCTTGTTCACGGTCTCGCGCGAGGCGCCGACCAGCTGGGCCAGCTCCTCCTGGGTGAGATCGTGGACGACGTGGATGCCCTCCTCGGACTGCACGCCGAAGCGGCGGGAAAGGTCCAGCAGAGCGCGTGCCACACGGCCGGGGACGTCCGAGAAGACCAGGTCGGACATCTGGTCGTTCGTCTTGCGCAGCCGCCGGGCGACGGCGCGCAGCAGTGCTCCGGCCACCTCGGGACGCGCGTTCAGCCAGGGCTGGAGGTCACCGTGGCCCAGTCCCAGCAGCTTGGCCTCGGTGAGCGCGGTCGCGGTCGCGGTGCGCGGGCCCGGGTCGAAGAGGGACAGTTCACCGATGAGTTCGCTGGGGCCTACGACGGCGAGCATGTTCTCCCGGCCGTCGGGGGAGGTGCGGTGCAGCTTCACCTTGCCCTCGGTGACGACGTACAGCCGGTCACCGGGGTCGCCCTCGTGGAACAGCGAGTCGCCGCGTGCGAGGGTCACCTCGCTCATGGAGGCGCGCAGCTCCGCGGCCTGCTCGTCGTCGAGAGCCGCGAAGAGCGGGTTGCGCCGCAGAACGTCGTCCACGAGTTCTCTCCTTGTCGTCCTGCTCAGGGGGTCTTGCTCCCCCGCGTACCAGGGGACCGTGCTCCCCATTTTGCCGGGCAGTCCAAACAGTGTGATCTGTCACAAGGATGCCGCACAGGGGTCGGTAGGTGAGTGTCAGGGGGCCAATCGGGGGCCGATCTTCCGGGTCCGGGGCGGATGTCCGTGCCGGGCTCTAGGCTGGCCGGGTGTCCAAATCGCGGTGAGAGCACAGGCCAAGGGGGCTGAACGGGTGGTTGCACGGCGCAATTCCGCTGTGGGCGAACAAGGTTCCCCCGGTGGGGGGAAAGCCGCGGGAGCAGCAGGGCAGTCGGGAACTCCGGCGGCGGCGAAGACGTCGAAACGATCGAAGCCGCCGCAAGTGGGGAAGGGAGGGACGAATGCCTCCGAAGCGGGTAAGGCGGGGGGCGAGTCACGCGTCGCCCTCGTGCGCCGGGCCCGGCGGATCAACCGCGAGCTCGCCGAGGTGTATCCGTACGCCCACCCGGAACTGGACTTCGACAACCCCTTCGAGCTGGTCATCGCCACGGTGCTGTCCGCCCAGACCACCGACCTCCGCGTCAATCAGACCACGCCGGCGCTCTTCGCCAAGTACCCCACTCCCGAGGATCTGGCCGCGGCCGACCCGGAGGAGGTCGAGGAGATCCTCCGCCCGACCGGCTTCTTCCGGGCCAAGACGAAGGCCGTCATAGGGCTGTCGAAGGCGCTGGTGGAGCAGTTCGGGGGAGAGGTGCCGGGGCGGCTCGAGGATCTCGTCAAGCTGCCCGGGGTCGGACGCAAGACCGCCTTCGTCGTCCTGGGGAACGCCTTCGGAAGGCCTGGCATCACCGTGGACACGCACTTCCAGCGGCTCGTGCGGCGCTGGAAGTGGACGGACGAGACCGAGCCGGACAAGATCGAGGCCGCCGTCGCCGCGCTCTTCCCCAAGGGGGACTGGACGGATCTGTCTCACCATGTGGTCTGGCACGGGCGCCGGATGTGCCACGCCCGCAAGCCGGCTTGCGGTGTCTGCCCCATCGCGCCGCTCTGTCCGGCCTACGGCGAGGGTGAGACCGATCCGGAGAAGGCGAAGAAGCTGCTGAAGTACGAGAAGGGCGGCTTCCCCGGCCAGCGGCTGAAGCCTCCGCAGGCGTATCTGGACGCGGGCGGCAGGCCGGCCCCGCCGCTGGGGGTTTGATGCCGGGAAAGACATCCGGCGGGCGGGAAGCGGAGCCGAGTAGGGCTGCCCGTCGTGGGGCAGAAGGCTTGCCTGGGAGAGTCGACGGGCTGCGGGCGGGCGGCAGACCGAGGACGCCGGCCGTTCCGGCAGTACAAGCCGGGAAGAGCGGGCGGGCCGCTGGAGACAGGGAACAGAAGGAGGACAGCACGAGCACGGCAGGGGACACGGGCCGCAGGCACGGTCAGGGCGGCGCGTACGGCAGGGGTGCGTCGGGAGGCATGACGGTCCCGCAGGGAAATCCGAACGGTCCGAACGGTTCGAACGGTCCGAACAGTGTGCGTGGCGCGCACGGTGCACACGGCGTACACGGGGCGCATGGCGTACACGGTGCGCAAGGCGCCCATGACATGCGTGACGTGCGGGGCGTGACCGGCACGCCGGGCGCGGCCGGGAGCGCCTCCGTGGTGGTCAGCAAGGACGGGCTGCCCGCCTGGCTCGGCCCGGTGGTGCGCGCGGCGGAGACGGTCCAGCCGCTCCAGCTGAGCCGCTTCCTGCCGCCGGAGGACGGCGCGGGGCGCCAGTCCGCCGTCCTCATTCTCTTCGGCGACGGTGAGCAGGGCCCTGAGCTGCTGCTGATGGAGCGGTCCGGCTCGCTGCGGTCCCACGCCGGACAGCCGGCCTTTCCCGGCGGCGCCCTCGACCCCGAGGACGGCGACCCGACGGCCGACGGGCCGCTGCGGGCCGCGCTCCGCGAGGCCGAGGAGGAGACCGGCCTGGACCCGCACGGTGTCCAGCTGTTCGGTGTGCTGCCCAAGCTCTACATCCCGGTCAGCAGCTTCGTCGTCACCCCGGTCCTCGGCTGGTGGCGGGAGCCGAGCCCGGTGGACGCCGTCGACCCGAACGAGACGGCCCGTGTCTTCACGGTCCCCGTGGCCGATCTCACCGACCCGGCGAACCGCGCCACGGTCACCCACCCCTCAGGGTTCCGCGGTCCCGCCTTCCTGGTGGAATCGGCTCTCGTGTGGGGATTCACCGCGGGTGTCATCGACCGGCTGCTGCACTACTCCGGCTGGGAGCGCCCCTGGGACCGCGAGAAGCTCGTCACGCTCGACAGGCGGTCATGACAGGGTGGCGTCCGTGAACGTGCTGGACATCCTGCTGCTGGTCGCCGCCGTGTGGTTCGCGATCGTGGGCTACCGCCAGGGGTTCGTCGTCGGCATCCTGTCGGTGACCGGCTTCCTGGGCGGCGGCCTCGTCGCCGTCTACACCCTGCCCGTCGTCTGGGCCGCGCTGACCGACAACGCGGAGGTCAACACCACCGCGGCCGTCGTCGCCGTGGTCGTCGTCATCGTGTGCGCGTCGGTCGGCCAGGCCCTCACGACCCACCTCGGCAACAAGCTGCGCCGCTACATCACCTGGTCCCCGGCCCGCGCCCTGGACGCCACGGGCGGCGCCCTGGTCAACGTCGTGGCGATGCTGCTGGTCGCCTGGCTGATCGGCTCCGCCCTCGCCGGTACGACGCTGCCGACCCTCGGCAGGGAGGTGCGCAGCTCCAAGGTGCTGCACGGGGTGTCCTGGGCGCTGCCCCAGCAGGCCGACACCTGGTTCGCGGATTTCTCCAGGGTCCTTGCCCAGAACGGTTTCCCGCAGGTCTTCAGCCCGTTCGCCAGTGAACCGATCACCGATGTGCAGCCGCCCGACCCGGCGCTCGCGGGCAGTACGGTGGCCGCGACGGCCCGGCAGTCCATCGTCAAGGTGATGGGCACCGCCACCAGTTGCGGCAAGGTTCTGGAGGGCAGCGGCTTCGTGTTCGGCGAACGCCGCGTCATGACCAACGCGCACGTCGTCGGCGGGGTCGACGAACCCACCGTCCAGATAGGCGGCGAGGGCCGCAAGTACGACGCGAAGGTCGTCCTCTACGACTGGAAGCGCGACATCGCCGTCCTCGACGTCCCCGATCTCCGGGCCCGCGCCCTGCGGTTCGCCGGAGGGGACGCGGCCCGCGGCGACAGCGCGATCGTCGCGGGCTTCCCGGAGAACGGGTCGTACGACGTCCGGTCGGCGCGGCTGCGCGGGCGCATAGCGGCCAACGGCCCCGACATCTACCACCGCGGCACCGTCCGCCGTGACGTGTACTCGCTCTACGCGACCGTCCGTCAGGGCAACTCGGGCGGCCCGCTCCTCACGCCCGAGGGACAGGTGTACGGCGTGGTCTTCGCCAAGTCGCTCGACGACCCCGACACCGGCTACGCCCTCACCGCCGACGAGATCAGGGACGACATCACCAAGGGGCGCACCGCGAACGAGCAGGTGGACAGCGACAGCTGCGCGCTCTGATCCGATCGGCAGCCGCCCAGCCGCCCAGCCGCGTGGCCCGGTCGGCATCGGTACGGGTGGCCGCCCGGTGAGGAGTACCGCCGACGGGTGCGCCGGGTGGCGGTTGCCCGCCACGCGGCGTGCGGCGTCAACCGCTGTAAGGGCGATGTCACCCGTTCGAGCAGGCGGGCGTCGGGCGGCGCGGCGGGGTGTTCAGCCGCGCGGGTGACGCAGCCTTACCGTGACCCAGCGGGCCCGGCGGCGCAGGATCCGCGGGATTCCCACCCTCGGGTCCTCGGCCGCCAGTTGCGGGGCGCCCCGGCTGTGGGAACCCGGGCCGCCTGCCGAGCGGCGGGTGCGTGCTGCGTCACTGTAGTCGTGCGTCCAGCCCATACCCCGACGTCTGCCCCTGCCCCAAGGTCGATAACCGCCCCGGGGCCGCTCATTTGGCGTATGCGCCGGGCATTTGGCAGTCCGGTGGACAGCCTTGCGGTTCCGGATACCGGGCGCAGCAGCACCGTCACCGGTCGGGTTCGGGGTCCTTCAGCCAGTTGATCAGTTCGGCGGAGAACGTCACCGGGTCCTCCTCGTGCGGGAAGTGCCCGAGCCCGTCGAACAGCCGCCAGCGGTACGGCGCCTCGACGTACTCCCCGGACCCGGCCGCGCTGCGGGTGCGCAGCACCGGATCGAGCGAGCCGTGCAGATGCAGCGTCGGCACCCGCACCGGTCGCTTCATCCGGCGGTTGAACTGAATGCCGTCGGGACGGGCCAGGGAGCGCACCATCCACCGGTAGGGCTCGATCGCGCAGTGCGCGGTGGAGGGGATGCACATGGCACGGCGGTACGTGTCCACGGTGTCGTCGTCCGGGAGGTTCGGTCCGGACCAGTCCCGGATCAGCCGGCCCACCAGGGCGCCGTCGTCGGCGGTCAGCTGGCGCTCCGGGATCCAGGGACGCTGGAAACCCCAGATGTAGGAGCTCGCGGCCGACTGCCGGACGTCGGCGATCATCGCCGACCGCCAGCGCCGCGGGTGCGGCATCGACGTGACCGCGAGGCGCCGTACGAGCTTGGGGCGCATCGCGGCCGCCGTCCAGGCCAGATAGCCGCCCAGGTCGTGGCCGACCAGCGCGGCGTCGGGCTCGCCCAGGGAACGGACGACGCCGGTGATGTCGAGGGCGAGGTTGGCCGGGTCGTAGCCGCGCGGGGTGCGGTCGCTGCCGCCGACACCGCGCAGGTCCATGGCGACCGCGCGGAAGCCCGCGTCGGCGAGCGCCACCAGCTGGTGCCGCCAGGTCCACCAGAACTGCGGGAAGCCGTGCAGGAGCATCACCAGCGGGCCGTCGCCGAGTTCCGTGATGTGGAAGCGTGCGCCGTTCGCGGCGACGTCCCGGTGGGTCCAGGGGCCGTCCATGCGAACGACCGAGCCGTGGTGCGCCGAAGGTGTGGCGGGGTCCGTCATGAGGACGAGCGTGCCACAGCCTCGAGGGCCGGGGGCGTGTGGTCGTCCAGAGCGGGCGTTTCCGGGCGCGGCCGCGGCTTGGCCTTCTGCAGCACGGCGGCCGTCTCCTTCATCGACGCGGCGACCTTCTGCGGGCCCTGGCTCCTCTTGGCCTTCTTCGCGAAGGCCGTACCGATCAGCGCGAGAACGACGGCGACGAGGACGTTGGCCGTGAAGGACAGCAGGAAGCAGATCGCGAGGTTCCAGTGACTCCAGGTGCGGATGCCGTACGCCAGGGCGAAGTTGAGCATCGGCAGGGAGAAGAGCAGCACCGCTCCGGCCGCCGTGAAGGCGCCGCCGCTGGTCGCGCCGCGCTTGACGTCCTGTTTGAGCTGGGCCTTGGCCAGTGCGATCTCGTCGTGCACCAGTGCCGACATCTCGGTCGTCGCCGAGGCGAACAGCTGGCCGATGCTGCGTTCGGCGCCGACCGGGCTGCCGTCGGGTGCGCTCATCGCGGTCTCCCTCTGCTGTGTACGGTTCCGTTCTGCCTCACTGCGCACGGTCCCGCTGTTTTGTACCGTCCCGTCAGATCATGCCGGACGGCCGTTCTCCTCGCCTGCCCCGCCCGGCACTTCGGCGGTTCCGAGTCGCTCCGCGGCCTTCAGCGAGGCGGTCCTGCGGTGCTCGGCCGCCTTGCGCTCGTACAGGGCGGCCATGCGCAGGTGGTACTCCGGTTCGTCCTCCTCGTAGATGTCCGGGATGCCGTCCTGGTCCTCGTCGCGTTCCTCCGCCTCGTACAGCCTGCGGTACCGGGCGTTGCGCAGCTTCAGCAGCACGGTGGCGATGACCGCGGCGATGACCGAGCCCGTGAGGACGGCGGCCTTGACCTCGTCCGTCAGGGTGACGTCACCCTCGAAGGCGAGCTCCCCGATGAGCAGCGAGACGGTGAAGCCGATGCCCGCCAGGGAGGCCATCGCGAACACGTCCGGCCAGGCCAGATCCTCGCTGAGCGAGGCCCGGGTGAAGCGGGCGGTCAGCCAGGTCCCGCCGAAGATCCCGACCGTCTTGCCGATGACCAGGCCGAGCACCACCCCGAGCGTCTCGGGCCGGGTGAACACGTCCCCCAGCGCGCCTCCGGAGACCGAGACCCCCGCGCTGAACAGTGCGAACAGCGGTACCGCGAGGCCCGCCGACAGCGGGCGCACCAGATGCTCGATGCGCTCGCCGGGCGAGTGCTCCTCGCCCTCACGGGTGGTGCAGCGCAGCATCAGGCCCATCGCCACACCGGCGATGGTCGCGTGCACGCCGCTGTGGTACATCAGGGTCCAGATCACCAGCGCGAGCGGTACGTACACGTACCAGCCGCGCACTCCCAGCCTGAGCAGCACCCAGAACACGATCAGACCCGCCACGGCGCCGCCCAGCGCGGCGAGGTCGATCCGGTCGGTGAAGAACACCGCGATGATCAGGATCGCGAACAGGTCGTCGACCACGGCGAGCGTGAGCAGGAAGGCGCGCAGGGCGCTCGGCAGCGCGGTGCCGATGACCGCGAGGACCGCCAGCGCGAACGCGATGTCGGTGGCGGTGGGTACCGCCCACCCCGTGAGGGAGCCGCCGCCGGTGGCATTGATCAGGGTGTAGACGAGGGCGGGCACGGCCATCCCGCACAGCGCCGCGACGACCGGCAGCGCGGCGGCCCGCGGGTCGCGCAGATCACCGGCGACCAGTTCCCGCTTCAGTTCGATGCCGGCCACGAAGAAGAAGACGGCGAGCAGCCCGTCGGCCGCCCAGTGCGCCACGGACAGATGCAGTCCCAGCACGGCGGGGCCCAGGTGGAAGTCGGACACCACCTCGTACCCGTGCTGCCACGCCGGAACGTTCGCCCAGACCAGCGCGGTGACCGCCGCGGCGAGCAGCAGCACACCGCCGACCGTCTCGGTGCGCAGCGCGTCCGCCACATAGGTCCGCTCGGGGAGGGACAGACGGCCGAGGAGCCTGCGGGGGCTTCGGGTGCGGGGCGCGGCCACGGCGGGACCTCCGGTCGGTGGGCAGTACGGAGCTCTTGCCGACCAGACTTCCCGGCACACCTGGGCGCGGCGAGCGCACAGGTCACACGCCGCTTTGTTTAGTTTACCTAATGTTGCGGGATGTGGCGAGCAGTTCGGACGGGCGGGGCACCCGGCCGGCGGCGGCTGCGGGACGCCACCGGCCGGGTGTCCGCTTCTCGGTCCCTCAGGTCCCTCGGCCTCTCTGCTTCTCCGCCTCTCTGCTTCTCAGTCCTCGCTCGGTGTCGCGGGGAGCTTCGCCTGGATGAAGTCCATGACGGTGGAGTCGGTCAGCGTGGTGACGTCACCCAGCTGGCGGTTCTCCGCCACGTCGCGCAGCAGACGCCGCATGATCTTGCCGGAGCGGGTCTTCGGCAGCTCGGCCACCGGCAGGATCCGCTTGGGCTTGGCGATCGGGCCGAGGGTGGTGCCCACGTGGTTGCGCAGCTCGTCGACCAGCCCCGCGTCCTCCGACGCCGTACCGCGCAGGATGACGAACGCCACGATCGCCTGCCCGGTCGTCTCGTCCGTCGCGCCCACGACCGCCGCCTCGGCCACCGCCGGGTGGGAGACGAGCGCCGACTCCACCTCGGTGGTGGAGATGTTGTGCCCGGACACCAGCATCACGTCGTCGACCCGGCCCAGCAGCCAGATGTCGCCGTCGTCGTCCTTCTTCGCGCCGTCACCCGCGAAGTACTTGCCCGCGAAGCGGGACCAGTACGTGTCGAGGAACCGCTGGTCGTCGCCCCAGATGGTGCGCAGCATCGACGGCCACGGCTCGGTCAGCACCAGATAGCCACCGCCGCCGTTCGGCACCTCGTTCGCGTCGTCGTCGACGACGGTCGCGGAGATGCCCGGCAACGGCCGCTGGGCGGAGCCCGGCTTGGCGTCGGTGACACCGGGCAGCGGGGAGATCATCATCGCGCCGGTCTCGGTCTGCCACCAGGTGTCCACGATCGGCGTCCGGTCGGCGCCGATGTGCTTGCGGTACCAGATCCACGCCTCGGGATTGATGGGCTCGCCCACCGACCCCAGGACGCGCAGGCTGCTCAGGTCGAACTTCGCGGGGATGTCGTCGCCCCACTTCATGAACGTACGGATCGCGGTCGGCGCCGTGTAGAGGATCGTCACGCCGTACTTCTGCACGATCTCCCAGAAGCGGCCCTGGTGCGGCGTGTCCGGGGTGCCCTCGTACATGACCTGCGTCGCGCCGTTGGCCAGCGGACCGTACACGATGTACGAGTGTCCGGTGACCCAGCCGACGTCCGCCGTGCACCAGTACACGTCGGTCTCCGGCTTGAGGTCGAACACCGCGTGGTGCGTGTACGCCGTCTGGGTGAGGTAGCCCCCGGAGGTGTGCAGGATGCCCTTCGGCTTCCCCGTCGTGCCCGACGTGTAGAGGACGAAGAGCGGCTGCTCCGCCCCGAACGCCTCGGGCGTGTGCTCGGCGGACTGCCGGTCCACGATCTCGTGCCACCAGATGTCGCGCTCGTCGTTCCAGGCGACGTCCTGGCCGGTGCGGCGCACGACGAGGACGTGCCGGACCTGGTCCGCCTTCCCGACCGCGTCGTCCACGGCCGGCTTGAGCGCGGCCGGCTTCCCGCGCCGGTAGCCGCCGTCGGAGGTGATGACGATCTTGGCGTCGGCGTCCTGGATACGGGTCGCCAGCGCGTCCGCCGAGAACCCGCCGAACACCACGGAGTGCGCCGCGCCGATCCGGGCGCACGCCAGCATCGCGATCGCCGTCTCCGGGATCATCGGCATGTAGACGGCGACCCGGTCACCCGCCCGCACACCCAGTTCCAGCAGGGCGTTCGCGGCCCTGGAGACCTCGTCCTTCAGCTCCGCGTAGGTGAGGGCGCGGCTGTCGCCCGGCTCGCCCTCGAAGTGGATGGCGACCCGGTCACCGTGGCCGGCCTCCACGTGACGGTCGACGCAGTTGTACGCGACGTTGAGCTCGCCGTCCTTGAACCACTTCGCGAACGGCGGGTTCGACCAGTCCAGCGTCTCCGTCGGCTCCTTGGCCCAGCTCAGCCGACGGGCCTGCGCCGCCCAGAAGCCCAGCCTGTCAGCCTTGGCCTGTTCATACGCCTCCGCCGTCACGTTGGCGTTCGCGGCCAGCTCGGCGGGCGGCGCGAACCTGCGCTCTTCCCTGAGCAGGTTGGCCAGGCTCTCGTTGCTCACGACATCTCCCTCTCGCAGGGTGTCCCTTGTGTCCCAGCTCACAGCTCACCAGACCAGGGGGTCCGGTGACAAGGGTCGGCAGACAAAATGGTTTAGACCTCTGTGTGCCGTTGCCGGGCGGCCGTACCGTTTCCGGTGGCCGCCCCGGTCGGACCCTGGTCCGGCCCCGGTCCGGCTCTGGTCCGGCTCTGGTTCGGCAGGACCGGCGCTGTCCGTCCCTCCGTACCCACGGCTGCCGTTCCGCCGGAGTTCAGGGTGTGTAACGCCTCTCACACCGCCGAGGTGTCGCTGCACACACACTGCCGGGACGTGCCGGGCCGCTGCGGTGTCTCCGCAGAGTGCGCAGGCCGGCGGCGGAGGCAGACGACGGGCAGGCGCCGGCCCGTGAGCACGTCGGCCCGTGAGCACGTCGGCTCGTGGACCGGTAGGCGATGGCGGTGGGTTGCCGTGCCTGGTGGCCGGTGCCTGGTGGCCGGTGGCGGGCAAGGGCCGGCCACGCGGGCCGGTGGTTCCGGGGTGCGGCACCTGCTGCCGTCCGCCCGGACCACCGGCCCGCCCGGCCTCGCTCACACCACGCTGTGGGCTCCCTCCGAGTCCGCCACATGCGCGAACACCTCGGACGACCCGACCGGTTCGGTGAGCAGATACGCCTGTGCCTCGCCCACGTGGAAATACATGCCGTGCAGCTCCAGTACGCCCTCGCCCAGGGCCCGCGCCACCGAACCGTGTGCGCGCAGATGGTCGAGCTGCTGGAGCACATTGGTCAGGCACAGCTGCTCGACCGCGTCGGCGGACGGCCGGACGGCCAGCCGGGCGGCAGGGCGGCTGTCGTCGGCCAGCCGTTCCAGGCTCGGCAGGCCGTGCCGCAGCCACCGCCTCAGCGGAGTCGACGCGTCCACCGGGCCGGTGTCGAGCAGCGCCTGCATGGCTCCGCACCCGGAGTGCCCGCACACCGTGATGGAGCGCACCTTCAGCACGTCCACCGCGTACTCGATCGCCGCCGCCACCGAGTCGTCGCCGCTCTCCTCGCCGGGCAGGGGCACCAGATTGCCGACATTGCGCACCACGAACAGATCGCCCGGACCACTGGAAGTGATCATCGAGGTGACCAGCCGTGAATCGGCGCAGGTGAGGAAAAGCTGGGACGGTTCCTGTCCCTCCTGCGCCAGCCGCGCCAGTTCGCTCCGGACGAGCGGCGCGGTGTTGCGCTGGAACGCGCTGATGCCCCGCATCAACTGATGCCCGCCCGAGCCCGACCCGACGAGGCCGGACAGGGCGAGCGCGGTTCCACCCTGCTCCGGCCCCGCCATCCCAGGCGTCGCCATCCCCGGTCCCGCTTGCTCGTCCCCCGCGGGGCTGGTTCCAGCGAGGCCGGCTTCCGCGAGCACTGCCTCCTCCGGCCCTGCTCCCGCGCGTCCGCCTTCCGCCGACCGGTGGGCCGGAGCGGCCGGTTCGGCTGTCCGGTCCGTCTTCTCCGCCTCGAACGCGGCGGGTCCACCCGGACGGTTTCCGGGTGCCGGGTATGGCAGGGACGACGGCAGCGGTGCACGCTCGCACTGGTGGTTGCGCCAGGGCGTCCACGGCCGGCAGCGGCAGCCGACGGCCCCGAGGGGTTCCACAGGCCCTACAGAACTGGCAGAACCGGCGGACCCGGCAGAACCGGCGGACCCGGTGGCCCCCGTGCCCTCGGACGCCCCTGGGTGGCCGGTCGTGGGCCGACGGTCGGCGGAGGGTCTGGGATCGGCGGTTCCGACTCCGAGACGGCGGCCGGTCAGTTCGACGGTGCCCTGGTGCGCGATGTGGGTGCGCTGCCAGTCCTGCAGGGCCTCGTACGCCGCGTGATCCATGAACGATCCGTCCAACTGCACGACGGCGCGGGCACCCTGGGGCACGAGATGCAGGACCCGGCTGAGCCGCGGCACCGCGAGGAACGTCAGCTGTCCTCTGACATGTACGTGATGGGCTCCTTCCTTCTCCTCATGCGTGATACGGGTTCGGGTCAGCCGGTGCAGGGCGACGGCTACGGCTACGGCGATGCCGAGGCCGACACCTTGCAGGACCCCCAGGCACACCACGCCGAGGGTCGTGACGACGTAGACCAGTACTTCTCGGTGGCGTGTCACCGTGCGGATGTGGTGCAGGGACACCATCTGGATGCCGACGGCCATCACCAGGGCGGCGAGCGAGGCGAGCGGGATGAACTCCAGGATCGGGACCATCAGCAGCGCGGCGACTACTACCAGAACGCCGTGCAGCATCGTGGAGTTCCGGCTCACGGCACCGGCTTGCACATTCGCCGAACTCCGCACGGCCACACCCGCGATCGGCAGGCCGCCGAGTGCCCCGGAGACGATGTTCGCGGCGCCCTGCCCGAGCAGTTCGCGGTCCAGGTCGGAGCGGGGGATGCGCACCACCGGGCCGGGGCGGGCAGCCGTCAGTTTGTCCACGGCGACCGCGCCCAGCAGCGACTGCACGCTGCACACCAGGGTGATGGCGAGCACCGCCATGGCGAGGCCGGACACCGGCCCCTCCGGCAGCCCGGCCAGGGCGTGGCTGCGCCAGGACGGCAGGTCGACCAGGGGGAGGCGGATGCCGGTGAGCGCGGCGGCCGCGGTCGCCCCGGCGACGGCGACGAGCGGCGCCGGGACCTTGCGGAGCAGGCGCCCCGCCCGGCCGGGCAGCCGGGGCCAGAGGAACAGGAGGGTGAGTGTCAGCGCGCTCACCACCACCGCCTCTGGGCGTACCCGGGCCAGCAGCGCGGGCAGGACACGGAGATTGTCGAGGACGGAGCTCTGCGGGGTGCCGCCCAGGACGATGTGCAACTGGGCCACAGCGATGGTGATGCCGATGCCGGCGAGCATGCCGTGGACGATGGCGGGGCTGACGGCGAGAGCGGTGCGGGCCACCCGCAGACAGCCGAGACCGAGCTGGGCGAGGCCGGCGAGGACGGTGATGGCGCAGGTGGTGCGCCAGCCGTACCGCTGGATCAGGTCGGCGGTGACGACGGTGAGGCCGGCGGCCGGGCCGCTGACCTGGAGGGGGCAGCCGCCGAGCCGTCCGGCGACCAGTCCGCCGACGGCGGCGGCGACCAGACCGGCCTGGAGCGGGGCTCCGGTCGCGAGGGCGATGCCGAGGGACAGGGGAAGGGCGATCAGGAAGACCGCGATCGAGGCGGAGAAGTCGGCGCCCGCGACGCGGAAGCGGCGGGGCGGGGCAGGTGGCGGGCTGTGGGGCTGGTGGAGGCGCTTCGGCTGAGGCGCGTCGGTGGTGCTGTCGGGGACGCAGGCGGACATGTTCCCGTCTCCTCCGGGGCGGCGCGGTCGCGGATGGGATGGGCCCCCGTCCAAGGCGGGGGTCGGTCGCGGCCGTGGGTCACGGCGTGCAGCGGCGGGATGGATCAACGCTCGGTAAATGGATCGTAATGCAGAGTAAAGGGAGCGTCTGTCTTTTAAAGGCAAACGGGTCAATAAATCACTCTGACGAGTGACGTAGTCATTTGATCGGCTTGTCGTATTAATTCCTTCTCGGTCCCGTGCGACCTTGGCGGCGCTGCCGGCGCTATCCGGCCCGACGCCGGACGACGGATCCCTCAACGTCGGCCTGAGAGAAGGAAGAAAGTGGGCGGAACATGACCACCACCCAGAGGATCGCCGTGGGCGTCGTGATCGCCGCGGTATGTGCCGCGTCACTGGCCGGTTGTGCGACCGATGCAAGCCGTTCCCCGGGCCCCGGGACCGGTGCCCCCGGCCCCCAGCGGGCGAAATCGGCCCTGCCGCCGGGGAGTGCCTTCCGGCTGATCGGCGACGGATCCACCGCCTACACCGGAGCGCAGCCCCACCTGCCCAGGCCGGAGCGGCTGAAGCCGGGCCAGAAGCCGCCGCAGTTCGTGGTGTTCTCCTGGGACGGCGCGGGTGAGGACAGCCAGAAACTGTTCTCGCACTTCCGTGAGGTCGCCAAGGCCAACCACGCGACGATGACGTACTTCCTCAGCGGTGTGTATCTGCTGCCGGAGGAGAAACGTGACCTCTACAAGCCGCCTCAGCACTCGCCGGGCCGTTCCGACATCGGTTTCAACGACGAGCGGGGCATCGCCGACACCGTCACACAACTGCGCCTCGCGTGGCTCGAGGGCA
This sequence comes from Streptomyces sp. NPDC047000, assembly GCF_040644295.1. Classification (NCBI taxonomy): domain Bacteria; kingdom Bacillati; phylum Actinomycetota; class Actinomycetes; order Kitasatosporales; family Streptomycetaceae; genus Streptomyces; species Streptomyces sp. NPDC047000. Next base: position 381,045 of record NZ_JBEYWE010000003.1, read on the forward strand.
ACGAGATCGGTACGCACTTCAACGGTCACTTCTGCGGCAACGACGGTGGCGTCGGCCAGTGGTCGGTGGACGAGTGGAAGAGCGAGATCGCCCAGGCCAAGCAGTTCGTGAAGAGCTGGAAAAGCAACTCGGGAATGGCGAAGGCGGCACCGCTGCCCTTCGACTACGACAAGGAACTCATCGGGGCCCGTACCCCCTGTCTCGAGGGCCAGCAGAACTTCATGAGAGCGGCCGGCGAACTCGGCTTCCGCTACGACACGAGCGGTGTGAACAACCAGGTCTGGCCGGCGAAGAAGGAGGGCCTGTGGGACTTGTCGATGCAGCTCGTGCCCTTCCCGGGGCACTCCTACGAGCAACTCACCATGGACTACAACTTCATGGTGAACCAGTCCGGCACCCGCACCCAGGGCGACCCCGCCAAGTACGCCTACTGGGGTGACCAGATGCGCGACGGCCTTCTCACCGGTTTTCACCGCGCCTACGACGGCAACCGCGCTCCCCTGATCATCGGCAACCACTTCGAGTCCTGGAACGGCGGCACCTATATGCGGGCCGTCGAGGAGGTCGTCCAGGACGTCTGCAACAAGCCCGATGTGCGCTGCGTGTCGTTCCACCAGCTCGCCGACTGGCTTGATGCACAGGACCCGCGGACCCTGGCGAAGCTGCGCACCCTCGGGGTGGGCGAGGCGCCGCAGGAGGGCTGGGAGTCCTTCCTGTCGGCGCGCCCCGCCCCGCCGCCCAAGGGTGTGCCCGGCGCCCCGGCCGGTAGGCGGTAGGCCGCCCGCCGGTGGCCCGCCAGGCGGGGTAGGCCGCGCAGCCGGCCGGGGCCGTCACACGCGGGCTGCGACGCCCTCGCCGAGCACGAACCCGGGGTCGATCTGCGCGGCCAGATCGACCCCGGTGCGCTCGTTGCCCCAGGACCGGGCGTTCTTCAGATGGAAGTGCGCCATCTGCTGCGTGTACCGCTCCCAGTCACGCAGTTCGTACGCCGCGTCCGCGGCGTTCTGCAGGGTGCGCAGGGCGCGCCGGTCGGCCTCCCCGAGCTGCTCGAACCGGGGTGGTCGGCCCTTCTCCATGGCACGGACCCAGTCGGAGTGACCGACCGTCACGAGCAGGTCGTCACCTGCTTCGGAACGCAGGAAGTCGAGGTCGTCCGGGCCCTGCACCTTGTTCCCGACGACCTTCAGGGCGACCCCGTAGTCCCGTGCGTATTCCTTGTACTGGCGGTAGACGGAGACCCCCTTCCGGGTCGGCTCGGCGACGAGGAACGTGATGTCGAAGCGGGTGAACATCCCGGAGGCGAAGGAGTCCGAGCCCGCCGTCATGTCGACCACCACGTATTCCCCGCGGCCGTCGACCAGATGGTTCAGGAACAGCTCCACCGCTCCCGTCTTGGAGTGGTAGCAGGCGACCCCCAGGTCGGCGTCCGTGAAGGGGCCCGTGACCATCAAACGGACGGTGCCGCCGTCGAGTTCCACCGGCCGCGCGCAGGCGTCGTAGACGGGGTTGTCCTCCCACAGCCGCAGCAGGCGGGAGCCTTCGCCGGGCGGGGTGGTCTTGATCATGGTCTCGGCGGAGGTGATGCGCGGGTTGGAGCCGCGGAGGTGGTCCTTGATGAGGGGCAGTTCATCGCCCATGGCGGGCAGGGCGGCGGCCTCCTCGTCACCGAGGCCCAGGGCGGACCCCAGATGCTGGTTGATGTCGGCGTCGACCGCGAGGACCGGGGCGCCGGCGGCCGCGAGATGGCGGACGAACAGGGACGAGAGCGTGGTCTTGCCGCTGCCGCCCTTCCCCACGAAAGCAATTTTCATGTTCACAAAGGGTAGTGGCTTCATCGCTCTGTGTGGCGATTCGGGGAGAATCGGGCTGCCGGGCGTGAAGAAGACCACTCCTTCGTGGGTGCGGTCGGCGGGGTGCGTAAGGTCGTACTCATGAGTACGAAAGGTGCGACCGCCGGTCCTTCCCCAAGCTCTCGAGCGAGCTCGGACGGAGAGGACCCCCTTGCGACCCTGGGCACGCTGCCCGGCGTGGCCGAGGCCGTGGAGTCCGTGCGCAAGGCCGTGGACCGGGTCTACGGGCACCGTGTCATGAGGCGGCGCAGCAATGAGATCACCGCCGAGGCGGCGCTGCGCGGCGCCCGCGGCTCGGCGGCCTTGTCCGGTGCCGGCTGGGCTCTCGAAGAGGTGCGCCGGCGCACCGACTTCAGCGGCGATCCCGAGGCCAGGACCGTGGGCGCGGCTCTGCGGTTGACCGCCGAGGCCGGTCAACTGTTGTCCGTCTGGCGGCAGTCTCCCCTGCGGGTGCTGGCCCGGCTGCATCTGGTGGCGGCCGTGAGCCAGGGGGACGACGTCGGACGGCCCCGGCAGGACGGCGAACCGGTCGACGAGCCGCTGGTCGAACTTCCGCTGCCCGGTGCCGGTGAGGTGGCCGCCCGTCTCGGAGGACTCTCCCGGCTGGTTCTCGCGGACAGTTCCGCCCCGGCCCTGGTGTCGGCCGCTGTCGTGCACGGCGAACTCCTCGCGCTGCGCCCGTTCACCTCCGGAAACGGCCTGGTCGCGCGCGCGGCCGAGCGGATCGTCCTCGTGGGCAGCGGCCTCGACCCGAAGTCCGTGTGCCCGGCCGAGGCCGGGCACGCCGAACTGGGCCGGGCGGCCTACCTGGCGGCGCTCGACGGTTATGTCTCCGGCACGCCGGAGGGGATGGCGGCCTGGATCACCCACTGCGGCCGGGCGATCGGACTCGGGGCGCGTGAGTCGACCGCGGTGTGTGAGGCGCTTCAGCGGGGAGCCGCGTGACGCGCGTGCACGGGGTGAAAGCGGTGGCATGCGTGTGCGGGTGCAAGAGGTGATGTCCGGGCGCGCGGGACGGGAAACAGGTCCCGGGTGCGCCCGGGAAACCGGGCCAGGAATGTGTGGTGCGCGAAAAGATGCGGCGGTACGAGAACTCGTACCGCCGCTGGCATGTCCACCGGGTTACCAAGCGTCCTCGATATGATGCCCATCAGGTCGGGAACTTCGCCCGTCGCCTGGTGCGGCTGGCCCGTAATCGACGGGTCGACGTCGCGTGGGTGCCCGGTGTTCATGCTCGGTCCGTGGGGCCATATGCGTGGTAAAGGTGATCCTCTCGGATGTCCTTCGGTCTCGCGGGCCGTGTAAGTCCTTTGTACTGCACCTCCGTAGCAAGTGGAAGAGCCGTCCGCAGTTCTTTACTTTTAATCCCAAAGAGGCGCTAAACGGGCGTCAGTGTGATGTCTCCGGGCAACACCGGGAAACGCCAGGTCAGGCGAGCGTGGTGCGGCGCCGGTTGGCATACCAGACGAGTCCCGCGGTGGCTGCCGCCGCGCCTATCGCCGCTGCCGCGACGAGCGCGGGCCGCGGAGGTACGGAGAAGGCGGGCAGTCGCTGCTTGAGCCGTACCGGGCGGTGGAAGTCGAGGACGGGCCAGTCGCGTGCCACGGCCTCGCGGCGCAGTGCTCGGTCCGGGTTCACCGCGTGCGGGTGACCCACGGCCTGGAGCATCGGCAGGTCCGTCGCCGAGTCGCTGTAGGCGTAACAGCGGGAGAGGTCGTACCCCTCGGACCCGGCCAGTTCCCGGACGGCCTCCGCCTTGGTGGGGCCGTAGGCGTAGTACTCCACCTCGCCGGTGAAGCAGCCGTCGTCGCCCACCACCATGCGGGTCGCCACCACCCGGTCGGCGCCGAGGAGTTCACCGATGGGCTCGACCACTTCGGCGCCCGACGTGGACACGATGACGACGTCCCGTCCGGCGGCGTGGTGCTCCTCGATCAGTGAGGCCGCCTCGTCGTAGATGATCGGGTCCACGAGGTCGTGGAGCGTTTCGGCGACGATCTCCTTGACCTGCTGGACGTTCCAGCCGCGGCACAGTGCGGACAGGTACTCCCGCATGCGCTCCATCTGGTCGTGGTCGGCGCCGCCGGCGAGGAAGACGAACTGTGCATATGCGGTACGCAGGACTGCCCTGCGGTTGATCAGGCCGCCTTGGTAGAACGACTTGCTGAACGTGAGTGTGCTCGACTTCGCAATGACCGTCTTGTCCAGGTCAAAGAAGGCGGCTGTGCGAGGCATCGGGTGGTTTTCCACCCCCCGAGCATAGGCGCCCGCCATTCGGCGTAAGGTGTGGCGCGTGGGTTTGCCTGAGATGGGTCTCGGGTACACCATGGAAGTCACGGATCGTTCGCGACCGTGCTAACCCGGCCCGACTCCTCCCCCCCGAGTCGGCCGTGGGGACGACCCCCGCTCTCCCCCCCGGCGGGGGTCGTCGCATGTCCGGGTGGGTTTTCCCTCTTCTGTGCGGCCGCCGGGCCGACCCGGTATGACTCCGAGCCGTCGTATGTCATGTTCATGATTTGTTACGGAGTGTAACTTTCAGGGCGCGCTGCGGGACTTATTCGGAGCGCGGTCCCGGACTCACCTCTATGGGTGACGGAGATATTCACAAAGCTCTGAGTTGTCCACAGATTTCGACCAAGATCCACACGATTTCCGAGATCGGTGCACCGTGATTCCCGATGCGTCCGGGGCGCGGCGAGTTCATGGCCGGCCGCCCATGACGGACGCCGATGACCGGCCCGGACAGGCCCCGCACGACGAGGCCGTCGCCGGTTCTTCACACCTTTGGACATCACGCGGCCGCCGCGGCCGCGGGAGACACGGTGAAGGGGGACACGACCGTGACCGCAACCGTCACAGAGCAACCACCGCCCGCCGGCGGAAAACCCGGCGGACCGCTGATCGTCACCGAGGATCCTGTTCTCCTCGACGACCTGCTGCGCCTCTGCGCTGCTGCCGGAGCGACACCCGAGGTCCATCACGGGGTGCCCGAGCGCCGGGGCGGCTGGGAGGACCCACCGCTCGTCCTGGTCGGCGACGACGCGGCCCGCCGGGTGCGCTCGGCCGCGCGCAGGCGCGGAGTGGTCCTGGTCGGCCGTGACCAGGACGACCCGGGGGTATGGCAGCGCGCCATCGAGATCGGCGCCGACCACGTCCTGCTGCTGCCCGACGGCGAGCAGTGGCTGATCGACCGCATCGCCGACGTCGCCGAGGGCGTGGGACGGCCCGCGCTCACCGTGGGAGTCATCGGTGGCCGCGGCGGCGCCGGAGCGTCCACCCTGGCGTGCGCGCTCGCCGTCACCGCCGCCCGCGAGGGGCTGCGCAGCCTCCTCGTGGACGCCGATCCGCTGGGCGGCGGACTCGACGTCCTGCTCGGCGGGGAGACCGCCGAAGGACTGCGCTGGCCGGCCTTCGCCGCCTCGCGCGGACGGCTGGGCGGCGGCGCACTGGAAGAGTCACTGCCACGGCTGCATTCGCTGCGTGTCCTCAGCTGGGACCGCGGCGACTGTGTCGCCGTCCCTCCCCAGGCCGTACGCGCAGTCCTCGCGGCGGCCCGGCGCCGCGGCGGCACCGTGGTCGTGGATCTGCCCCGCCGACTGGACGAGGGAGTCGGCGAGGTCCTCGCCCAGCTCGACCTGGCGGTCCTCGTGGTCCCCGCCGAACTGCGCGCCGTCGCCGCGGCCGGGCGGGTCGCATCCGGCATCGGCATGATCATCCGTGATCTGCGAGTGGCCGTGCGCGGGCCGTTCGCCCCCGGACTCGGGGGACGCGAGGTGGCCCGGCTGCTCGGACTGCCCCTGGCCGGGGAACTGCCCGCCGAAGCCGCTCTGACCCGCCCGCACCAGGCCAAGGCACCGCCCGGTGCGGCGGGCCGGGGTCCGACGGCGCGCTTCTGCAAGGAGTTCTGGGAGCGGACCCTCGTGGAAGCGGGCGGCGTATGAACCCGACCAAGCCGAGTGCCGAGACACCCGGCAGGAGGGCACCGCGCGAGGAGACGCCGTACGAGGAGACGCCGTACGGGCAGGTGCGGCCGGTGGACCCGGCGGCGCGGTATCCACGGGCCACGGAGATCGCGGTGGGCGCCGCGGCCACAGCCGAACCACCCGGCGGCAGGGCCCTGCTCGACGGGGTGCGCCGGTGGCTCGCCGAGAGCGGTGCCGAACCGACGCCCGCGCGCGTGGCACAGGCGCTGCGTGAACAGGGCCGGGTGTTCGGGGACGCCGAGATCCTCGGCGCGGCCCGGCGGCTGCGCTCCGAACTGATCGGCAGCGGACCTCTGGAACCCCTGCTCGCCGACCCGGCGGTCACCGACGTCCTGGTGTCGGCCCCCGACCGCGTATGGGTCGACCGGGGCGGCGGACTGGAGCTGACCGGGGTCTCCTTCCCGGACGCGGCAGCCGTACGGCGCCTCGCGCAGCGCCTCGCCGCCGTCACCGGCCGCCGCCTCGACGACGCCCGCCCCTGGGTGGACGCCCGGCTGCCCGACGGGACCCGGCTGCACGCGGTGCTGCCTCCGGTCGCCGTCGGCTGCACCTGCCTGTCGATGCGCGTCGTACGGCCCCGGGCCTTCACCCTCGGCGAACTCGTGGCCGCGGGCACGGTGCCGCCCGGCGGGGACCGGGTCCTGCGCGCCCTGCTGCGGGCCCGGCTGTCCTTCCTGATCAGCGGCGGTACGGGTACCGGCAAGACCACCCTGCTGAGCGCGCTGCTCGGACTGGTCGGACCGGGTGAGCGGATCGTTCTCGCCGAGGACTCCGCCGAACTGCGCCCCGACCATCCTCATGTCGTACGCCTGGAGACCAGACCCGCCAACCAGGAGGGCGCCGGTCTCGTCACGCTCGAGGACCTGGTGCGCCAGGCACTGCGGATGCGGCCGGACCGGCTGGTCGTGGGCGAGGTGCGGGGCGCCGAGGTCGTCCATCTGCTGGCCGCCCTCAACACGGGACACGAAGGGGGCTGCGGAACTGTTCACGCCAACGCCGCCGCGGACGTCCCCGCTCGTCTGGAGGCGCTGGGTACGGCGGCCGGGCTCGACCGGGCCGCGCTGCACAGCCAGCTGGCGGCCGCGCTGTCGGTGGTGCTGCACCTGGTGCGGGACCGGGCCGGGTGTCGGCGCATCGCCGAGATCCATGTGCTGGAGCGGGACGCCTCGGGCCTGGTGCGGACGGTTCCGGCGCTGCGCTGGGGTGCGGAGGCGTTCGCCCGCGAGCGGGGCTGGGAGCGGCTGCGGGGGCTGCTGGGGAGCCATGAGGATCTGCGGCCCGGAGGCCTGGGAACCGGTGAGAACGGTGAGGGATGCGATGAGTGACCTGGATGTGCTGGGTGTGAGCCGGACGGCGCCGGCGGCGGTGGTCCTGGTGTGTGCGGGTGCGCTGCTCCTGCTGCGGGGCGGGCCCTGCTCCGGCGTGCGGCGGGCGCGCCTGCTGCTCGCGGACGGCGGAGCGACCGGCATCGGGCCGCCGTCCCGGGAACGGGCCGTGGACGGACTGAGGCGGCTCCGCGGGCGATTGCGCGCGGAGTGGTGGGTCCCGGCGGCAGGGCTGCTGCTGGCGGTGCTGGGCACCTCGGTGGTCCCGCTCGTCCTGGCGGCCGCCGGCCTGCCGCTCGCCCGGCGGGCGCGACGGGCCGCCGAGGCACGGCGGGCACAGGAGCGCCGTGGGGACAAGGTGCTCGCGTTGTGCGGAGCGCTCGCCGGTGAGGTGCGTTCCGGACGGCAGCCGGGCGACGCGCTCCTGCGGGCCGCGCGTGATTCGGGCGGCCTCGGGGACACCGAGGCCGCGGTGATCGCGGCGGCGCGGTTCGGCGGGGACGTACCGGGAGCGCTTGCCGTCGCGGCCTCGGCGCCGGGAGCCGAGGGGCTGCTGGGACTCGCCGCGTGCTGGCGTGTCGCGGTGGACCGGGGTGCCGGGCTCGCGGCGGGACTCGACCGGCTCGAAGGAGCCCTGCGCGCGGAGCGGGACCAGCGGGCCGACCTGCGCGCCCAGCTGGCCGGCGCGCGGACCACGGTGGTGATGCTCGCCGGGCTGCCCGTGCTGGGGCTCCTGCTCGGCACGGCTCTGGGCACGGACCCCTTGCACGTTCTGCTGCACACCGGCCCCGGTCTGGCCTGCCTGCTCCTCGGGGGGCTGCTGGAGGCCGGGGGACTGTGGTGGGCGCTGCACATCGTGCGGGGGGTGGAGACGGCGTGAACCCCCGACTCGTCCAGAGCCTGCTGACGCTTCTGGCTTTCACCGCGGGGGCGGCAGCGGGGGTGCTGGTGCTGCTCGGCGCGCTCGCGCGGTGGGCGCGCGCCGTGCGGCACGGGCGCAGGGCCCGGCGACGGCTGGACCGTCTGCTGCCGGGCACACCCGGGAAGGCGCCGGAGAGGCCGCGTCTCCGGGCCGACGCGGCCGTACGGCGATGGCTGCCCCTGGCGGGTGCGGCGGGCGCCGGCTGGATGCTGGCCGGTGGTGTCACCGGAACGGTGGTGGGGCTGGCCGCGGCGGCCGGGGTGTGGTGGTGGGGCCGGAAGAAACGGGCGTCCGGGTCCGGGGAGACGTACGACGTCACCGAGGCGGTGCGGCAGCTCCCGCTCGCCGCCGACCTGCTGGCCGCTTGCATCGCCGCCGGAGCGGGGCCGGTGACCGCGGCCCGGGCGGTCGGCGAGGCCCTGGGCGGACCCGTGGGGGACGGACTCGCGTGCGGGGCGGCCGAGGTACGGCTCGGCGGGGAACCCGCCGACGCCTGGCGGCGGCTGGCCGCGCTGCCCGGGTCCGCCGCGGCTCTGGCGAGGCTGCTGGAACGGGCCGACGAGTCCGGCCTGCCCGCCGCCGTTCCGGTCGCCCGGCTGGCGGCGGACGCCCGCACCGAACGGGCCCGCGCGGCGACGGCACGGGCCCGGCGTGCGGCCGTGCTGATCACCGCGCCGGTAGGGCTGTGCTTCCTTCCCGCTTTCATCGCGGTCGGAGTCGTGCCGGTCGTGATCGGGCTCGCGGGCGGGGTGCTCGGAGGAGGTGGGTGAAATCAAGCCAAAAGATCCAAAGACCCGAAGATGCGAAGACCCGAAGATCCAAAGACCTGAAGACCCGGATCCAGAGACCCGTACGACGAGTGGTGCGGGCGACGGTACGGGCTGGTCGATCCGGGTGAACGGTCCGTCCGAGATGACGGGTCATCAATACGAGTGAACCTCAAGGGGGCTGAGATGAGCAGGTCGATGTGCAGGAAGGTGTGGGCGCGGCTCTGCGTGCCGATGTGCCGTGACACGGGCATGGTCACGTCCGAGTACGCGGTGGGAATCATCGCCGCGGTGGCGTTCGCCGCGGTGCTCTACAAGATCGTGACGAGCGGGGCGGTCAGCGAGGAACTGCAGGGCATCGTGGAACGAGCGCTCCATGCGGGCACGTGAGACGCGCGCCGGGGGCCGGGCCGCCGGCGCGGCTGCGCCGGACGGCGGGTTCGTGACCGCCGAGTCGGCCATGGTGCTGCCGGTCCTGGCGCTGGTCGCGCTGGCGCTGCTGTGGGGTCTGTACGCCATGGCGGTGCGGATCCAGTGCCTGGACGCGGCGCGGACGGGTGCCCGTGCCGCGGCCCGGCAGGATCCGGACGCGGCCGTCGTCGCGGCGACCCGGCAGGTGGCCCCGCGCGGTGCGGCCGTCACCGTGAGCCGGGAGGGCGACCAGGTGCGTGTGGCGGTGGTGGCCAGGCCGCCGGTGCCGCTCGGCAGCCTGTCCTTCGAACTGCGGGAGGAGGCGGTGGCGTCGGCGGAGGAGACCCTCGGCGAGGGGACCGCGGGAGCGGGACCGTGAGGCGGGCCGTGGCGGTACGGCGGACCCGTACCGCGCACCGGTGGCCGGGTGGGACGGCGGTGTGGGTCGTGCGGCGGGGGTGCCCGGACCGGGGGTCGGCGACCGTCCTGGGCGTCGGTGTGATCGCCGGGCTGTGCGCGGTGTTCGGTCTTGTGCTCCTCCTCGGCCAGGCGGTGGTCGTCCGGCACCGGGCGGCCGGCGGCGCCGATCTCGCGGCGCTCGCCGCGGCGGACCACTGGGCCGAGGGCACCGTGTCGGCCTGCGCCCGGGCCGACCGGGTGGCGCGGGCCCAGGGCGCGAGGCTGGTGCGGTGCGTGATCAGCGGTGAGGTCTCCGATGTGACGGCGGCGTCCGGAGCGGGGCCGCTCGCGGCGGAGGTCAGGGCACGGGCGGGCCCTGCGGGGCCGGCATCGGGGGAGGGGCCGGTCCCGGCGCCCGTATCCGGCCCCGGGCCGGGTTCCGGTTAGCCCCACGCCCGGCGGCCCGCCGCCGCGCCTGGTGCGGCGGATGCCTCGGGAGCCGCCGCATCGGGTGCGACGAGGGCCACGGGCGCCGTACGGCCGCGTGCGGTGCCGGTGCCCGCAACGTCCAGGACACCCGGTCCGCCCGGTCCCGGACCGTGGGCGCCGGCCGTTCAGCCGGCCCGCTGACTCTCCCCGGCCTTCTGCGCCCTCTCCTCCCGCTTCTGCTCCTGTTCCGCCTTCTCCGGGTCCTCCGGGTCCTCCGGGTCCTCCGGCTTCTCCGGCGCCCCGCGCAGCAGCACCGTCAGCAGCCGGACGGCGCCCCGCTTGTGCAGCGGATCGTTGCCGTTGCCGCACTTGGGGGACTGGATGCAGGACGGACAGCCGGCGTCGCACTCGCAGGAGGCGATGGCCTGGCGGGTGGCGGTGAGCCACTCACGGGCGGTGTGGAAGGCGCGCTCCGCGAAGCCGGCGCCGCCGGGGTGGCCGTCGTAGACGAAGACGGTGGGGAGCAGTGTGTCGGGATGGAGCGGCACCGACACGCCGCCGATGTCCCAGCGGTCGCACGTCGCGAAGAGCGGCAGCAGGCCGATGGACGCGTGCTCGGCGGCGTGCAGCGCGCCGCCGAGGATCTCCGGGCCGACACGGGCCTCGTCCAGCTGGTCCTCGGTGACCGTCCACCACACCGCGCGCGTGCGGAGCGTGCGCGGCGGGAGGTCGAGTTTCGTCTCGCCGAGGACCTCACCCGTGATGACACGTCTGCGCAGAAAGGAGACGACCTGGTTGGTGACTTCCACCGAGCCGTAGCACAGCCGTCCCGTGCCCCAGGGGACCTCGACGTCCGTCTCCAGGACGGAGATCGACGTCGTGTCGCGTGCGACGGTCGTGTACGGCGGATCGGCCCGCTCGACCAGGGCGACGGAGTCCGCCAGATCGAGGGACCGGACGAGATAGGTGCGGCCCTGGTGGAGGTGGACGGCGCCCTCGTGGACGGAGGCGTGGGCGGCGGCCGCGTCGACCGTGCCGAGCAGCCGTCCGGTGCCGGATTCGACGATCTGCACCGGCTGCCCGCCTCCACCGCGGATGTCGGCGAGGTCGGCGGCCCGCTCGCGGCGGGTCCAGTGCCAGGCCCTGGTGCGGCGGCGCAGCAGCCCGGCCGCCTCCAGCTGGGGCAGCAGGCCGGGGCAGGCCGGGCCGAACAGGCCGAGGTCCTCCTCGGTCAGGGGCAGTTCCGCGGCTGCCGCGCAGAGGTGCGGGGCGAGGACGTACGGGTTGTCGGGGTCGAGGACGGTCGATTCCACCGGCTGGTCGAACAGGGCCTCCGGATGGTGGACGAGGAAGGTGTCCAGCGGGTCGTCGCGGGCGACGAGGACGGCCAGTGCGCCCTGGCCGCCCCGGCCCGCCCGGCCTGCCTGCTGCCACAGGGACGCGCGGGTGCCCGGATAGCCGGCGATGAGCACCGCGTCCAGGCCGGAGACGTCGATGCCGAGTTCCAGGGCGGTCGTGGCGGCGAGGCCGAGGAGTTCGCCGGAGTGCAGGGCCTGTTCGAGAGCGCGGCGTTCCTCGGGGAGATAGCCGCCGCGGTAGGCCGCGACACGCCGGGCCAGGGAGCGGTCGATCTCGGCGAGGCGTTCCTGGGCGATCACCGAGATCAGCTCGGCGCCACGCCGGGAGCGTACGAAGGCGACCGTGCGCACGCCCTGGACGGCGAGGTCGGTGAGCAGGCCGGCCGTCTCGGCGGTGGCCGTGCGCCGGACGGGTGCCCCCTTCTCGCCGTGCAGTTCGGTGAGCGGGGGTTCCCAGAGGGCGAACACCACCTCCCCGCGTGGGGAGGCGTCGTCGGCGACCTCCACCACCGGCAGCCCGGTCAGCCGGCGGGCGGCGACGGCGGGCTCGGCGGCGGTCGCCGACGCCAGCAGGAACACGGGGGAGGAGCCGTAGCGGGCGCACAGGCGGCGCAGGCGCCGCAGTACCTGGGCGACATGGGAACCGAACACGCCGCGGTAGGTGTGGCACTCGTCGATGACGACGTACTTGAGCGATTTCAGGAAGGAGGACCAGCGGGCGTGCGACGGCAGGATGCCGCGGTGCAGCATGTCCGGGTTGGTGAGGACGTAGGTGGCGTACTGGCGGATCCATTCGCGCTGCTCGACGGGCGTGTCGCCGTCGTACACGGCAGGGCGCACGGCGTTGCCCAGCGGGCGGGTGATGTCCTTCACCGAGCGGTGCTGGTCCGCCGCGAGGGCCTTGGTGGGGGCGAGATAGAGGGCGGTGGCCCCGCGGCCGTTGGGGGCCTCGGAGCCGTCCAGCAGCGCGGAGAGGACGGGCACCAGATAGGCCAGGGACTTCCCGGAGGCCGTGCCGGTGGCGACGACCACGCTGTCACCGTCCAGGGCGTGCTCCGCGGCGAGGGCCTGGTGGGCCCAGGGGTGGTCGATGCCGCACGCCTGGACGGCGGCGACGACCTCGGCGCGGATCCGGTCGGGCCAGACGGCATGACGGCCCGCGCGCGGGGGCAAGTGCTCCGTATGAGTGATACGCGACGCCCGGTTCGGTCCGGAGGCGAGCCGGGCCAGGACCGCGTCCGGAACCGGGCGCGTCACGGGCCCGGCCGGGGTTCCATCGGATCGGTGATTCTTGGCCATCGGCATCGAGTGTGGCACCGGCGTGACGGACAATGAGGCCAAGGCGTCGTACACGCCTGCCGGTAAGTGATTGAATGCCATCGCGGCTGGCGAACCGTCCCGGGGGCTTCAAGCCGAGGTGCCCCAGAGGGCGACCGCTCGATAGCAAGGTGCTGGAGGTTCCGTGGACCTGTCCCTGTCGACCCGTACCGTCGGCGATCGTACGGTCGTCGAGGTCGGTGGAGAAATCGACGTATATACCGCGCCCAAGCTGCGTGAGCAGCTGGTCGAGCTGGTGAACGACGGGAGTTTTCACCTCGTCGTCGACATGGAGGGCGTGGACTTCCTCGACTCCACCGGGCTCGGCGTGCTGGTCGGCGGCCTGAAGCGGGTGCGCGCCCACGAGGGCTCCCTGCGACTGGTCTGCAACCAGGAGCGCATTCTGAAGATCTTCCGTATCACCGGACTCACCAAGGTGTTCCCGATCCACACCTCGGTCGACGAAGCGGTGGCCGCCACCGACTGACCCCCGCGGCCGACCGGCCGGGGCCGCGGAGCGGCCCACCGCGCCGGTCCGCCACCGGAACCGGGCCGCGCGCCCGGTACGGAAGCAGTCCACCGGGGAGGCCGGGCTCTTCGGCGCCCCGGCCCTCCCGATCGCACGCCCGTACTTCCGAGGGGGATGCATGGCCACCGTTGAACTCCGCTTCAGCGCGCTGCCCGAGCACGTCCGGACCGCCCGACTGGTGGCGGCAGCGGTGGCGCGCAGGGCCGGGGTGGACGAGGCCGTACTCGACGAGGTCAGGCTCGCCGTGGGTGAGGCCTGTACCCGCGCGGTCGGACTGCACCAGAACGGTGGCATCACGGCACCGGTGAAGGTGCTGCTGACGGAGGAGGAGAAGCAGTTCTCCATCGAGGTCGGCGACGAGGCGCCGCGGGTGGCCCCCGGGGACCGCGTGCCCGGTTCCCCGGGCGGGGACCCGGATGTCGAGGCCGAGGAGGACGAGATGGGCCTCGCGGTCATCAGCGGACTCGTCGACGACGTCGAGGTCACCGCCGGCGAGCACGGCGGGCTGATCCGTATGACCTGGCCGACCACCACACCGGCGGTCACGGTCGCCTGAGGGCCCCACCGCGGCGTCACCCGCCGCACGCCGGGCTTCACACCCCGTCAGGTCACCCGTCATCATCCGTCAGATCACCCGTCGGACCACCCGTTTCACCTCTCGCTTCACTCCTGTCCCGAAGGGCCCTCCCCGTAGGGCCCTTCGGCATGTGCGGGTATCAGTGGCCGCGCCTAGAGTTGATCGCGTCAGAGGTGCCGGGCAGGGCGGTGCCGTACCAAGGATTTCGTGAATTCGTTCACGATCATTCACGCGATGAGGGAGTCGGACTCTCATACTTCGAAAGCATGACCCAATCGGGTTCCGTGATCGCTCGGCGATCATTTGCTGAAGAGCATGTGAAGACTTATTCCACTTACCGCGGACTGTTTTGATCAGGTTCCGGTACCTACAATCCGTCCACATCTTGAGCTCAGCCCAAGCGTCAAGGAGGACGAATGGCGGGGCTTTCTACCCCTCATCAGTTGGGCCATCCCACGACCTTCGCAGCCGCAGTGCTGACCGACGGCAACCGCGTGATCATCGCGGTCATCGCCGTGGTGGCACTGGCGGCGCTCGCTGTCGCCGGCGTCCTGGTACGCCAGGTGCTCGCGGCCGACGAAGGCACCGACAGCATGAAAGAGATCGCCTCGGCGGTCCAAGAAGGCGCGATGGCCTATCTGGCCAGACAGCTGCGTACGCTGGGCGTATTCGCCGTCGTCGTGTTCTTCCTGCTCATGCTGCTCCCCGCGGACGACTGGAATCAGCGTGCCGGGCGGTCGATCTTCTTCCTGATCGGCGCGGCGTTCTCGGCGGCCACCGGATACATCGGTATGTGGCTCGCCGTGCGCAGTAATGTGCGCGTGGCCGCGGCCGCCCGGGAAGCGACCCCGGCGGAAGGCCAGCCGGAAGCGGATCTCACCACCGTTTCGCACCATGCAATGAAGATCGCTTTCCGTACGGGTGGCGTCGTCGGCATGTTCACCGTGGGACTCGGCCTGCTGGGCGCCTCCTGCGTGGTGCTGGTGTACGCGGCCGACGCTCCGAAGGTGCTCGAAGGCTTCGGCCTCGGGGCCGCGCTGATCGCGATGTTCATGCGTGTCGGCGGCGGCATCTTCACCAAGGCCGCCGACGTCGGCGCCGACCTGGTCGGCAAGGTCGAGCAGGGCATCCCGGAGGACGACCCGCGCAATGCCGCGACCATCGCCGACAACGTGGGCGACAACGTCGGCGACTGCGCCGGTATGGCGGCGGACCTCTTCGAGTCGTACGCCGTGACCCTGGTCGCCGCGCTGATCCTCGGCAAGGCGGCGTTCGGCGACTCCGGGCTCGCCTTCCCGCTGATCGTTCCCGCGATCGGTGTGATCACCGCGATGATCGGCATCTTCGCGGTCGCCCCGCGCAGAACCGACCGCAGCGGCATGACCGCCATCAACCGCGGGTTCTTCATCTCCGCGGTGATCTCGCTCGTGCTGGTGACGGTGGCCGTCTTCGTCTATCTCCCGTCCTCGTACGCCGACCTCCACGGCATCACCGACGCGGCCATCAAGGCCAAGGACGGCGACCCGCGGATCCTCGCGGTCGTCGCGGTGGCCATCGGTATCCTGCTCGCCGCTGTCATCCAGCAGCTGACGGGCTACTTCACCGAGACGACCCGGCGTCCCGTGCGGGACATCGGCAAGAGCTCGCTGACCGGCCCCGCCACGGTGGTCCTCGCCGGTATCTCCGTCGGCCTCGAGTCGGCCGTCTACACCGCCCTGCTGATCGGCCTGAGCGTCTACGGTGCCTTCCTGCTCGGCGGTACGTCGATCATGCTCGCCCTGTTCGCGGTGGCCCTGGCCGGTACCGGCCTGCTCACCACGGTCGGCGTGATCGTCGCGATGGACACCTTCGGTCCGGTCTCCGACAACGCGCAGGGCATCGCCGAGATGTCCGGTGACGTCGAGGGCGCGGGCGCCCAGGTGCTCACCAACCTGGACGCCGTCGGCAACACCACCAAGGCCATCACCAAGGGCATCGCCATCGCCACCGCCGTCCTCGCGGCGTCGGCGCTCTTCGGCTCGTACCGCGACGCGCTCACCACCGGCGCGCACGACGTCGGGGAGAAGCTCTCCGGAGCCGGTGCGCCGCTGAACCTGATGATGGACATCTCGCAGCCCAACAACCTCGTCGGTCTGATCGCGGGTGCGGCGGTCGTCTTCCTCTTCTCGGGGCTGGCGATCAACGCGGTGTCGCGGTCGGCGGGCGCGGTGGTGTACGAGGTGCGCCGGCAGTTCCGTGAGAAGCCCGGGATCATGGACTACACGGAGAAGCCGGAGTACGGCAAGGTCGTCGACATCTGCACCAAGGACGCCCTGCGCGAGCTCACCACACCGGGTCTGCTCGCCGTCATGGCGCCGATCTTCATCGGGTTCACCCTCGGTGTCGGTGCGCTCGGCTCCTTCCTCGCCGGTGCGATCGGCTCGGGCACCCTGATGGCGGTGTTCCTCGCCAACTCCGGCGGTGCCTGGGACAACGCCAAGAAGATGGTCGAGGACGGTCATTTCGGCGGCAAGGGCAGTGACGCCCACGCGGCCACGGTGATCGGCGACACGGTCGGCGACCCCTTCAAGGACACGGCCGGACCGGCGATCAACCCGCTGCTCAAGGTCATGAACCTGGTGTCGCTGCTGATCGCCCCCGCGGTCATCAAGTTCAGCTACGGCGCCGACGAGAACATCGGTGTGCGGATCTTCATCGCGATCCTCGCACTGGTGGTCATCGTCGGAGCGGTCTATGTCTCCAAGCGGCGCGGTATCGCCGTGGGCGACGAGTCCGACGCCGAGCAGACGGCCAACCCGGCGGATCCCGCGGTGGTGTCGTAGACGGTCTTACGATCGCACAGCACGAGGGGCCGGTGGCCGACGCACATCGACGCGTCGGCCACCGGCCCCTCCGCGTTCCTGTCCCTCCGCGTTCCGGCCGCTCCTCCGCGTTCCGGGCGCGCCGTTCCGGCCGCGCACCGTGACCCTTCTCTCTCTTGGTGCAAACAACTGAAAAACACAAGAAAAGCTCCCATTGAAGTGCGATCACCACCCCACCGGCGTGTAGGGTCCGTGGGCCGAGAGCCGTGGAAGGGACCGATCCGGTGAACAAGAAGCTCGCGGCCGCACTGTCCGGCGGTGCGGTACTGGTGATGGCGCTGACGGGATGCAGCAGCGGCGGCGGCACCAAGGACAACAAGGAACTCGACGCATGGGCCAAGAAGGTCTGTGACGCGGTTCCGGCCCAGGACGCCAAGATCAAGGCTGCCAACGCCTCGATCGCCGAGGTGGCCTCGAACACCTCGAACCCGCCGGCCACCATCCAGAAGACCGACTCCCAGGCCTTCCAGGACATGTCCGACGGCTACAAGACGCTCGCCACCGCCATCAGCGGTGCCGGCGCGCCTCCCGGCGTCGACGGCGGCTCCGCACGCCAGAAGGACGCCGTCAAGAACCTCAACGACCTCTCTGGCGCCTACGCCGACCTGAAGAAGAAGGTCGACGCGCTCGACACGAAGAACCAGGCGAAGTTCGCGACCGGCCTGCACGACATCGCCACCCAGATGACCGCGCTCGAGGCGCAGAACAAGAGCGGTACCGCTGCCCTGAAGAACCTGGAACAGGGTGACGTCAAGGACGCGATCGCCAAGCAGCCGAGCTGCCAGAAGGTCGCCGCGTCGGCGTCGGCGACACAGGGCTGAGCAACCGCGCGCAGGACGCGCCGGGCCGGGACCGGGCCGGGACCGCGGGGGACAATGGGGGCGTGACCGACGCCACCCTGCTGACGCTGCCCGCCTCCGACCGACCCGAGACCACCGCCCGGCTGCGGGAAGCCCTCCTCGGGGCCGCCTTCACCGCCGACGGCCTGCTCGACCTCCTCGGCGCCCCCGCCTACGCCGCACTGGCCCGCAGCGAGACCGTGCCGGCCCTCCGGGCGACACGCGGCGACACGCCGCTGGAACTGCTCGTACGGCTGTTCCTGCTGCAACAGCCCGTGCCCCGCGCGCGCGTGGCCGCCGTTCTGCCCCTCGCCGAGTGCCTGGAGGCGGGGTGGCTGGTCCGGGCGGGCGGCGACGAGGTCGCCGCGACCGTGGACGTACGGCCGTACGGCGGGCCGGGCGGCGAGGACTGGTTCATCGTGTCCGACCTGGGCTGTGCCGTCGGCGGGGCCGGCGGGATCGGCAGCCGCGACGAGGGCGTCGTCCTCGGTGTCGGCGGCGCCTCCACGACACTCGCCGGGATCACCGTGCGGACGCCCGTCGCCGCCGCGCTCGACCTCGGCACCGGTTCCGGCATCCAGGCCCTGCACACCACCCGGCACGCCACGCGCGTGACGGCGACCGACGTCAACCCGCGCGCGCTGCACATCACCTCGCTCACCCTGGCGCTCTCCGGTGTGCCCGCCGCCGAGCTGCGCCAGGGCTCTCTGTTCGAGCCGGTACGGGACGACGAGTCGTACGACCTGATCGTCTCCAATCCGCCCTTCGTGATCTCGCCCGGCGCCCGGCTGACCTACCGGGACGGCGGGATGGGCGGGGACGATCTGTGCCGCACGCTCGTTCAGCAGGCAGGGGAACGGCTGAACGTGGGCGGGTTCGCACAGTTCCTCGCCAACTGGCAGCACGTGGAAGGGGAGGACTGGCAGGACAGACTCAGGTCATGGGTGCCCCGCGGGTGCGACGCGTGGATCGTGCAGCGCGAGGTGCAGGACGTCACCCAGTACGCCGAGCTGTGGCTCCGGGACGCGGGCGACCACCGCGGCGGACCGGCGGAGTACGAGGCGAGGTACGACGCCTGGCTGGACGAGTTCGAGGCGCGCAAGGTCAGGGCGGTCGGCTTCGGCTGGATCACGCTGCGTCGGACGGCGGCCCCCGAGCCGTCGCTCGTCGTCGAGGAGTGGCCGCACCCGGTCGAGCAGCCGCTCGGCGACACCGTGCGGGCGCACTTCGAGCGCCTCGACTATCTCCGGGAGCACGACGACGCGGCCCTGCTGGAGGGCCGTTTCAGGCTGACCGCCGAGGTGGTCCAGGAGCAGGTCGGGCTGCCCGGCGCCGAGGACCCCGAGCATGTGGTGCTGCGTCAGCACCGCGGAATGCGCCGGGCCACCAAGGTGGACACGGTCGGTGCCGGCTTCGCGGGGGTGTGTGACGGCTCGCTCAGCGCCGGACGCATCCTGGACGCCATCGCGCAGCTCGTCGGCGAGGACCCCGTGCTGCTGCGGGACCGCACCCCGGCGCAGATCCGGCTGCTGGTCGAGCAGGGGTTCCTCGAACCGGCGCGCTGAGCCGGCGGGATTCCGGGACGGTTGCCCCACGGTGCCCGCGGTGTCTGCGGCACCCTGGTCCCGTCGGCGCATGCGATGGCAGTGGTGCCAGTGGTGCCAGTGATGTACACGGGACCGGTGCGCCCCATGTGGCGTCATCCGAAAACGACTTGAAAGTCACCGGCGCCCACCGTTTCCCGCGCGCCCCTCCCGAGTTGCCCGAACGAATGTTCGGGCAACTTCGCGCCCTTCGTTCACCTCCGGTTCGCCCTGTCGCCGCCCGCGCGTGGCAGTCTCCCGGCGCTGGGCACTCGCGGACAGGGAACAGGGGCAGGGGAGCCATGGAGAGCGGACCGGCGATCTTCGCGGGAATGGTGTTCGCCCTGTTCGGCGGCGCGCTGCTGCTGTGGACCGTGGTCCGCGTACGGATCGGCGAGCCCGTCGCGCAGGGTGTGAACCAGATCGCATCCGCGACCCTCACGGCCATGGTCGCGGTGCTCGCGCTGGGCCTCGCGGCGTGGTGCTTCGCGCACGTGTGAGCTGGGCTCACGTCTCCTCCGCCGGGTAACCGGTAGGTCACGCTCCGGACAGGGCGAGGAGGACGGCCGGGCACTCCGGGCGGCAGGGATGCCAGTAGTCGGGTTACCGTTCGAGTGGCCGTTGCGGGCTTTTCCCGTTTGACACGGGGGCGGGATGTACCGTCACACTCCGCAGCGTAACCATGACCCGCCCCCGGGACGAAGCCTGACGAAGCCCGGGGAGGCCCAGCGTCGACCGGAGAGAAGAGCGAAGTTGTCCCCGACCAGCGAGACCGCAACAGGCGGCCGCCGACTCGTCATCGTGGAGTCGCCTGCCAAGGCGAAGACGATCAAGGGTTACCTCGGCCCCGGCTACATCGTCGAGGCGAGTGTCGGGCACATCCGCGACCTCCCCAGCGGCGCCGCCGAGGTGCCGGAGAAGTACACCGGTGAGGTCCGTCGCCTCGGGGTGGACGTCGAGCACGACTTCCAGCCCATCTATGTGATCAACGCCGACAAGAAGGCGCAGGTCAAGAAGCTCAAGGACCTGCTGAAGGACTCCGACGAGCTCTTCCTCGCGACGGACGAGGACCGGGAGGGCGAGGCGATCGCCTGGCACCTCCAGGAAGTCCTCAAGCCGAAGATCCCGGTCAAGCGCATGGTGTTCCACGAGATCACCAAGGAGGCCATCCGCGCCGCCGTCGCCAACCCGCGCACGCTCAACCAGAAGCTGGTCGACGCCCAGGAGACCCGCCGCATCCTCGACCGTCTCTACGGCTACGAGGTCTCGCCGGTCCTGTGGAAGAAGGTCATGCCGCGTCTGTCGGCGGGCCGCGTCCAGTCGGTCGCCACACGTCTCGTCGTGGAGCGGGAACGCGAGCGCAGGGCTTTTCGTTCCGCTGAGTACTGGGACCTGACGGGCATTTTCGCGACAGGCCGCGCCGGAGATCCGTCGGACCCGTCGTCGCTGGTCGCGCGCCTGCAGACCGTCGACGGCAGGCGGGTCGCGCAGGGCCGCGACTTCGACTCCCTGGGACAACTCAAGAGCGCGAACATCCTCCACCTCGACGAGGCGACCGCCCGCGCCCTCGCCACCGCCCTGGAGAGCACCCGCTTCGCCGTCCGCTCCGTCGAGTCCAAGCCGTACCGCCGCTCGCCGTACGCCCCGTTCCGTACGACGACGCTCCAGCAGGAGGCCAGCCGCAAGCTCGGCTTCGGCGCGAAGGCGACCATGCAGGTCGCCCAGAAGCTGTACGAGAACGGCTACATCACGTACATGCGTACGGACTCCACGACGCTCAGCGAGACCGCCGTCAAGGCCGCCCGTGCGCAGGTCACGCAGCTGTACGGCGCGGACTACCTCCCGCCCGCCCCGCGCACGTACGCCGGCAAGGTCAAGAACGCCCAGGAGGCGCACGAGGCGATCCGCCCCTCGGGCGACCGCTTCCGCACCCCCGCCGAGACGGGTCTGACCGGCGACCAGTTCAGGCTCTACGAACTGATCTGGAAGCGGACCGTCGCCTCCCAGATGAAGGACGCGACCGGCAACAGCGTGACCGTGCGGATCGGCGGCACGTCGGCCGACGGCCGGGACGTCGAGTTCACCGCCTCCGGCAAGACGATCACCTTCCACGGCTTCCTGAAGGCCTACGTCGAGGGAGCCGACGACCCGAACGCCGAGCTGGACGACCGCGAGCGCCGCCTGCCCCAGGTCACCGAGGGCGACCCGCTGACGGCCGGGGAGATCACCGCCGAGGGCCACTCCACCAAGCCCCCGGCCCGCTACACCGAGGCCAGCCTGGTCAAGGAGCTCGAAGAGCGCGAGATCGGCCGCCCGTCGACGTACGCGTCGATCATCGGCACGATTCTCGACCGCGGCTATGTGTTCAAGAAGGGCACGGCCCTGGTGCCGTCCTTCCTGTCCTTCGCCGTGGTCAACCTCCTGGAGAAGCACTTCGGGCGGCTCGTCGACTACGACTTCACCGCCAGGATGGAGGACGACCTCGACCGCATCGCACGCGGTGAGGCCCAGGCCGTGCCGTGGCTGAGGCGGTTCTACTTCGGCGAGGGCATGGGAGAGGGTGGTGCGGCGGACGCCGGCAACGGCGACGGCGACCACCTCGGCGGCCTCAAGGAACTGGTGACCGACCTGGGCGCGATCGACGCACGCGAGGTGTCGACGTTCCCGGTGGGCAACGACATCGTGCTGCGGGTCGGCCGCTTCGGCCCGTACATCGAGCGCGGTGAGCGGGACTCCGAGCAGCACCAGCGCGCGGACATCCCCGACGACATGGCGCCCGATGAACTCACCGTCGAACTGGCGGAGGAACTGCTCGCCAAGCCGAGCGGTGACTTCGAGCTGGGCGCCGACCCGCAGTCCGGCCACCAGATCGTCGCCAAGGCCGGCCGCTACGGCCCGTACGTCACGGAGATCCTCCCCGAGGGCACGCCGAAGACCGGCAAGAACGCCGTCAAGCCGCGCACGGCATCGCTGTTCAAGTCGATGTCCCTGGACACGGTGACGCTGGACGACGCGCTGCGCCTGATGGCACTGCCGCGGGTCGTCGGCACGGACGCGGACGGCGTGGAGATCACCGCGCAGAACGGCCGCTACGGCCCATACCTGAAGAAGGGCACGGACTCGCGGTCGCTCCAGGCCGAGGACCAGATCTTCACGGTCACCCTCGAGGAGGCGCAGGCGATCTACGCCCAGCCCAAGCAGCGCGGCCGGGCCGCCGCCAAGCCGCCGCTCAAGGAACTCGGCGAGGACCCGGTCAGCGGGAAGCCCGTGGTGGTGAAGGACGGCCGGTTCGGCCCGTACGTCACCGACGGCGAGACCAACGCGACCCTCCGCTCCGCGGACAGCGTCGAGGAGATCACCCCGGAGCGCGGCTTCGAGCTGCTCGCCGAGAAGCGCGCCAAGGCGCCCGCGAAGAAGACCGCGAAGAAGGCGCCCGCCAAGAAGACGACGGCCAAGACCGCCGCCGCCAAGACCACCACGGCCAAGAAGACGGCCGCCAGGACGACCACCGCGAAGAAGACGGCGGCCAAGTCCACGACGGCGAAGAAGACCACGGCGGCACGGAAGACGACGGCGGCCAAGGCATCGTCGGCAGACGACTGACCGCAGACGGCAGACGGCTGACTGCTGCCTACCGACGGCTGACGCTGCCTGCCTGCCTACCGACGGCCGACTACTGACGACCGTTCACCGGCAACGACCACCATGACCGAGAACAGACGCTGACGCTGCGGCTGACGACGTCTCAGCGGGCGTGCCCCCGATACCGCGCCCGGACGGCTGAACCCGTTCGGGCGCACGGCGGAGTGCGTGCCGCAGGGCAACACTTCGATACCGAGGCGCGCGCACGTTCGGACGGGCACAGCTCGATGTCAGCCAGTCCCGATAGGCTGAAAGCATGACCCGAGCCGAGCAGCCAACGGCCCACCATCCGGCCGCCGACGACGCCCTCGTAGCGGACTCCCGAGAACGCGCCGTCCGCGCCCTGTTGCGCCGCCCCCAGCTGAAACGGCTGTGGGGCGCACAGCTCGTGGCGGGCGTCGGCGACACCCTCGCGCTCCTCGTGCTGATCCTGCTCGCCCTTCAGGCGGCCGTCGCCGAGGGCGCTTTCGGCGGCGGCTACCGGGGTGTCGCGTTCGCCGTGACGGCCGTCCTCGGGGCGCGTGTCCTGGCGACGCTCCTGTTCGGAGCCGTCCTCCTCGGTCCGCTCACCTCGCTGACCGCGCCGGACGGCCCGCTCGACCGCCGCTGGACCATGGTCGGCGCGGACGCGCTGCGCGCCGTACTGTTGCTGATCGCCCCGCTCTGGATCGACTGGACGCCGGACAACGCGCTGGCCGTCCTGCTGGTCACCGCGTTCGTCGCCGGTGTGGCCGAGCGGCTGTGGACGGTGTGCCGCGAGAGCGCCGCGCCCGCCCTGCTGCCCGCCCCGCCCCCCGAGGGCGCGACGGTGCGGCCGCTGCCGGACCACATGGACGCCCTGCGCCGCCTGTCGCTGCGCACGACGTTCGTGGCGATCCCCCTCGCCGCCGCCGTCCTCGTCGGCGCCGCGCTGATCAACAATCTGCTCGGCACCGCCGTCACCTGGTTCGACCAGCATCAGGCGGCCCTGAGCTCGTACGTCGCGGCGGGACTGTTCGCCGCGTCGCTGAACCTGCTGGTCTTCCTGGAGGTGCCCGGCACGCGCACCCCGCGCGCGCGGTCCCCGCTCGAGGGCCTGCGCCGCCCCAGGACCGGCACCGGCCCCGACAAGGGCCGTACCGGCGCCATCCCGCTGCTGGTGCTCGCCTGCGCCGCCGTGGCCGGGGCGATCGCCGCCGCGGTCGCCGTGTCGGTGCTGCACGCCACCGACCTGGGCGGCGGGCCGGTCCTGTACGGCCTGACGGTGCTCGCGCTGACCGGCGGCGTCGTCCTCGGTATCCGCGTGGCGCCGAGGACGCTGGTGTCGCTGTCGCGCCGCAGGCTGCTCTCGCTGGCCATAGCCTTCACCGGTGTCGCCCTGCTCGCCGCCGGGCTCGTCCCGGACGTCACGAGTGTGCTGCTGATCGACGCGCTGGCCGGAGCCGGCGCGGGCGTGGCCGCCAACACCGGGCACACGCTGCTCGACCAGGAGGCCGAGGACTACCGCCGCGCCCGCACGACCGAGCACCTGCACGCGGTCGTCCGGGTCGTCATCGCCCTGGGCGCGCTGCTGGCCCCGCTGGTGGCGGCCCTCATCGGCCGCCACCGTCTGGAGAGCGGCCGGTTCGTGTTCGCGCACGGCGGAGCGGCGTTCACCCTGATGCTGGTGGGTGCGCTGCTGCTGCCGGTGGCCGTGCTGGTGCTCGCCAAGGCCGACGACCGTTCCGGCGTACCGTTGCGCCAGGATCTGCGCGACGCCCTGCTCGGTGGCGACGACCCCGTGCAGACGCCCGCGACCGGCGGCTTCTTCATCGCCCTGGAGGGCGGCGACGGCGCCGGAAAGTCCACGCAGGCCGAGGCGCTCGCCGAGTGGATCAGGTCCAAGGGCCACGAGGTCGTCCTCACGCATGAACCCGGGGCGACCCCGGTGGGCAAGCGGCTGCGGTCGATCCTGCTGGACGTGTCGTCGGCGGGCCTGTCCCACCGTGCGGAGGCGCTGCTGTACGCGGCGGACCGCGCTGAGCACGTGGACACCGTCGTACGGCCCGCCCTGGAGCGCGGCGCGGTGGTCGTCTCGGACCGTTACACCGACTCGTCCGTGGCCTACCAGGGCGCGGGCCGCGACCTCTCCCCGACCGAGATCGCCCGCATCAACCGCTGGGCGACCAACGGGCTGGTACCCCATCTGACCGTCCTGCTGGACGTGTCGCCGGAGGCCGCCCGGGAGCGGTTCACGGAGGCTCCGGACCGTCTCGAGTCGGAGCCCGCCGAGTTCCACGCGCGCGTGCGGTCCGGTTTCCTCACGCTGGCCGCCGCCGACCCCGGCCGTTACCTGGTCGTCGACGCGGCCCAGGAGCCCGAGGCCGTCACCACCGTCATCCGCCACCGCCTCGACACCGTGCTGCCGCTGTCCGAGGCCGAGAAGCAGGCCCAGGAAGAGGCACGGCGCAAGGCCGAGGAGGAGGCCCGCCGCAGGGCGGAGGAGGAAGCCGCCCGGAAGGCCGAGGAGGAGCGCCTGGAGCGGGAGCGCGAGGCACAGCTGGCGAAGCTGCGCGCCGAGGAGGAGGAGCGCAAGCGGCGCGAGCTGGAGGAGGCACAGCGGCGCGAGGCCGAGCGGCAGGCCGAGGAGGCCAGGCAGCGCGCGGAGGAAGCCCGCAAGCGTGCCGAGGAGGAGCGTCAGCGGCTGCTCGCGGAGGAGAAGGTCCGCGCCGAGGAGGAGGCCCGCCGCAAGGCGGAGGAGGAGCGGCGCCGCAGGCAGGCCGAGGAGGAGGCCCGGCTGCGCCGCGAGGCCGAGGAACGCAGGCTGGAGAAGCAGCGGAAGGCCGAGGAGGCGCTGCTGAAGGCCGAGGAGGCACGTCGGCTGGCCGCGGAGGCGGCGGCCGCGGCGGACACGGCGTCCCGGCAGCCCACGGTCACCGACACGCCGGTCGCACGGGCCACGCCCGTCACGCCGCCGGTCGGATCTGCCGTACCGGGGGAGGCGCTCACCGTGCCGACGCCGGTGGTGGAGCGTGCGGATCTCCGCAAGCGGGAGTCCGGGGAGTCCCGGGAACCGGTGGAGCCCGTGGGCTCCGGGGACTCCCGGGCGGTACGGGACCGGGAGACCGGGTCCGGCTCCAGGACCGAGTCGGAGTCCGAGGTGACGGCCAAGCTGCCGAAGCCGCCGGTTCCGCCCGTTTCCTCGGGTGCGGCGGACGAGACGGCCGTACTGCCCCCGGTCCGACCCGGTGCGGCGGACGAGACGGCGGTGCTGCCGCCCGTGCGGCCGGGCGCCGCCGACGAGACCGCGGTGCTGCCGCCCGTCGGGTCAGGTGACTCGGACGCCGCCCTCGCGGACCGGCTGCCCCGCGGCTACTTCCGGGACGAGCGTCCGGCCGGCACGGGTCCCGACGGATCCGACGACCGGACGCGCGAGCTGCCGCAGATCGACGCCGCCGCGGCGGAGGCCCCGCGCAGGCGTCAGCGGCCGGACTGGGCGGAGGAGACGCCGCTGGACGACCTGCCGTCGCTGGCCGACGAACTGCTCGGCCCGCGGGGCGACGACGACCACGACGACGACTGGCGCCGTGGCGGCCGGGGGCGGGGACGCCGGGGCTGACGCCGTTGTCAGTGGTGCGGTCCACAATGGACGGTGCGTGACGAGTACCAAGAGGATCCGCAGGACACGGCGGGTTCACGGGACACGGCGGGTCCAGAGGTCACAGGAAACACCGACGACGAAGGAGCGGTCCGGCTCATGACTGTGTGGGACGACCTGGTCGGCCAGGAGCGGGTGAGCGAGCAGCTGGGCGCGGCCGCCCGCGACGCCGACGCGCTCGTCACCGCTGCCGCCTCCGACGTACCGCCGCCCGAGGCGTCGAAGATGACGCACGCCTGGCTGTTCACCGGGCCGCCCGGCGCCGGCCGTACCCATGCGGCCCGTGCCTTCGCCGCCGCCCTGCAGTGCGTGAGCCCCGACCGCGCGCTCGGCGGCAGCCCGGGCTGTGGCTTCTGCGGGGGCTGCCACACGACCCTGGTCGGCACCCACGCCGACGTCACCACGGTCGCCGCCGTGGGCACGCAGATCCTGGCCGAGGACATGCGTGACACCGTGCGGAAGTCGTTCACCTCTCCGGCGGGCGGCCGCTGGCAGGTCATCCTGGTCGAGGACGCCGAACGGCTGAACGAGAAGTCGGCCAACGCCGTCCTCAAGGCCGTCGAGGAACCCGCCCCGCGCACGGTGTGGCTGCTGTGCGCGCCCTCGATCGAGGACGTGCTGCCGACCATCCGCTCCCGCTGCCGCCATCTGAACCTGAGCACCCCGTCGGTGGCCGCGGTCGCGGACATGCTGGTCCGCCGTGAGGGCATCGAGCCGGAGGTCGCCGCCTCGGTGGCCCGCGCCACACAGGGGCACGTGGACCGGGCCCGCCGCCTGGCCACCGACCCGGCGGCCCGGGAACGCCGCGCCGCCGTGCTGAAGCTGCCGCTGCGGGTGGAGGACATCGGGGGTGCGCTCAGAGCCGCGCAGGAACTGGTCGACGCGGCCACCGAGGACGCCAAGCAGCTCGCCGAGGAGCGGGACGGCAAGGAGACCGACGAGCTGAAGGCCGCGCTCGGCGCGGCCCAGGGCGGCCGGATGCCGCGCGGCACCGCGGGTGTGATGAAAGACCTGGAGGACAAGCAGAAGCGCCGCCGGACCCGCACCCAGCGGGACAGCCTCGACGTCGCTCTCACCGACCTCACCGCCTTCTACCGCGACGTCCTCGCTCTGCAGCTCGGTTCCAGGATCGCGCTGGCCAACGCGGACGCGGAGGACGCCCTGGAGCGTCTGGCCCGCTCCAGCGCCCCGGAGTCCACCCTGCGCCGTATCGAGGCGATCGCCGCCTGCCGCCAGGCCCTCGACCGCAATGTGGCGCCGCTGCTGGCGGTGGAGGCGATGACGATGGCGCTGAGAGCGGGCTGACACGGGCGGGCGCAGCCAGGGCGTACCCGGGACGAAGCCGGGGCGTAGTCGGCGCCCTTTCTGGTCACGCTGAGTTGACTCCGTAACCCGTATGGGCGGAAATCGATACGGATCGCCCAAGCCTGATCACGCAGGGTTACCATCGATGGATGCACCTCAGGCGCTCCTCCGCCCGCACCGTCACTCCCCCTCACCCCGCAGCCTCCCGCCGTCTCGGGCCCGCACCCGTACGCGCCACCCTGGCCGCCCTCACCGCCACGGCGACGGCCACCGCGGCCCTCCTCCTCACCGCCTGCTCCGCCGACCGCCCCGCGGCGACCTCCCCGGGCACGACGGCCGCGGCCGCCGCCGCGCAGGCGCTGCTGTCCCCGCTGCCGAGGGCGACGCCGCCCGCTCTGGCTCCGTACTACCGGCAGCATCTGACCTGGCGGCCCTGCGGAACGGAGGGTTTCCGGTGCGCCACGCTGAAGGCACCGCTGAACTACGCGAAGCCCTCCGCGGGAGACGTACGGCTGGCCGTGGCACGGAAGAAGGCCACCGGTCCGGGCGGACGGCTGGGCTCGCTCCTGGTCAACCCGGGCGGTCCCGGAGGCTCGGCGGTGGGCTATCTGGAGCAGTACGCCGGCATCGGCTACCCCGCCGAGGTGCGCGCCCGCTACGACATGGTCGCGATGGACCCGCGCGGCGTCGCACGGAGCGAGCCCGTCGAATGTCTCAACGGGCGCGCGATGGACGCGTACACCCAGACCGACCCCACCCCCGACAACGCGCGGGAGACGGAGGCGCTGGTCGCCGCGGACAAGAAGTTCGCGGAGGGCTGCGGCACCCGCTCGCCGGGCCTGCTGCGCCATGTCTCCACGGAGGAGGCGGCCCGGGACATGGACATCCTGCGGGCGGTGCTGGGCGACGGGCGG
The DNA here is from genome assembly GCF_040644295.1 of Streptomyces sp. NPDC047000. NCBI lineage: Bacteria > Bacillati > Actinomycetota > Actinomycetes > Kitasatosporales > Streptomycetaceae > Streptomyces > Streptomyces sp. NPDC047000. The sequence goes on from NZ_JBEYWE010000003.1 coordinate 409,672, forward strand.
CTGAACTACGTGGGCGCCTCCTACGGCACCTTCCTCGGGGCGACCTACGCCGGGCTGTTCCCGTCCCGGGTGGGCAGACTGGTGCTGGACGGCGCGATGGACCCCTCACTCCCGGCGCGCCGGATGAACCTCGGCCAGACGGCGGGCTTCGAGACGGCGTTCCAGTCCTTCGCGAAGGACTGCGTACGGCACCCCGACTGCACCCTGGGCCACCAGGGCACGCCCCCCTCCGGAGTGGCCCGCGCCCTGAAGGCGTTCTTCCGCAGACTGGACGCCCGCCCCCTCCCGACCGGCGACGCGGACGGCCGCAGACTCGGCGAGGCACTCGCCACGACCGGCGTGATCGCGGCGATGTACGACGAGTCGGCATGGCCCCAGCTGCGTGAGGCACTGTCCTCGGCGGCGAAGGAGAACGACGGCGCCGGCCTGCTGGTCCTCTCCGACAGCTACTACGAGCGCGACGCCGACGGCCGCTACACGAACCTGATGTCCGCCAACGCCGCCGTGAACTGCCTGGACCTGCCCGCGGCCTACACGACCACCGAACAGGTGGAGGAAGCCCTGCCCGCCTTCGAGAAGGCGTCCCCGGTCTTCGGCCGGGGACTCGCCTGGGCTTCCCTGAGCTGCGCGTACTGGCCGGTGCGTCCGACGGGCGAACCGCACCGCATCGAAGCACGCGGCGCCGCCCCCATCGTCGTCGTGGGCACCACCCGGGATCCCGCCACTCCCTACCCCTGGGCCCGCGCCCTGGCCCGCCAGCTGACCTCGGCCCGTCTCCTCACCTACGACGGCGACGGCCACACCGCCTACCGCCGCGGCAGCACCTGCATCGACTCCACGATCAACGCCTACCTCCTCAAAGGCACCCCGCCCGTCAACGGAAAACGCTGCTCCTGACCCCTCCGCCCACCCCGGAACCCGCCCCTCCGGGCCCTGTTCGGAGCACCCTCCGAAACTGTGTAGACTTACCGACGTTGCCGATCGCACCATGGTGCGGACGGCCTGCCGCCTTAGCTCAGATGGCCAGAGCAACGCACTCGTAATGCGTAGGTCTCGGGTTCGAATCCCGAAGGCGGCTCTCTTCATGCCCAGGTCAGACACTGTCTGACCTGGGCATTTGTGTTCATCGAATACGACGACGGCGGCGGGCGCGGGCCGTGCGGCTGTCCGTGGTCTCAATCCTGGTCTCAACGGACGGCTCAGGACGTGGCTGCGGCTGAGACTCCGGGCCGGGTCCAGCGTCCGGCATGAAGGTGTTGCCGATGCGCCTCATAGCATCCTTGGACAGGTGCGAGCGTCCCTTTACGTACCGCCGGGTCTGGCTGATCTGGGTGTGCCGAAGGATCTCCATGATGGTGGGCATGTCCACCCCGAGTTCGTTCAGGATTGTTCCGGCGGTGTGACGACTCCCGTCGTACAGACGACGGTCGTCGATTCCGGCTTCTTCCAACAGTTCCTTGAACTCTTGCCAGTCCTGCCGCGGGTCGAGCGGACGTCCGTCGGGGCGGGTGAAAACCAGATGGTGTTCCTGCCAGGCTTCCCCGGCCGCGTCCCGTGCCTCGTCTTGCCGCGCCTTGTGCTGGAGCAGATACGGGATGAACGGCGGCGGGATGGGCACGGCGTTGCGGCTCTTCTTGGTCTTGGGACGGGTGAAAGTCAGACCGCCGTTCTTGCGCTCGGGGCAGGCGCGAGCGTGCTTCACACAGCCGCTCGGGCACGGTGGTGGACACCCGCGCTTGTAGCCCTTGTGGGTAGCGCAGTCCGGTGGGCACGGCTCGAACCGGTGGAACTTGGCGCCGCACCCATGCGGGTCTGCGCAGCCGTGCCGCCACGTAAGGCGCTGAAGCTGCCACTCGGGGCGGAACAGCTCACTTTCGAGGTCGACGTACGACCACCTCAGGCCCAGGGTCTCACCCTGCCGAAAGCCCATGCCGACGCCGACGCACCACCGCATGAACGTGGGGCGCTTGGCGGCGGCCTCCAGGAACGCCTTGGCCTCTTCGGTAGTGAAGGGGTTCGCCTCAGTCTCGTCGACTGTGGGTGGGTCCACGAGGGTGGCCACGTTTTCCACGATGAGGCGCCGGCGGTGGGCGATTTTCAGGGCACGGGACAGGATCCGGTGCACCTTCAGCACATGGGACGGCGCGTGCCCCTCGTCGAGCATGACGCGGTACATCCGTTCCAGGTGCTCCGGCTGTAGCTTGTCGAGCCGGTGCTTTCCGATACCGGGGATGATGTCGTTCCTGGTCTTGGACCAGTAGTCATCCAAGGAGCGCGGCTTGAGCTTCAGGGACGCGATGTTCGTCAGATAGGTGCTCATCCACTGTTCAACGGTCGGCTTGCGTCCCGCCTTGGGAGCGCGGCCCCTGTCCCGCTGCTCCTCCAACGCGCGGACTTTGCGGCGCACTTCGGTTTCCGTCCGGGCCCGGCGGTGGCGCCTGTCGTAGCTGCCGTCATCCTTGACGCCCATGGTGACGCGACCGTGCCACCAACCATCGTTGCCCAGGTAGATGGATGACTCCATGTTCGGTTTCTTGGGGCGGGGGCTCATGTTTTCCTCTGTGCAGCGAAACGGCCCCGGGCACAGGGCCCGGAGCCGTAGTTGGGGTGTGCTCGTGCGCGTCAGGCAGCGACCGGTTCGAGGCCGTTCACGAACGCCTCCAAGTCGCTGCGGCGGATCCGGCGAGAACGACCGCGCTTGACGTACCTCAGGGAGCCCTCTGCCATCAGCTCGTAGACGGTGGAACGGCCGAAGCGCAGAACTCGGGCAGCCTCTTCGGGGGTGTAGAGCAACTGGTCAGTGATCGGCTCGATGGCTGTACTCATCGGGGTGCACCTCCGTGATGAAACGGACCCAGGGCCGGAGCGGAGTTGGATTCACATTGCGTTGAGTGGCGACTCATCGGCACTCAACGGCTCTCGGAAGGGTCTTGAGACGCGTTGAGTCGCGACTCAACGGACTGTGTCTCGCGCGGGGCGAGCGTGATCCCCCGGTACGTGATCACCTGACGGCCGTAGGCGTCGCGGGGGCGGGTGCGGTTGAGCTGGGGTACGACGGACAGGAGGTTGCGGCCGAACATCTGCTTCGTGCCGAGCGGGACGCCGTTGTCCTCGGCCCACTCGCGCCAGACGCTCCACAGGGTGTCGACGGGCACGCTGTATGTCGGGCCGACGGTGCATCGCTCGCGGATGAAAGCGCTGGTGGGTGAGGCGGTGTCCTGCATGGTGGCGACGGCCTCACGGCTGGAGGACGGTTCGGTGATCCGGCCGTTGCGCTGAAGGCGCGCGAGTCCGTCGAGGGCCCAGTTCAGGATGCCGGGCATCTCCGCAGTGAGCCGGTCGGTCAGGGTGGTGTCTTCCCTGCCCAGCCAGGACGCCGTCATGGTGAGCACGACGAACCGGCGGGCGATGACGCCGGAGGAGTCGCCGAAGTGCGGCAGCTCGTTGGACAGAATCATCAGCCGGGTGGGCAGCTTGCCGGTCCACAGGTCGCGGAACTTGCGGTCGATGTCGATGGTGTCCTCACCGGAGAGGGTGAGCAGCCGTTCGACCACCTGTCCGCCGTCCTTGCCGGACAGGCGGGCATCGGAGATGACGGCGAGCGGCTTGCCGATCAGGGTCGACATCCCGAAGTTCGAGCCGAGTCCGGCGAGGGTGGGCCCGGCGAGGTTCTCCTTGCCGACCAGCTCTTTCAGCACACGCGCGATGGTGCCCTTGCCGGACCGTGTCGGGCCGACCATGAGAAGGATCTTCTGTTGGTCGGTGCGGCCGGACAGGACGTAGCCGAACCATTCCTGGACCGCTCGGACGGCGTCGGGGTTGTCGGGCCAGAGCTGCGTGAGGAACCGTTCCCACGCCGGCGCGGTGGCGTGCGGGTCGTAGGCGAACGGCACGGACACGAGGTTGAAGAAGCCCGGGGTGTGCGGCAGCAGGGCGCGGTCGCGGATGCGGAGCAGCCCGTTCGCGCACGCCACGATCGGCCCGCCGTCCTCCGGCGCGTCCGGGCCGGTGGGGGTGAGCCAGGCAGGGGCGTCGGTGCCGGTGGGCAGCAGCGTCACGGCCCCGAGCGCGTCCAGAAGGTTGCCGATCTTCTGCTTCGTCGGCGCCCAGTCCCGTTCCTCGGGCTGTCCGTCCTTGCCGGGGGCGAGGTAGACGGCGTGCTCCAAACGCCGGTAGAGGTCCGCGCGCATCTGCGCGTCGTCCACCTCACGCCAGCTCGCGCCGTTCCAGCGCATCCAGGAGGCGCGCCAGCGGCGGCAGATGAGTTGTCCGTCCTCGGTCTGCCAGTCAGGCAGCAGCCGGCGCGCGACGGCGAGGGGGTTGGACGGCGGCGGCAGCTCCTCCGCCCGCGGCTCAGGACCAGGGGCAGTGGGGACGCCCTTGCGGGCGGCGCCTGTCGGCTCGCCCACGCCCATCGGGGGCGGGGCGGGTTCGGCGGCGTGCGGGCCGGTGGTGGGGCGGGTGCTCATGCGGCGGCTCCCTGGCCGGTGTCGAGTCCGTTGGCGACGGCGCGGCGGGCGTAGGGCTCCGGGACACCGACGGCGACGGCGGCGGCCACGATCTCCTCCCCGAGCACGGCGAGCCCGCAGGGGCCGGGACAGGCGGTGTGCTGGACGGCGAGGAACCGCGCGGCGCCGAACGCCTGCGACCCCGCACCCGACTCGGTCCGGGCCCGCACCAGGGCCAGGCCCCGTTCCAGGCCGGTGCGCACGAAGCGTTCGGTGTGGCGGCATCCGGTGGCGACCGACCGGTCCCACACCGGCCGTGCGAGGAGGGAAGACACCACCCCTGCCCGGGGCGGGGTGGTGTCTTCCCTCACGAGCAGGGCGCGCACGGCCGGCGGCAGTTCCGTCATGTGCCCGGTGCCGGTGCCGAGCCATCGGGCGTACTGCATGTGGGACTTGAGGTCGACGCCGGGGCGTACGGCGTTGGCGGAGCGCATCACGCCGCGGTAGATCCAGTGCTCCCCGCGGGTGGTGGGTACGGTGCGGGTGGCGGGCAGGGTGGCGTGGGCCCAGGCGACGGCGGCGGGGTCGTCGAGGTCGACGACGGTCACGCCGGCGCCGCCGGGGTGGTAGCCGACGCCATGCGCCCGCCGCCACGCCGGGGCCCATGCGGGGGAGGTGAGGGTGTGGGGGTCGGTGGTGGCGGCGGCCCATCCGTGGCAGGGGGCCGGGCACCAGCAGGGGCCCTGGGCGCGCATGTGGGGGCGGTCGCCGCACGCGCTGCCCGCGCAGTCGGGGCAGTTGCCGAACGGCCGTTTCCCCGCCCGCAGGGGCAGCACGGGCACGCCGCGGGCGGCGAGGGCGAGCGCGGTGCGCAGCGGGTCCGGCGGGGTGGGTGCTCGCCGAACGGTGGCGGGTTGGGTCATGCTGGGTGTCTCCAGTTCCTTGGTTGGTGCTGGTTGGCAAGGGCGGCCCCGCGTCATTGGCGTGAGGTGGGGGCCGCCCTTGGCGTGGCTACTGGTGGTTGATCCAGTGGGCGTACTGCTGGCGGACGTAGTGGCGCGGGTCGCAGATGACGGCCGCGTCGTCCAGGCGCATCAGTCGTTCGGCGGCCTCGGTCGCGACCTCGGCCGTGTCGTCGCCCACGTCGTGCAGGGCGATGCGGTCCAGGAGGGCGGCCTTGCGGAGCCAGAAGTCGCGCGGCAGCGCGGTGCCGAACGGCTTGCTGGCGGCCTGGTCGGCGGTCCATCCGATCTCGCGGACGATGCTCGGGGCGAGGGCGTACGCCTCTTCCGGCGTCGGCCACGGGCCGGTGTGGTGGTCGGCCGTGACGTACAGGCGCAGCCGCTCGCCGTCGCGGGTGGGGTGCCGGCGCACCGCGCCGACGGTGAAGGCTTGGGCCAGGGCCGCGCTGACGCGGTCGGTGTCGGCGGGGTCGCAGATGACGCGGATCTCGAACACGGTTCTCCTCGGTGGGGTGTTCAGCCGTGGAAGTGGCTGCGCTTGATGACGGCCTTGCGGATGTGGACCGTGCTGCCGTTCCGGCCGCCGTGGACGGCGCGGATGGGCATGCGCCAGGCGAGGACTGCGAGGGCGGCCCACATGAGGGCGCCGGAGCCGAATCCGGCGGCGGCATTGACGATCTCGCCGACGCCGTAGCCGACCCCGGCGGCCAGCGCGCCGCCGCCGATACCGGCGCCCACGAAGCGCTGCGCGACGGGGTCCAGCAGCGGGAGCGGGGTGAGGTCGCGCGGCTCGGGCATGGGCGTGGGGGGCGGGGCGAGGTGCTTGGGCATGGGGACCATGCGCCCGTAGGCGTCCGGCACCCACACCACCGGGCCGCGCTCCGCGGCGAGTTCGACGCCCGCCGGGGCGGGCTCGTAGGGGCTCAGCGGCGCCGGGACGTATGCGGGCGCGGGGACCGCGGGCGTGTCCGTCCGGGGGACGGGGAGGGGTTCGGTCATGACGGTGGGCTCCCTGCGGGTCAGTTGGCGAGGTCGTTGGCGGCGTGGGCGAACGCCTCGACGAGGGCGCGGATGGGCTCTTCGGCGCCGGTCCCGGCGGTGAAGAACCCGAACAGGAACAGCACGGCGGCGGCGCCCGCCCCGGCGGAGCGGGTGCGGACGGCGAACGCGGACGCGGTGCCGAACAGCAGCACGGCGGAGACGGTGAACAGCACGGCGGCAATCTCGCTTTCAAGCGATGGGGAGGGGTGGATAGGCTGCGGGGGCCCGGGTGCCGGCAAGCTCGGGGCGAGGACCGGCGACCGCGCCCGCCTGGCGTCTGCGTGATGCGGGGTCCGTCTCATGACGGGCGGTCGCCGGTCGCCGTGTCAGCCGGTTCCGGCGCGGTAGACGCGCGCCCAGCGGTTGTAGAGCCAGCGGCCGGCGCGGATGCGTTTGCCGGTCGCCTTGCAGCGGCGGCAGTCCTTGCCGCGCTTGAGGCGGCCCTTGCGGTCCGTCTTCAGCGCGTGGCCCATGCCGCGGCACCTGCGGCAGTCGCCGAACGGCGAGACCGCACACAGCCCGCCGTAACAGATCGTGGCGACTATCGGGCAGGCGATAGCAACGAGGATGGGGGTCATCGGGGCCCTCCGGGTGGTGTTTCGGGGGTTTGCGCAGGTGGGCCGCTATCCGCTAGCGGCCTGATCACGCGGGCTTTGGGGTGCTAGCGGGGCCGCTATCGATAGCAGGGCGTGCCGCTATCGATAGCGGCTCCGGAGCCTCAGCCCGCGTCCCGCTTTCCGTCACGCTCCGCAATCGCGGTCGTGATGTGGGAGCGGTCGATACCGCGCTTGTTGGTGAACTTGCCGCCGATGCGGCGGCCCACCTGAACCGTGGACACGCCGTGCGGCTTCAGTGCCGCGGTGAGGGCTTCGGGGTCCCAGCCGGCGTAGACCTCCGGTCGCAGGTCGGCGAGCCGGGTGACGACGGTTTCCGACCACACCTTGGCCTCGTCGGCCGGGACGACGGCGAGGATGTCGGCGAGCAGGTCGTAGGACGGGCCGGTCACCGCCTCCGGGGCCTCCCCGAGCGCGTACCCGGACAGCAGCCCGGCCGTTTCCCTGGCCTTGCGGGCGCGGGCGGCGACGGCGGCGGCGCCGGGGGCGTCCACGAAGGTTCCGGCGACGATCCGGGCGTCGGCTCCCTCGCCCACGAAGTAGTGCAGGCCCTTGTCACCCCAGGCGAACATGGTCGCCCGCACCCCGCGCTTGTAGGCGGACGTACCGAGGACCATGTCGTTCTCGGTCTGGCCCATGACCTTCATGCACCAGCGGGCGGACGCATTCGCGGAGATGCCGGTGGGCAGCGACTTGGCGTCCGGGCGCTGCGTGGCCAGCAGCAGCACGATGCCGGTGGCCGGGCCCCGCTTGACCAGGTCGGTGCCGATCTCCTCGAACTCCTTGCCGTGCTCGGGGTGCTCGAACAGCACCTGGCACTCGTCGACCCCGACCACGATCGGGTGCAGCCCGAGGGAGCGTTTGTCGGCGAGGGCGCTGGTCACCTTCGACTCGGGGCAGACATCGCGGGGCAGGGAGCGGATCACCTTGGTGCGGCGGCGCAGTTCCTCGCGCAGCGCGCGCCAGTCGGCGAGCGCGTAGCCGATGGCTTCGTCGTCGTCGCCGGCGGCGTGCCGGTGGGAGACGTTGTCGCCGACCGGGTCCAGGTCGCCGGTGCCCTTCATGTCGTAGGTGTGCAGTTCCGCCCGCGGGTCCAGCGCCGCGATCAGCAGCAGCAGCCGCAGGAGGAACGTCTTGCCCATCCGGGGGATGGCGCCGATGACCCCGGCGATGTACATGAGGGTGACGTCGACCCAGCGTCCGCGCTGGTCGGTGCCGAACGGGACGGGCTTGAACAGGTCGACCATTCCCGACTTGGCCAGCGGCCAGGCGGGTTTCTTCGCCTGGGAGAGGTCCTGGTCGCCGACCCACAGCACGAGGTGCCCGGTGTGCTCGTCGGGCACCGCCTCCGGCCACACGCAGCCCAGCGGGCGGCGCAGCCCGGACGCGAGCCGGTCCCGCTTTTCGATGATGTCGGTGACGGTGACGCCGTAGGGGAGGTTTCCCTCCGCGCGCCAGCCGGGGCCGTCGCGGGTGATCGGGGCGGTGAACTCGAACCCGTCCCGCCCCTTGCCCTGCGCCTGATTGATCGCCGGAATACCGAGCGCCCCCAGGGCCCGCAGCACGATGTCTGACGTCAGCTTGGTCGCCCGGGGCAGCTCCACCGCGCGGTGCACGACCGGGGCGTCCGCCCGACGGCCGACCGCTCCGAGCGCCATGACCAGGGCGCCGACCGACAGGGCCTGAAGCCACTCCGGGGCGAGCACGTAGACGGCCAGAGCGACGGCGAGCCCGGTGAACATGCCCAGCACCATCACCAGGGTCCGCAGCCGGACCCGGCCGTCGCGCTGCCGGGACAGCTTGAGGTATTCGGCGGCATCCTCACGCCGGACAGCGGCCAGGCGGACCGGCTCGCCCTCGCGGTCGGCCACCCACCGCATCGCGCCGCCCACGAAGCGGGCGGCCCCGGTCGGGGCCTGGAGGGCGAGCCGGGCGGCGTAGACCGGGGCACGAAGGGCGTGGTACCCGGCGGCGTGCGCGTAGTGCCGCGCCACCCACCCCGTGGCCGTCTTGAGTTCGGCGAGCGAGCGCAGCCACACCGGCACGACCGCCCGGCGCTGCGCGGCGGCGAGCCGACCGAGATAGCCGGGCCCGGCCGCGGTCGGGGTGGGCTGGTCGACCATCACGGGCGCGGTCGGGTCGCCCGACCCGTCACCCGACCGGACAGGCTCCGGGTCGGGCTGCGAGTCGGCCGACCGGTCGGCGGCGGGTCGGGCGGTCGGGTCGGGCGACCCGGTGCGGGCCGACCGGGCCTTGTCGAGGTCGACCACCTCGGCGTGCGAGTCGGCCGACAGTTCGGCTTCCAGCCGGTCGAAGAGTTCGTTGTCGTCGTCGGGGTGCTTCACTGAGGGTTCCTTCTCTCGGGAGGGACGACGGGGCCCGGTCGCGGTCTTGGCGGGTTGTGACCGGGCCCCGGTCGGCTACAGGTCGAACAGGCCGCCCTGGTCCTCACAGGCGGCGGGCAGGTGCTTGCGGGCGAGCCGGGCGGCGGCGGTGTGGCAGTCGGGGCACCACGCCCGCAGTCCGCTCGCGGGCAGTGCGGCCGCGGTGACGTCCGAAGCGAGCGGGTCGACCGGGGCGGCCATGAGCCGGACCCGTCGGCCGTGCTTACTGGTGTAGTGGTCGTGCTCGCGCGGGCAGCGCCCGCCGTCCCGTCCGTGCGGGTTGCCGCACTCCCCGCCGCACTGGCAGCGGTAGCCGGCCACCCGCATCACGGTGGTGAAGACGGCGCCGCCGACGATCGGCTGTGACCTCATGCCGCCACCCCCAGAGCCGGGCCGTCGACAGGGAGGGTGCGGTCGAGCAGGAGGTGCAGGGCGGCGGTGGCTTGGAGCGGCACCACGCCGTTGCCGAGCGCCTTCAACTGCGCCGTGCGGGACAGGTCCGGGACGGCGGTGACGTGCCCCGGGGGGAGGCCCATGAGCCATTCCACGAAGGGCGGGTTCAGCCGTCCCAGAGCGTCAACTGGCCCGGGGGCGCGGCGGCCGACGACCGTCTCCCAGCGCGCGACGGCGGGGGCGTAGGTGCCCCAATCCGGTGCGCCGCCGACGGGAGTGTCAGGTCGCCCTTGCTGCCGCGCTGGTTCGGGCCGCCCTTGCTCTCGTCCGTCGCCCTCGGTGTCGGCAGCAGCGAGCCCACCTCGGCGGCCAGGCTCCTGCCGTGCGTCCCGGCTTCCTGAGAGGGGGAGCGTTTGGTCTGCCGGTTCTCGTTCGCCGACGCCCTGGGGGTCGGCAGCAGCGAGACGACGTGGCGCAGGTTCATGCCGCCCTGCGCCGCGTGTCCGGCTCCGGTGCTCTCCGAGGTCGACGGGGTCGGCAGCAGCGACGTGACGGCGGTCGGGAGCTGTCCGCGCTGCCCACCGCCGCGCCAGTCCCGGGCCGTCGGGGTCGGCAGGCCAGGCGAGCAGGAAGAGCCGGTTGCGGCGGTGGGCTGCGCCGACGTCGGACGCGCGCAGACAGCACCACTCCGCATCGAACCCGCCGGCGGCAAGGTCGGCGAGGACGGTGTCGAATCCGAGAGAAAGGTGCCCTGCGACGTTCTCAAAGACCGCGAGCCGGGGTCGTAGAACGCCAAGGGCACGGGCGATGTACGGCCAGATGTGCCGCTCATCCTTGGTCCCCTTCCGCTTGCCCGCCGTGCTGAACGGCTGGCACGGGTAGCCCCCGGTGAGAATGTCGACCGGTCCGACGCCGTGCCAGTCCAGAGCGGTGATGTCCCCCAGGTTGGAAACCTGCGGGTGGTGGTGGGCGAGGATCAGCGCGGCGCCGGGGTCGTTGTCCGCCACCCACACCAGTTCCCCGCCGAACACCGCCCGGACGGCCATGTCCAGCCCGCCGTACCCGGTGCACACCGAGCCGATCCGCGGGCCGCTCACGCCGCCACCCCCATGCTCGGGGCGCCGGTGCGGCCGGAGCGCCGTCCGGCGACGGTGGCGAACAGCCGCCCCAGTCCCGCCCGGCGGGCGCCTGTGCGGCCCTGTTTGGCGGCGTACATCGCTTCGTCCGCCCGCCGCAGCAGCCCGGACAGGTCATCGGCGGGGAAGTCGGCAGCGCGCACCCAGCCGAGCGACACCGTGGTCCGCATGTCGGGGTCCTGCCCGTCGACCGGGCGGGCGAGGGCGTGGTGCAGCACGGCGAGCAGATCGGCGGCGGTGCCGTGCTCGTCGAGCAGGACGGCGGCGAACTCGTCGCCTCCCAGGCGTCCGGCTACCCCGGAGCGTCCGGCGTGGCGGGCGAGCCGGTCCGCGGTCGCCTTCAGCAGCGCATCCCCGGCAGCGTGCCCGAACGTGTCGTTCACCCGCTTGAAGCGGTCGACGTCGGCGAGGACGACGATCGCCCGCGGGTCCCGTAACAGGCGGGTGGCGCGGCGGGTGAAGCCGTCGCGGGTGCGCAGCCCGGTGAGCGGGTCACGCCGCGCGGTGTTCAGACAGGCGCGCAGCCACCACACGTGCGCCGCCCACCCTGCGGCGAGTGGGAGCACGGCTAACAGGACTATGACCGGGGTGTTCATGCGGCCACCTCCTCGGCCACCGCGCTGGACGCCAGCGCGGGCGCGTCGGTGTCGACGACGGGCGCGGCGGGGGTTGCGGTGGGGTCGGCGAGCAGGGCGTCACGCACCTGCCGGGCCGGGCCCGAGCCGCAGCGCAGCGCCTTGCGCAGCGCTTCGGCGTTGATCTGGTCCGTCGGCCAGTCGGCGGTGAGCGTGCGCGCTTCGGCGAGCAGCTCGCCCGCCGTGCGCTGCACCGGGGCGGGCTTGGCCTTGCCCCGCGGTTTCGGGCTGCGCGGGCGAGCCGGCCGGGGAGTCCTGGGCGCATCCGCCGGGGCGGGGGCCAGCTCCGGGACTGGGGCGGGCGTGAGGGGCGTGGGTGCCGGTGTCGGCTCCGGCGCGGCGGGGGTGAGTTCGCCCATCCGGAGCATGACCCGCTCGCGGCGTGGCGTCTTCCACCGCCACCAGGTGCCGTAGCGCTCGCGCAGGTCCGCACGGGCAAGCAGCCGCTCGCGCTCGCAGCCGAGCGCCAGGCTGTAGGAGGTGACCTCCCACAGGGTCATGCGCCGCCACAGGGCGAACGTCGACACCGGGGCGAGCACCCACCGGGAGAACCGGATCTTCTCCATCCTGCGTCCGGTGGCGGCGCCGATCCGCACGGCGTAGACGTGCGCGCCGATCTCGGAAAACACCACCCACAGCAGCGGCATGGTGCCGTGTGCGACCTTCGCCCACAGGCTGTTTCCCGCGGCCACGTTCAGGCCGCAGGTGACCAGGGTGAGCAGCCAGGGCACGAACCGCACCCACGCCAACGCCATGTCCATCCGGATCAGCAGCAGATTGGCCACGGTGAACACCGGGATCGCCGTGTCGATGCCGATCGGCAGCATCCACGGCTCGCCGAACCCCCACCGCCCGGCCGCGGCCGACACCGCGTCGAAGGAGGCGATCAGCCCGAGCGCGCCGACGCCCGCGGCGGCGAGCGCCCCGAGACCGGCCAGGCCCATCTCCGGGCGCGTCAGCGGCGGGACCGCCGCACGTCCCGTCTCGTTGCTGCTCATGCCCCGCCGCCGTTCCGGCGGCCGTGGGCCACCCAACCGGCGACCTGGAGGGCAAACCCGACCGCGGCCACGACCATCAGCGGCCGGTGCCCGGTCACCAGGGCGGTGATCGACGCGGTGAGTGCGATGACGACGCCCACCAGGACCAGGGCCAGGGCGTGAATCGTCGGGGACGGCGTCCGGGCGCTCATGCCGCACCACCGGGCACGGTCGCGGCGGCGGTGTTGGCGAGAGTCCGGCGGGCGGCGAGCACCTTGCGGCGGGCGCGGCGCAGCCGGCGGGCGTCCAGCTCGGACGGGGGGCGGTCCAGGGTGATGATCTGCGCGTCCAACAGGTCGACGCGCGCCAGGATCAGCGGCATCTCCTGCTCGATCGCGTCCAACTCCGCGGCCGTCGGCTCGCGGTCGAAGTCGTCGGCGGTAACAACCGCCCGAACAGCACCGATGTGCTTCATGGGTCGTGGTTCCTCTCGCAGGGTGAACGGCCCGAACCGCACCCTCCGGAGTTCGCCCTCCGGAGGGTGCTCGCCGTTGAAGCCGGGACGATCTCGGCTCCCCCACCCCGCCCGTACGACCGCCGCACATCGTGCGGGCCGGACGGGCGGGGGAGGCAACCGGCCGCAGCACTTCAGTGCTGCGGAATCCGGAAGAGATGGACCGGGCAGGATGCGGACGCCGGCGGCCGGTCCGTCGCGGCGGCGCCCCAGGTATGTCGTCGGTTCACACCGACCTCCAGCACGAAGCGGGACACGGCTTTCGCCGGTACGCCGTTGCCACGGAGTACCGGCCCCGAGCCGGGGGAGTCGGGCGCGTCATCGTCGCTGTTCTGACGCCAGCAGGGCGGCGCGTGGCGGGTGGCGCGCAAGGGGTCCGGTTCCCACCGATCCCCTGGCGTTTCTCCAGAGCCGACACGCAGGGCAGAACGCGTTCTCCTGCCGCGAAGGGGCCGCCAACGGCCGTCACCCGGGCCGATACGGGGACGGGGGGTCACACCCCGTCGAACTAGGCACTCTGTGGAGTTCTCAATCAACTGGCGCTTCCTTCGTACTCACCCCTGCGGGCTTTCCTCCGGGCGCGGCTTGTGCAGGCACGCCGTACGCGGCGCCCCGTCTGGGTTGCCGCATCCGGCTTGCAGTACCTGTTTTACAGGTACTGCATGAGGGTTCGTCAAGTACCGCGACGGGCCCTCTCGGTTTCGCGCCGGAACTTCTTGGCGCACATTCAGAATCGCTGCTGGTCAGGGGAGTTGGGCACCCCATGCGTGGACAGCTGTGCGACTTGTGGCTACGGTCAAGAGGTCCCTAGAAGTCCCTACGGGGGTGCAGATGTCGAACGAGCGTTTACGGTCCGCCCTGCTCGCGCGTGGTATGACCGTGCAGGGTCTCGCTGAAGCGATCGAGGTCAGTCCGAAGACGGTCGAACGCTGGATCACGCAGGGCAAGGTGCCGTACCGGCGTCACCAGTACGCGACGGCGGCAGTGCTCAAGGTCGACGTGACAACGCTCTGGGACGACGACCGTGCGGTCGAGAGTGCGACGGATCTGTCCAAGGCGGAGATCGTGGCCGTCTACCCGCACCGGCACACCGTGCCGTCTGGGCTCTGGCGTGACATCTATGCGCGAGCGGAGGCCAACCTAGACGTTCTGGTCTACTCCGGGCTCTTCCTGTCCGAAGATCCGTTGTTCCACGATCTTCTGAAGAAGAAGGTCCGAGGGTCGACCCAAGTGCGCATCCTGCTGGGGGACCCGGACTGTGAGGCCGTCCGGCAACGCGGTGTCGACGAAGGACACCGGATCATGGACGGCAAGATCCGTAATGCGTTGGTGAACTACCGGCCACTCTTCGCGAGCCACCCCGAGATCGGGTTCAGGCTCCATGCGACGACGCTCTACAACTCCATCTATCGGTCCGATGACGAGATGCTCGTGAACCCCCACGTCTACGGGATCGGCGCCTACATGGCGCCCGTGTTCCACCTGCGGCGGTTGCCGGGCGGCGGCCTGTTCGACACCTATGCGAATAGCATCGAACAGACCTGGGGCGGTGCCCGCCAGGTCACGGACCAAGACATCACAGGAGTCTGAGCATGGGACGAATCGACTACCTCCATGACCCTGCTGCCCCGCCGGCCAACTCGGTCGTGCCCTCCGTCGTCGCGTTCGTGCAGAACGAGGCGGGGCACGTGCTGATGATCCAGCGCTCCGACAACGGGCGGTGGGCTCTGCCCGGCGGCGGACACGACGTCGGGGAGTCCATCAGCGACACCGTCGTACGGGAAGTCTGGGAAGAGACCGGCATCAAGGCGGAAGTCGTCGACGTCACGGGGCTCTACACCGACCCCGGCCACGTGATGCAGTACGACGACGGGGAGGTGAGGCAGCAGTTCAGCATCTGCTTCCGCGCGCGGCCGGTCGGGGGCGAACTCCGGACCAGCGATGAGACGACTCAGGTCCGCTGGGTCGACCCCGCGGACCTGACGGCGCTGGACGTCCACCCGACCATGCGGCTCCGCATCGAGCACGCCATGGACCGGGCGAGGACGGTGCCCTACATCGGCTGACGCTTGGCCGCGGCAACCCGTTCGAGGACGCGGGACGTGCACATATGGATCTCGGGTTCCGCGCGTCGGATGAACTTCCCGATCAGGCTGTCGGGCCCGTACCGTCCCGCAATCTCGTTGATCCTGTCGACAGGATTGGTCGGCGTGCCGTCCGGCGTGGTGTTCATGTCGCAGTAGCACAGGGCGTCATTCAGGTGCTCACTCTCGCGCGAGAACTCGCCCTCCAGCTCCTCGCGCATACCGCGGGCCTCCGCCTCCATCCACGCGCCGGAGTGGTGGGCAACCAGGTTGACGACCCGCTTGTCCGCCCCGGCCACGTCCCGGAGATAGCGTGCGCCGTCCAGCGGGTGAAAACCCGTCTTGGCCAGATCCGGCGCATACCCGATGTCGTGCAGGACTGCCGCGGCCTCCAGTAGATCCGCGTCCTGGTCAAGGATGAGCGCGAGGGTGCGCGCTCGCTCTGCGACCCCGAGACAATGTCGCCAACGGCGCGGCAGAGGTTCGGCGAGTAGGGACTCCGCCAGGGGATAGGCCCACTCTGTCAACTTCGGCAAGCTAGGAACGCTCCTCTCGCGTCGGCACGGTACGGACGGTCCGCACCTTGCCCTGTCCTCCCCCCGCCAGGACGCCGGCGGTCTCCAACTTCTCCAGTGCCTTGGTCACAGTGGGACGGGATACCCCGAACCGATCGGCCAGCGCGGAAGCGCTCGGGAAGGCTTCCCCTGCTTCGAGTCCCTCAGCCGTGATGATGTCCGCGATCTGCTGATCGAGCGGGCGCCGGTCCACTCCTGCACCCGTGCGTACGACACGCCACCGACCCCCCGGCGCTGGTTCGGCCACGCCTTCCTGCCTCAGCACACCGAACGCGCGGAGGGCGACCCCACGCGAGACCTTGTGGTCATTCATGACTTCAGCCAGGGAGGGAAGTTGCGTCATGTCTGGGTCGGCCTGGATCAGGGCTCTCACTGCGTCTGCGACCTTCAAGAAGGTCCCCCGGGGGCTCGCTGGCTGCGACACGTACTGTCCCTCCCTGCCTGGCTCACGGTCCGGCTCAAGCTTCCCACGTCCTGAAGGCGATGCGGCAGGCGGCCGAAGCGACATTTTCCGGTTCGGGATCTCAAAAATCAGGAATTCGATCAAGTCGGTGAATTCGCGCTTTACGGTAAAGGTAGAAAGGGTCCGTGTCGGGGACGTCGGCGTACCAGCGATAGGCGAATCCGATGAACCCAATGGATAGTGTGCTGTCAAAACCGGCGAGTGTCTTCTTGTGTCGATTTACACGACCTGTCATCGGTCCGATCCATACCCCGAACGGGTCACATTTTACTCCCGAAATTTGTCGTTGTGCGCGATATACGAGGGGATTTTTGAAGGCGCAGACATGGAAATTATTTAGGAAGTTGGCTCCGTTTAGAAAATCGGAGAACGCTGGCGGTACGGGAAAGCCGTCATTCGCGATCCGGCATCCAGCGTGCTTGACGATGTACCGAGCCAGGTTTAGCACCTCGTCTCCCCAGTTCGCACCGTAGATCTGATGCATGTCGATGTAGCGTGCCCGCCACAGGCTCTTTTGTCGCTGCCAGACGTAGTCGCTAAACTTTTCGTAGGCAAAATCAAATTTTTGGCTACGTGAATTATTGCAGTTTGCGCAAAGGTTGGCGCTGAATTTTACCTTGTCGCTCTTCCGTAGCGAGCGAACGTTGGCTTGAGTTTCGCCGTCTCCCCAAATTAGCGGCTCGGAACTGTCGACCGAGAGTCGTTTAAGGTCGCTAAGCTTGAACTTGTGCTCGCGAGTACCGGCGACTGCCCCACACCACCAGCACAGCCCGGAAGGTGGGATTCGGCAAGCTGCCAAATCGGACTCAGAAGCGAAATCATCCACCGATGGCTCCTTCTTGCTGGCGTCTTCCTAATCCTACCCACCTCCTTAAGGGGGGTCGTGCTTTTCCGGTGAGGGAACAAGCGGGAGCGTCGTGCTGCTCGGCGTGAGTCGAGCGTCGCAGGTAGTCGCGGGGTTGGGACTGGAGGTCTGGGGCGAGGCGGCGGGGTGGTTGAGATACAACGAGCGGTCTCAATTGCGGTCTCAACTGACTGTTGGTCCGCCGTGCTCTGCTCGCGTCCACGGTCGTCCATCCCCGCCGTTGACCTGCATCTTCCCCACAGTCGCAGATGTCCACGGACGCCCACGGACCAAGATCGGACAACTCGTAATGCGTAGGTCTCGGGTTCGAATCCCGAAGGCGGCTCTGTGGAAAGGCCCAGCTCCGTATCCCTGAGCTGGGCCTTTTCTCTTGGTATTTCGGCCGTGGCGGCGATCGGCGGACGTTCGGTGGTCTCAACCGTGCCGGCCCGTCGCCTCAGTGGGTGACGAGATCCGTGCCTTCGTCCTCGGGTGACCGAGGGGTCACCTGGGGAGCTTCGTCGTGCCCGGACTGCCCGTGCTGCCGGCCCGCCGTGCTCTCGCGGACGATGAGCCGGTGCGGGGCCCGGATCTCCAGGCCCGGTACGGGGGACGGGCTGGTGATGCGGGTGAGGAGCCGGTCGACCGCCGTTTCCGCGATGAGCTTCTTGTCCGGTGAGATCGTCGTGACGGACGGGCTGGCGTACCTGCCGTCCTCGATGTCGTCGTAGCCGACGATGGCGATGTCCTCGGGGACGCGCAGTCCGCGGGAGGCCAGGGTGTGCAGGGCGCCCAGGGCGACCAGGTCGCTGTAGCAGAAGACCGCGTCCGGCGGCTTCTCCAGGTCGAGGAGATGTGCCATGGCGGCGGCGCCGTCGGGGCGGTTGAAGCGTGGTGTGGAGACGACGAGGTCCTCGTGGACCGGCAGTCCGGCGCGCTCGTGGGCCAGCCGGAAGCCGCGGGTACGCAGCTGGGCCGCCTCGCCGGTGCGGTACGGCTGGTCGCCGATCGCCGCGATGCGGCGCCGGCCGAGGCCGATCAGGTGCTCCGTGGCCTCCCGGGACGCGGTGACGTCGTCGATCCCGACATGGTCGAAGGTGCCGTCGCTGACCCGTTCGCCGAGGACGACGAGCGGCAGGCCGGGGTCCCTGGCCGACAGGTCCGCCTGGGCCAGGCCCAGGGGGCTGAAGATCACGCCGTCGAAGAGCAGCCGCGCGGAGCCGTGCGTGAGGAACAGCTTCTCGTGCTCCGCGTCGCCGTCGGTCTGGTCGATCAGGACGTTGTAGCCCTGGACGCGGGCGGCGCGGATGATGCCCTGCAACAGCTCGGAGAAGTACGGCGTGTCCAGGTACGGCACGACCACCGCGATCTGCCCGGAGCGTCCGGCGGCGAGGTTGCGGGCCAGTACGTTGGGCCGGTAGCCGAGTTCGTCCACGGCCTGCTGCACACGGGCGCGGGTGGCCTCGGCGACCCGGGCGTAGCCGTTGACGACGTTGGACACGGTGCGGCTGGAGACGCCGGCGCGCAGCGCCACATCGCGGAGGGTGACGTCTCTTCCCATGGCTCACCTTTTGCCGGATCTGTCGTATTGCGGCGCTGAAAGTTTCTTCGCGTTTCCGCGAAGTTACCTATTGCAGCGCGGCAAGGTGTTGGGCAAGACTTCTGCAGCGCTGCAAAAAGCGTAACAGAGCCGGTCCGGCTGCCCGATCAAGCAGTGCTGTGATCAGGGAGACACCTGTCCCCTGACCTGCGTCCCGAACGTCGTTCGAGATATCGAACATGCTGAAGCGGTCGCGCTTCACGGCGCCGTCGCTCCGTCATCCACTCCTCCGCCCCCGTCCCCGCCCCCGTCCCCGCCCCCGTACTCCGCCCTCCCCGCCCCCCATACCCCGCCCCCCATACCCCTCGCCCCGCAGCACCTGACCGAGGAGAACGACGATGTCTTCCAGCAGACTGCATCCCCTGGGCGGCTCGCGCCGCGCAGCCCGTCCCGTCCGACGCCGGGTCATGACCGCGGCGGTGTCCACCGCCGTGGTGACGGCGCTCCTCGCCGCCTGCGGCGGCGGTGGTGGCGGCAGCGGTTCGGGTGCCTCCGGGAACGGCCCGGTGCACATCAAGGTGTGGGCCTGGTACCCCGACTTCAAGCAGGTCGTGGCCGAGTTCAACAGGACGCACAAGGACGTCCAGGTCGACTGGGTGCAGGCCGGCGTCGGCCAGGACGAGTACACCAAGCTCAAGACGGTGCTCAAGGCCGGGCAGGGCGCACCGGACGTCGTCATGCTGGAGTTCCAGGAGCTGCCGACCATCCAGCTCACCAAGGGCCTGCTCGACATGAGCAAGTACGGCGCCAACGACGACAAGGCGAACTACGTGGACTGGGCCTGGAAGCAGGTCTCCGACGGCGACCAGGTCTACGCCATCCCCGTCGACGCCGGTCCCATGGCGATGCTCTACCGGGCGGACCTCTTCAAGAAGTACGGCCTGAAGGTCCCGACGACCTGGGCGGAGTACAAGGAGGAGGCCGTCAAGCTGCACAAGGCCGATCCCAAGGCGTACATCACCGACTTCGGCAGCGACGAGTCGGCCGCGGGCTGGCTCCAGGGTCTGCAGTGGCAGGCCGGCTCCCGCCCGTACGACTACTCGGCGAGCAAGCTGCCGGACATCGGGGTCAAGCTGAACGACGCCGGTGCCAAGCAGGTGTACGACTACTGGGGCGACCTGGTGAAGAACAAGCTCGTGGACACCGCGTCGTACGCGACCACCGACTTCTACAACGGGCTCAGCAGCGGCAAGTACGTCACCTACCTCGCCGCGGGCTGGGGTCCCGGCTACCTCTCCAGCGTGGCGAAGAAGACCTCGGGCAAGTGGCGCGCGGCTCCGCTGCCGCAGTGGACGGCCGGTGCCAACGCCCAGGGCGACTGGGGCGGTTCGTCCTTCTCGGTCACCAAGCAGACCCAGCACCCCAAGGAGGCCACCCAGGTCGCCCGGGAACTGTTCGGCACCTCGCAGGCCGCCTGGAAGATCGGCATCGACCAGGCCTACCTCTTCCCGACCGTCAAACCCATCCTGAACGGCGCGTACTTCAACGACAAGAAGTACGACTTCTTCGGCGGCCAGCAGGTCAACAAGATATTCGTGCCCGCCGCCAACAGCATCGGGACCTTCGACTGGAGCCCGTTCCAGGACTACTCCTACAACACGCAGACCACCGAGGTCGGCAAGGCCATCCAGGGCGGGACCCCGTGGTCGTCCGTCGCGGACAACATCCAGCAGCTGGTGTCCTCCTACGCGAGCAAGCAGGGATTCAAGGTCAGCAAGTAGTCCCGCCTGCCCCGGTGTCCCTCCGAACCGCCCCCGTCCGCGCCGTCGCGCTCCGTGTCCCGCCGGCGGGGGCCTCCAGACGCGCAAGGAGTTCTCCATGAACCCGCTCAGGCAGGGAGCCGCGGCGGACGCCGCGTCCGTGCCCCCCGACCCGCCGGTCCGGAGGGGCCGCGACGCCCGCGCCACCCGCGCCACCCGCGACGCCGCGACGGCCGGCGGGAACCGCGGACCGCTCACCGGCCGGCGGCTGTCCTCCCGTACCCGGCACAAGGCGATGGGCCTGTTCCTGGTGACCCCGTTCACCCTGCTGTTCCTCGCCTTCCTGGTGGCTCCGCTCGGCTACGCGTTCTGGCTGAGTCTGCGCACCTCCACCCTGGTCGGCGGCGACCACTTCAGCTGGTTCGCCAACTACCGGCAGGCGTTCACGGACCATCAGTTCCTGTCCGGGCTGGCCCGGGTGGCGGTCTTCGGCCTCGTGCAGATCCCGCTGATGCTGGGTCTCGCACTCCTCGGGGCCCTGCTCATCGACGAGATCGGCAGCCGCCTCGCCAAGGTCTTCCGGATGACCCTGTTCATGCCGTACGCCGTGCCCGCGGTGATCGGCGCCCTGATGTGGGGCTTCCTCTACAGCCCGACGTTCGGCCCCGTACAGTCGGTCAGCAGCGCGCTGGGCCTGGGCTCGGTCGACCTGCTGTCCCACAGCCTGATGCTCACCTCACTGGGCAACATCGTGACCTGGCAGTGGACCGGCTACAACATGATCGTCCTCTACGCGGCCCTGCAGGGCCTGCCCCGTGAGGTCTACGAGGCGGCGAAGCTCGACGGGGCCGGCCCGGTGCAGACGGCGCTGCGCGTCAAGGTCCCGATGATCTCCTCGGCGCTGGTGCTCACACTGATGTTCACCATCATCGGCACGCTCCAGTTCTTCACCGAGCCGCGCGTCCTCCGGCCCATCGCGTCCTCGGTGATCACCCCGGACTACACGCCGAACCTCTACGCCTACAACCTCGCCTTCCAGTACTCCGAGTTCAACTACTCCGCCGCGATCTCCTTCGCCCTCGGCGCGGCGGTCTTCGTCGGCTCCTACGTGTTCCTGTTCGCCGCACGCCGAAGGAGCGGACTGAAGTGACGAGCGCCGTAGCCACTCCCGGCACCCCCGCCGCCCCCGCCGTTCCCACGGCCCGTCCGGGGCGCCGCAGGCCGCGCGTCTCCACGGGGCGCGTCACCGTCAACGTGGTGATGGTGGCGATGATCCTCTACTTCCTGATGCCGTTCTGGTGGCTGGCGGTCGCCTCCACCAAGAACACCGACGCGCTGTTCTCCACCGCCGCCCTGTGGTTCCACTCGCCGGGATCCTTCTTCGACAACCTCCGGCAGTTGTTCACCTACAACGACGGCGAGTACCTGCGCTGGCTGGGCAACACGGCCGTCTACGCGGGCGTCAGCGGCGTCGGCGCCACCGCGGTGGCCACCCTCGCCGGGTACGCGTTCGCCAAGTACCGCTTCCCCGGCCGGAACCTGCTGTTCTCCACGCTGCTCGGCGCGATCATGGTCCCCGCGACGGCGCTGGCCATCCCCACCTATCTGCTGCTGAGCAAGGTGGCCCTGACGGACACCATGTGGGCGGTCATCCTGCCCTCGCTGCTCAACCCGTTCGGCGTCTACCTGGTGCGGGTGTACGTCCAGGAGTCCCTGCCCGACGAACTGCTCGAGGCGGCCCGCGTCGACGGGGCCGGTGAGATGCGCGTGCTGTTCAGCGTCGCGCTGCCCACGCTGCGGCCCGCGCTGGTGACCGTGCTGCTGTTCTCCGTGGTCGGCACCTGGAACAACTTCTTCCTGCCGCTGGTGATGCTCAACAACGACAAGTTGTTCCCGCTCACCGTCGGCCTGCAGTCCTGGTACGCGGGTGCGATGGTGCAGAGCGGTGCCAACGTGCTGTTCACGCTGGTGGTCGTGGGGTCGCTGGTGGCGATCCTGCCCCTGATCGCCACGTTCCTCCTCCTCCAGCGGTACTGGCGCGGCGGTCTGACCGTCGGCAGCCTCAAGTAGCCCCGGCCCGGGCCCCTTCCCCCCACCCACCCACCCACCTCACGCGTCCCTTCCCCTCCTCTCCCCTCCTCACGCGTGTTCCTCCTCCCGCGCGTACCTCCCCTCCCGTGTCGGCCGCAGCGTCGCGGCCCTCCCCGCGTCCTTTCTCCACGGAGCGACTCATGCTGCACGCCTCCCTGACCGTCGACCCCGCCTTCCGCGTCGCCGACGTCAGCCCCCGCACCTTCGGCTCGTTCGTCGAGCACATGGGCCGGTGCGTGTACACCGGCATCTACGAACCCGGCCATCCGAGCGCCGACGAGGACGGCCTGCGCGGTGACGTGCTCGACCTGGTCCGCGAACTCGGTGTGACCACCGTCCGCTACCCCGGCGGCAACTTCGTCTCCGGCTTCCGCTGGGAGGACAGCGTCGGCCCGGTGGCCGACCGGCCCGCACGCCTCGACCTCGCCTGGCACAGCACGGAGACCAACGCCTTCGGCCTGCACGAGTTCACCTCCTGGGCCGCCAAGGCCGGCGTCGAGCCGATGATGGCCCTCAACCTCGGCACCCGCGGTGTGCAGGAGGCACTGGACCTGCTGGAGTACTGCAACCACCCCGGCGGGACCGCCCGGTCCGAACAGCGGATCAAGAACGGCGCCCGGGACCCCTTCGGCATCCGGATGTGGTGCCTGGGCAACGAGCTGGACGGCCCCTGGCAGACCGGCCACAAGACCGCCGCGGAGTACGGCCGCCTCGCCGCCGAGACCGCCCGCGCCATGCGCATGATCGACCCCGGCCTGGAACTGGTGGCCTGCGGCAGCTCCAGTTCCTCGATGCCGACCTTCGGTGCCTGGGAGGCCACCGTCCTGGAGGAGGCCTACGACGAGGTCGACTACATCTCCTGCCACGCCTACTACGAGGAACTCGACGGAGACCTCGGCAGTTTCCTCGCCTCGCCGGTCGACATGGACCGGTTCGTGGAGTCGGTGGTCGCCACCGCCGACCACGTCCGGGCCAAGCAGCGCAAGAAGAAGCGGATCAACATCTCCTTCGACGAGTGGAACGTCTGGTACCTGTCCCGCTTCGAGGCACAGGACAAGCCCGCCGACTGGGCGGTCGCCCCGCGCGTCATCGAGGACGAGTACAGCGTCGCCGACGCCGTCGTCGTCGGCGGGCTGCTGATCAGCCTGCTGCGCAACAGCGACCGCGTCACCGCCGCCTGCCTCGCCCAGCTCGTCAACGTCATCGCCCCCATCCGCAGCGAGCCCGGCGGCCCCAGCTGGCGCCAGACCACCTTCCACCCCTTCGCCCAGGCCGCCCGGCACGCCCGCGGCACCGTCCTGCGGGTGGAGCCGGTGGCACCGGTGTACGACACCGCGAGGTTCGGCGAGGTCTCCGTCGTCGACGCGGTCGCCACCCATCTGGCCGGGGACGGGGGCGCCGACGAACTCACCGTCCTCGCCGTCAACCGGCACCGGTCCGAGACCGTCGAACTCGCCCTCGACCTGCGGGCCTTCCCCGGCTACGTGCCGGTGGAACACTCGGTGCTCAGCGACCCGGACCTCCGCGCCACGAACACCGAGCAGCATCCCGACCGGGTCCGCCCGCGCGCCGCCGGCACCGGTGACGTCACCGGCGGCCGTCTCGCCGTACACCTCCCGCCCGTCTCCTGGAACGTCGTCCGGCTGCGCCGCGCCACCGGCTGATCGGGTACCGGCTGATCGCGTACCGACCGGTCGGCCACCGCTGGTCGGGGTGCCGTGCTACGCTGTGAGTGTTGCAGTTGTGGTACCCATGAACCCATGTGCGCCTGACGGGAATGTTTCTCCTTCAGGCGCATTGTTTTTTTCCGGAATCTCCGGATGGGGCCTCTGCCTACAGAAGGAGAAGGTCATGGCACAGACTCAGGGAACCGTGAAGTGGTTCAACGCCGAAAAGGGTTTCGGCTTCATCCAGCAGGACGGCGGCGGCCCCGACGTCTTCGCCCACTACTCGAACATCGCCACCCAGGGCTTCCGTGAGCTCCAGGAGGGCCAGCGGGTCTCCTTCGACGTCACGCAGGGCCAGAAGGGCCCGCAGGCGGAGAACATCGTCCCCGCCTGATCGCCGGACGCGTATCCGCTCACCGGGGTCCGCACCGTCATGGTGCGGACCCCGGTTTGTGCTGTTCCCAGGAAAGGCAGACCACGGCATGTCCCGCAGACCCCAGAAATCCAACCGGCGCGCCTCGTCACCGCCGCCGTCCGTGTCGGCGTCGCGGGAATTCCGGCTGCCGGAGAGCACGACACCCGCGCTTCCCGCCGTCGAGCACTTCGCCGATCTGGACATGCCGGCGGGGCTCCTGAAGACCCTCACCGCTCAGGGTGTGACCACGCCTTTCCCCATCCAGGCCGCCACCCTGCCGAACTCGCTCGCCGGCCGTGACCTGCTGGGACGGGGCCGCACCGGTTCCGGCAAGACCCTCGCGTTCGGGCTGGCGCTCCTGGCCCGCACGGCCGGTCTGCGCGCGGAGCCCAGGGCGCCCCTCGCCCTCGTACTGGTGCCCACCCGCGAACTCGCCCAGCAGGTCACCGACGCGCTGACCCCCTACGCGACGGCCGTGAACCTGCGCCTTGCCACCGTGGTCGGCGGGCTCTCCCTCACCAAGCAGGCGGCTGTGCTCCGGCGCGGCGCCGAGGTGGTCGTGGCCAGTCCCGGCCGGCTCAACGACCTCGTGGAACGCGGGGACTGCGTACTCGGCGACGTACGCATCACGGTGCTGGACGAGGCCGACCAGATGACCGACATGGGCTTCATGCCGCAGATCACCAAGCTGATCCGGCAGGTACGGCCCGACGGACAGCACCTGCTCTTCTCGGCCACCCTGGACCGCAACATCGACCAGCTGGTGCAGCGGTTCCTGACCGACCCCGTGGTGCACTCCGTGGACCCCTCCGCGGGCGCGGTGGCCACCATGGAACACCATGTGCTGCACGTCCAGGACGAGACCGACAAGAAGGCCGTCACCACGCGCATCGCCGCCCGTGACGGCCGGGTCCTCCTCTTCCTCGACACCAAGCGGTCCGCGGACCGGCTCGCCAAGCGGCTCCTGGCCGTCGGCGTGCGCGCGGCGGCACTGCACGGGGGCCGCAGCCAGCCGCAGCGCAACCGCACCCTGGAACAGTTCAAGAACGGCCAGGTCACCGCCCTGGTGGCGACGAACGTCGCGGCCCGTGGCATACACATCGACGATCTCGACCTCGTCGTCAACGTCGATCCCCCCGCCGACCACAAGGACTACCTCCACCGGGGCGGCCGCACGGCCCGCGCCGGCGGCTCCGGCAGCGTGGTCACCCTGGTGCTGCCCGAACAGAAGCGGGACGTCACCCGGCTCATGTCGGACGCCGGTGTCCGCCCCCGGACCGCACGCGTCACGTCGGACGACGTGGAACTCACCACCATCACCGGCGCCCGCGAGCCGTCCGGCGAGGCCGTCACCATCGAGATCCCGCAGCAGGCGACGCCGACGGCGCCGTCCCGCCAGGGCCGGAGGACCACCGCCGCCCAGCCCGGCGGCGACCGGTCGCGCCGCCGCCGCAACGGCGGCGGCGCGGGGGCCACGACGGATGCGGCTCTCGGAGCCGGGCGCCGGGGCTCGGAACGGCGGACCGCGGCCGGGGCCGGGGCGGCAGCGGCGGGGGACACGTCGGCGACCGGCCGACGCGGTTCCGGCCGCCGGTCCGCGCCCGGCACCGGCACCGGCGCGGGCAGTGGCTCCGGTTCCGGCACCGGCATCGGCACCGGCACCGGCAAGGCTGTCCGTGGATCCGGGCGGCGGGCGGCGGGCGACCGCTCCGACGGGGCCGCGGGCGGTGGCACCGCGCGGAGCGCCGGGACCGGCGGCGGTACCGGTGGACGTGGGTCCGATCGCCGGGGTGGCCGCCGTGGCCGTCCCGCATCCGGCTGATCCGCCTCCTCGGCTTGTCCCTCTACCGAGACGCGAGAGCAGGCGTGTCCGAGACGCTGGTCACGACCACCTTCGTGACCACGCCCGCGCCGGCGCTGCGCTCCTGTCGGGCCTGCTCCCGGCGCGCGTACACCCGCCGTAGGGCCGTCACCGTCGGGTCGGTGACGATCGGGGCCGCCGCGACGGCCGCCGGACTCGCCGGAGTGCCCGACGCCGCTGCGGCCGGCGCGACGCCGGCGTGCTACGGAGCGCTCGTCCTCCTGCTGGGCGAGACCGCCGTCCGGCTGCAGCTGAGGCCCTGTCTCAGGAGACAGCGGGAAGTCACGGTGACCATGACGGACACGGAGTACCGCGCCCAGGGGCCTGACCGGGCGACCTCCCGGGCGTGGACGGCGTTCCGGAGCGTCTCACGCGTCGACGGCTTCTGGGTCCTGCGGACGTCTCCGCGATCGGCCATGGCCCTTCCGACCGCGGCCCTGGACGAACGGCAGACCGCGGCCTTCCTCGAACTGCTCGGCCGGAAGGGCTTGTACACGGCTCCGTCCGCCTGATCCGGGCGGCGGGCGGCCGGAGCGGGCTGATCCGTACCGGGTGGGCGGGCCCCGGACGCTCCGGTGCCGGAGATACGTGCGGCGTGGGGAAAACCGCTGTAAAAACGGCGCAAAGTGAATCGGTATCAGTTTTCATGGCGCCCGGGAAGCAACATCGTGGTGAACGAAGGGCGCCGGGCGATCAGTGCACGGACACGCGCCCCGGTCGGTCGGATGGAGTGAGGGGCGTTGACGGAGCCGAGGATCGCGGTGGCCGTGGTCACCATGGGGAACCGGCCCGCGGAGCTGGACGCGCTGCTGGAGTCCGTGGCCAAGCAGGATCTCGCCCCCGCGCGGATCGTCGTCGTCGGCAACGGCTGCCGGTTGGGCGGCCTCACCGAACGGCTGCACCTGCCCGGTGAGGTCACCACCGTCGACGTCGAGGAGAACCTCGGCTGTCCCGGCGGACGCAACGTCGCGCTGCGGCGCCTGCGGGAGTTCGGCGACATCGACGTCGTCGTCGACCTGGACGACGACGGGCTGCTCGTCGACGCCGATGTGCTGCGCCGGCTGCGGGACCTGTACGCCGCCGATCCGCGGCTCGGCATCGTCGGGTTCCGGATCGCCGACGAGGAGGGGCACACCCAGCAGCGGCACGTCCCGCGGATCGGCAACTCCGATCCGCTGCGCGGCGGTTACGTCACCGGGTTCCTCGGGGGCGGGCACGCGCTGCGGATGGAGATGCTCGCGCAGACCGGGGACTGGCCCGCCGAGTTCTTCTTCGCGCACGAGGAGACCGACCTGGCCTGGCGTGCGGCCGACGCCGGCTGGAAGATCCTCTACGCACCCGAGCTGCTCCTGCGGCACCCCCGTACCTCGCCCGCCCGGCACGCCATCTACCACCGGGTCACCGCCCGCAACCGGGTCTGGCTGGTCCGGCGGCGGCTCCCGCTGCCGCTGATCCCGGTGCACCTCGGGGTGTGGGCCCTCCTCACCCTCGTACGGACCAGGTCGGCCGCGGGGCTGCGGGCGTGGTGGGGCGGGTTCCTGGAAGGCGTGCGCCAGCCGGCCGGGGAGCGGCGGCCGATGCGCTGGTCCACGGTGTGGCGCCTCACCCGGCTGGGACGGCCGCCCGTCGTCTGACGCGGCTCCGCCAGCCGCTGTACGGACGTGACGCCCACCGCTGCACGGACGTGACGCCCACCGCTGTACGGAGGTGACGTCCCCTCACTTCGCGTCGGCGTAGCACTCCACCACCGCCGTGGTGAACGGGAACCGCACCGGCGTGGCCCCGAACGTCAGCCGGCCGGCCAGCTCCGCCGCCTCCCGGATCGCCGCCACCACCGTCTCGGCCTCCTCCTCGGGACAGTGCACGATCACCTCGTCGTGCTGGAAGAAGACCAGCTCCGCCGCCAGCGGCACACAGGCCCGGCGCAGCGCGGCGAGCAGCAGCAGGGCCCAGTCGGCGGCGCTGCCCTGGACGACGAAGTTGCGGGCGAAACGGCCCCGGGCGCGGGCGTCGGACGAGGCGTGGCCCGGCAGCCAGCCGCCACCGGGGCCGCCGGAGCCGCCCGCCCCGTCGGGGTCACCGGTGGCGTCGTCTCCACCCGGGCCACCGGGAGCCTGGGGGATGCCCGCCTCCTCCGCCGCGTCCTCGGCCGTGCCCGCGCCGGCCGCCGGAGGGCAGGTCCGGCCGAGCCAGGTGCGTACCAGCCGGCCCTCCTCCCCGGCCCGGGCCGCATCGTCGACGTAGGCCACGGCGGCCGGGAAGCGGCGTCTGAGCGCGGCGAGGTTCTTGAGGCCGTCCCCGGACGTCTGGCCGTAGACGGCGCCGAGCACGGCGATCTTCGCCTGCGCCCGGTCGCCGGAGAAGGCGTGGTCGGACACCGACTGGTACAGGTCGGTCTCCCGTCCGGCCACCTCCATCAGGCCGGGGTCGCGGGAGATCGCCGCGAGGACGCGCGGCTCCATCTGGTCGGCGTCGGCCACGACGAGCCGCCAGCCGGGGTCGGCGACGACGGCGCGCCGGATGACCTTGGGTATCTGCAACGCGCCCCCGCCGTTGGTGACCCAGCGTCCGGTGACCGTGCCGCCCGCGAGGAACTCGGGGCGGAACCGTCCGTCGCGCACCCAGTCCTGCAGCCAGGTCCAGCCGTGGGCGACCCAGATGCGGTACAGCTTCTTGTACTCGATCAGGGGTTTCACGGCCGGGTGGTCGACGGACGCCAGCTCCCAGCGGCGTGTCGAACGCACCTTGATCCCGGCCTGGGCGAAGGCCTTGATCACATCGGCCGGCAGGTCGGGTCTGACCCGCCGGCCGAAGGCCGCGGACACCTCGTCCGCGAGTTCGGCGAGGCGGCGGGGCTCGCCGCCGCCCGCGTACCGCTCGCCGAGCAGCTCGCGCAGCACCTCGCGGTGCACGGGGGCGCTCCAGGGCAGCCCCGCGCGGTTCATCTCGGCGGCCACCAGCATCCCCGCCGACTCGGCCGCGGTGAGCAGCCGCATGCGGCCCGGGTGGGCGGTCGCCTCGTGGCGGCGCTGCTGGTCGGCGTAGACCGCGAGGAGGTCCTCGAGCGGCAGACGGACACTGTCCCGCGGTTCGAACAGCGGTGACTGCGCGCCGGGTTCGGCGGCGCGCTGCGGCGGGTCGGGCGGTTCGGCGCCGCCGCGCAGTCTGGCCAGGGCGGCGGCCGCGGAGTGCGGTCTGCCGTGGCGGCCCTCGTGGCCGAGCAGCAGGGTCTCGGCGTCCTCGATGTCGTAGCACCGCTCGACGCGCACCTCCGCGTCCAGCAGACGCGGATAGACCTCGGCGGTGGAGCGCCACACCCACCGTGTCACCTCGGGCCGGTCCCGGACGGCCGTGACGAGGTCCCGCTCCCGCCGCACCGGTCCGGCGGGCAGCCCGTCCGGGCCGAGGGGGGCGAGGTCCGCGCCACCGTCCTCGGCCGGAGCGAGCGCCCAGCGGTCGGCCATGCCGGACAGTGTCGCAGCCCCCACTGACAACACCCCGGCCCCCGTCCTCGGAAGCCGTTCCGGCCCGCGGCTTCAGTCGCCCGGGGTGTCTCCGGCCGCCGCCTCGTCCCCGGCTGCCGGCCGGGCGTCCTGCTCACGCTGTTCGAGGAGGAGGGCGAGCACCTGGGCGACGTACTGCTCGGTCCTCTCCTTGCCGATGCCGAGACCGCTGAGGACGCCGCTGCCGTTCTCGTGCTCCAGCAGGGCGAGCAGCATGTGTTCGGTGCCGATGTAGTTGTGGCCGAGCCGCAGCGCCTCACGGAAGGTCAGTTCCAGGACCTTCTTGGCGTCCGGGCCGTACGGCACCAGCTCGGGGGCGTTCTCGGCGGCGGGCGGCAGGGCGGCCGTCGCGGCCTCGGCGACCTGCCGGAGGGTGACGCCCTGGGCGATGACCGCCTGGGCGGCGAGGCCGTCGGGGTCGGCGAGGAGACCGAGCACCAGGTGTGCGGGCAGGCCCTCGGTGTGGTGCGCCGTCTTCGCCCTGTCGTGCGCGGCCATGACCGCCTGCCGGGCGCGCGGGGTGAACCGGCTGAAGTCCTGCGGGTCGAGTTCCGACTCCTTCGGCACGAAGCGCTTCTGGGCGGCCTGCCGGGTGACGCCCATGCTCCTGCCGATGTCGGTCCAGGACGCGCCCGAGCGGCGGGCCTGGTCGACGAAGTGTCCGATCAGGTGGTCGGCCACGTCGTCCAGGTGGTCGGCGGCGATCACCGCGTCCTGGAGCTGGTCGAGGGGTTCGGTGTGAACCTTCTTGATCGCCGCGATGAGGTCGTCGAGGCGGACGGAGGGGGTGGGAGAGGGGTTGGTGGTCATGTGTCAACCGTAGGTTGACACCCGGATGCTGTCAACCTCTGGTTGACAGTCGGATGCCGGGTGCCCCGTGTCAGGATCGACGGGTGAGTACGCCGCCCAGCACCGTGGACCGCGCCTTCCGGGCCGCCCTCTACGACGACACCGACCCCGGCCTCGACACCGGCGCCTCGTTCCTCGCCGCCGACCCCGGCGCGGACACCGAACTGGAGCGGCGCGGCCGGGAGTTCGTCGCGGCGGCCTGGCGGCGCGGCTGGCAGCCCGCCGACGTCGTACGGCTCGTACGGCGCGACCTGGACGACCCCCACGTACGCCACGCCGCCGCGCTGATCCGCGCGCAGGCACCGGACGACGGCCCACGCGGGCCACGCTGGACGGCGCAGCTGGAGGAACTGGCCGCCGTACCCGCGCCGCCCCGCACCGACCGCTTCTCGCACGCCACCGCCGTCCTGGAGCTCTACCGCCTGCTGCTGCGCCTGCCCGCGCTGGACCCCCTGGAGTCACGGGACCGGCCCGCCTCCGGGCGGCCCGGGACGGCGGGGCCCGGGCGGCATCCGCACCCGCAGCCGGCCTCCCGGATGCTCACCCGCATCCGCGCACTGCTCGCCAAGGCCGAGGCGACCGGGTTCCCCGAGGAGGCGGAGGCGCTCAGCGCCAAGGCGCAGGAGCTGATGGCGCGGCACAGCATCGACGAGGCCCTGCTCGCCGCCGGCACCCCCGGCAAGGACGTGCCCGGAGCCTGCCGGATCGGGGTCGAACCGCCGTACGAGCAGGCCAAGGCGGTGCTGCTGGACGCGGTGGCCGGGGCCAACCACTGCCGCGCCGTGTGGCACGAGGCGTACTGCTTCTCCACGGTCGTCGGTTTCGAGGCGGACCTGGAGGCGGTGGAACTGCTCCACACCTCCCTCCTGGTCCAGGCCACGACCGCGATGACCAGGGCGGAGGCGGCACAGCGGGCGGGCGGAAGGAAGCGGACGAAGACCTTCCGGCAGTCCTTCCTGGCCGCCTACGCCCACCGCATCGGCGACCGGCTCACGGCCGCGGCGGCGACAGCGACGGCGGAGGCTCCCGGCTCGGCGGATCTGCTGCCCGTCCTGGCGAGCCGCGAGGCCGCCGTCGCCCAGCGGCTGGACCAGCTGTTCCCGAAGACGGTCACCACCCGCCTGCGCGGCGTCACGGACGAGGCGGGCTGGACGGAGGGCGCGGCGGCGGCGACCCGCGCCCGTCTGCCGGGCCGGCCGCTGCCCCCGTGACGACCGGCACCCCCGGGGCGGATCGGCGGCAGACGTGCGGAGGCGGACCGGCGGCAGACGTGCGGAGCCACCGCTCGTGTCCGAACACCCGGACCAGCCGCCACGGCAGGCGGCGTCCGCCCGCGCAGGAGCGGCGTCCGGGGCGTGCTCTCCGGGGTCCCCCTGCTCGAAGGGCTCCGGGGAGTGCCGGGCGTCGCGACGGGGCGGACGTCGTCTTCCGGTCACCGCACCGGCTAGTCACCCGCCTGCGTGAACGCGCTCACCGTGGCGTCCGGGGTGGTGGCGGAGCCCTTTTCGGCGACCGGGCCGTAGGTCCAGGCGTAGGACTGCGAGTCCGTGCTGCCCGGCAGGGAGATCTTCATGGTCTTCGCCGCGAGGCTGGTGGCCGCGCCCGCGTCGCCGCGCACGTAGGAGATCGTGAAGGTGGCCGCGTCGCCCTTGGCGAGCGTCAGCTTCTGCGCCTTCGCACCCGGCAGCGCGGGCACCGCGGCCGACCCGGAGGCCGCGATCAGCTTGATGCCCGCGAAGCCGTCCAGGGTGCACTTGGCGCTCTTGTTGGTGATCGAGACGGTGACCTCGCCCGTGTCACCGGCCGCGGGCGCGGCGCTCGCCGGGCCGACCTGCAGACCGATCCGGTCGAACGAGCAGGCGGAGGAGCCGCTGCTGCTCTTGCCCCCGCCGCTGTCGCAGCCGGTGAGCAGGAGGGCGGCGGTGAGGGCGGTGACGGTGAGCGTGATGGCGCGCATGAACAGGTCCCCTGGTCGGGTCGTGAGGGCCGTGACGGCCGTGCGGGCCGTGACGGTGTACCGGTGCACCCGCATCATCACGCCTCGGCGGGGGTGCCGGTCGCCCGGCCCCCACCAACGGGTGACGATCCGGCCGGATTCCGGCCTGGCCGGGGCTGCCTGGCCGGGCTGTCTGGCGCCCTCCGCCTGTCAGGAGGAGCCGAGGCCCGCCGTGGGGAGCCCGGTCGGCAGGGAGCCGCCCTCCGCCTTGGTGTACGTCTCCTTGCCCAGCGCGCCCGACCAGGTCACCGTCATCGTGCTCTTGCCGAGCGAGTCGACCATGCCGGTCGTCCGCTGCTTGTCGCCGTCGGTGCAGACGAGGTGGATCATCTGCATGCCCGACTCCTCGCCCGCGGTGCCGCTGCACACCGTTCCGCCGGTCGCGAACAGTCCGGCCTTGGTGCCGGTGACCACCAGCGCCACCGCCTTGCCGCCGGTCGTGGCGAGCCAGCTGCCCTGCAGACCGGACGCCTTCGACGCCGAACCACCCGAGCCGGCCGAGCCGCTCGGACTGCTCGAACCGCCCGTGCCGCCGCCGGAGGAGGCCGCCGCCGAGGACGACCGGGTGCTCGGCGCCGCCGAGGAGGTGTCCCCGCCGCCGCCACCGCACGCGGTCAGCGCGAGCGCGCCCGTCACTCCCGCCACCACGGCCGCGAGCCGTACCGCCGGACGGTTCCTGGTCACCGAAGTCACTGGAGACTCCCAAGCTCTAGCCGGCCGGCCCGGTCGGCCGGAGGGACAGCGGCAAGCTACCAGCACCCCCGCGGGCCCCTTTGAACGGCTCTCGAACCAATACCCGGAACCCGGGAACAGGAATGCCGTGGCGGGCGTCTCTTCCTTTACCGGGGGACAGCCGACAAGGGTCATGTCCATGCCTATGTCCATGTCCCGCAGGGGCATGCCCTGCGGGCTTCGGGGCAGACGCCGGAACAGTTCGAGGAGCCGGCCCTCTGCGGTACCGGCGGCAGTCATGTCCCTCCCGTAAGGCGATCGCCGCCGCCCTCGGTAAGCCCTTGGTAAAGCGCGCGTCAAAGCTGTAACCGGAGAAGCACTCCGCGTGCACGTGCATATGCTCACGCATCTGCACGTGAACAGAGCTATGATCCGGGTCAGTTGACCATTGCATCAATGGCCTCACCAGCCAGTGCATCACCGGGGAGCGACCTGTGGACCACGACGTGTACGACGTGTTGTACGACGTTGCCGACGCGTCCGGCGTGCCCGGCGTGTCCGGCCTGGCCGGTGTGTCCGGCCTGCACCCTTACAACGGTATGGCGGCCGCGGAGCTGGACGGGGTGGCCTGGCAGAAGAGCCGGCACAGCAACTCCCAGGGCTCCTGCGTGGAGTTCGCACGCCTGCCCGGCGGGGACGTCGCGGTGCGCAACTCGCGCTTCCCCGACGGCCCCGCGCTCGTCTACACGCGCGCCGAGATCGAGGCGATGCTGCTCGGCATCAAGGACGGCGAGTTCGACCATCTGATCGCCGGCTGACCCTGCCCGTGGCCGACGTGACCCTGTTCACCGGCCGCCGCTGTTGGCCCGCTGCCGCGACGCGCGTAGAACCGTGACGTCCCGAAGCGCGTCGCGGTCCGTCCGTCATCTGACGGCAGGCAGCCGGAACAGTGCCCAGACGACCTTGCCGCCGAGCGCGCCTGTCATCGGGTGCCAGCCCCAGCTGTCGCTGAAGGAGTCGACCAGGAACAGCCCGCGCCCCGACTCGGCCGCGCAGTCCTCCGGTTCTCCCGCGACCGGGCTCTCCTGGCTGGGGTCCCGCACCGCGCACACCAGCCGCTCCGTCCACTGCATCAGGTGCAGCCGTACGGCGGGGGACTGGTCGGGCAGCCGGGGCGAGCCGGACGGCAGGGCGTGCCGCAGGGCGTTGGTGACGAGTTCCGAGACGACCAGGCAGATGTCGTCGAAGCGTTCGTCCGTGTGCCACTGCTGGAGGGTGCCGCGCGTGAACGCGCGGGCCTCGCGCACCGCTTCGTAACGGGCGGGCAGGGCGCAGGAGGCGGCGTTCGACACGGCCGCGGGATCCAGCGGAGGAAGGCCCTGCCTTAACGGCTCGAGCATGGTCGATCCATTCGTCCCCATGCGAGGCACTCCCGGGAATTCGCGGTCGTTGCGATGCAGCGGTTGCGCGAGACCATGGTTTCCGAAGCGAACAGCAGATGCAAGGGCAGATGCACGTGCAGCTGACCGAATTGGACCCTGACGTACCGCTTGTTGGCCATTTTTTCCGCCAACTTCCCTCGTACTTCTTGCTCCCTGCTCACCTCGTCGCGTGCGAAACGTCCGGAGCGTGCTCGTTTCCGTAACCGGACGAGTACAGCTCGAAGTGTTTTAGTGGCAGACTGCGGCCCCTGAGAACCGTTGGGGAGGCTGGCGAACGTGAGCGCGGGAGAGCCCGGATCGGTGGTGCGGCGCATGCTGCTCGGCTCGCAACTCAGGAGACTGCGAGAGGCACGGGGGATCACGCGTGAGGCGGCGGGTTACTCGATCCGCGCCTCGGAATCGAAGATCAGCCGGATGGAACTGGGCCGGGTGAGCTTCAAGACCAGAGACGTGGAAGACCTGCTGACGCTCTACGGCATCTCGGACGAGACGGAGCGTACCTCGCTGCTCTCCCTCGCCCGGGAGGCCAATGTGGCGGGATGGTGGCACAGCTATTCGGACGTTCTCCCGAGCTGGTTCCCCACCTACGTGGGTCTCGAGGGTGCCGCGTCGCTGATCCGTGCCTACGAGGTGCAGTTCGTGCACGGCCTGCTCCAGACCGAGGCGTACGCGCAGGCCGTCGTGCGGCGTGGGATGCAGGGCGCGAGCGAGGCCGACGTCGACCGGCGTGTCGCGCTCCGCCTCGAGCGGCAGAAGTACCTCGTGGCCGAGAACGCCCCCGAACTCCACGTCGTCCTCGACGAGGCCGCCCTGCGCCGTCCCTACGGCGACCGCGAGGTGATGCGGGGCCAGCTCCAGCACCTCATCGAGATCTCCGAACGCCCCAACGTACGGCTGCAGATCATGCCGTTCGGCTTCGGCGGACACTCCGGGGAGAGCGGCGCCTTCACGATCCTCAGCTTCCCCGAGTCCGACCTCTCGGACGTCGTCTACCTGGAGCAGCTCACCAGCGCCCTCTATCTGGACAAGCGCGAGGACGTCGCCCAGTACGAGAAGGCGCTCGGTGAGCTCCAGAAGGACAGCCCCGGACCGTCCGAGAGCCGCGACCTGCTGCGCGGGCTGCTGCAACTGTCGTAGGGACTGCCCCCGGTTTTTCCTGTGGATCGTGTCCGGTTGGCCGAAGTGCGCCCTCAACTCCGTGGACACGCAAGTACGATGACGTGCGATCAGCCCATAAAAATGATCAGGCGAAAACTGATCAGCAGATGATCGCATGTAGGTGATCGGCTGTCCGTCGCGGCTGCTCCGACCGCCTCTGCAGCAGGGGATTGAGGGATCACATGTCGTCGTCCTACTTCACCGACCTGGCTCAGCAGTACATCGACGGTCAATGGCGCCAGGGCTCCGGCTCCTGGGACATCATCGACTTCAACCCGTTCGACGGCGAGAAGCTGGCCTCGATCGCCATAGCCACCGTCGAAGAGGTGGACGCCGCCTACCAGGCGGCCGCCCGTGCCCAGAAGCAGTGGGCCGCGACCAATGCCTACGCCCGCCGTGCCGTGTTCGAGAAGGCGCTGCGCCTGGTCGAGGAGCGCGAGCAGGAGATCACCGAGGTGATCATCGCCGAGCTCGGCGGCACCCGGCTGAAGGCCGCGTTCGAACTGCACCTCGCCAAGGAGTTCCTGCGCGAGTCGGTCCACCTGGCGCTGCGCCCCGAGGGCAAGATCCTGCCGTCGCCCGTCGACGGCAAGGAGAACCGTCTCTACCGCGAGCCCGTCGGGGTCGTCGGAGTGATCAGCCCGTTCAACTTCCCCTTCCTGCTGTCGATCAAGTCGGTCGCCCCGGCCCTGGCGCTCGGCAACGGCGTGGTCCTCAAGCCGCACCAGAACACCCCGATCGTCGGCGGCTCCCTGGTCGCGAAGATCTTCGAGGACGCGGGCCTGCCCGGCGGCCTGCTCAATGTCGTCATCACGGACATCGCCGAGATCGGTGACTCCTTCCTGGAGCACCCCCTTCCCAAGGTCATCTCCTTCACCGGCTCCGACAAGGTCGGCCGTCACGTCGCCACCGTCTGCGCCTCGCACTTCAAGCGCACGGTGCTGGAACTCGGCGGCAACAGCGCGATCGTGGTCCTCGACGACGCCGACATCGACTACGCCGTCGACGCCGCCGTCTTCAGCCGCTACGTCCACCAGGGCCAGGTCTGCATGGCCGCCAACCGGGTCCTGGTCGACCGCTCCGTCGCCGACGAGTTCACCGGGAAGTTCGTCGCCAAGGTGAAGACGCTCAAGGTCGGTGACCCGCGCGACCCGCAGACGATCATCGGCCCGGTGATCAACTCCCAGCAGGCGGACTCCCTCTCGGCCGTCGTCGAACAGGCCCTCGCCGAGGGCGCCACCGCCCTGGTGCGCGGCACGACCACCGAGAACCTGGTCGAGCCGTCCGTCCTCACCGGCGTGCCCGCCGACTCGGCCCTCCTGCACCAGGAGGTCTTCGGCCCGGTCGCCTTCCTCATCCCCTTCGATGGCGAGGAGGAGGCCGTACGCATCGTCAACGACACCCCGTACGGGCTGAGCGGAGCCGTCCACACCGGTGACGTCGAGCGCGGCGTGGCCTTCGCCCGCCGGATCGACACCGGGATGTTCCACGTCAACGACGGCACCGTCCACGACGAGCCCCTGGTGCCCTTCGGCGGCGAGAAGAGCTCCGGCGTGGGCCGCCTCAACGGCGAGACCACCCTGGACGCCTTCACCACCCTGAAGTGGGTCTCCGTCCAGCACGGCCGCAGCGGCTTCCCGTTCTAGGCGGCTTCCCGTTCCGGGGGTCTTTCGTTCCAGGGATCTTTCGTTCCGGGTCTTCGGTCCGTTCGGTTCCTCCCCTCGGTTTCTCCCTTCTTTTCAGCCGCTTGCCCGGGCCCATGAGGACAGGATCTGACCTCATGGGCCCGTAGCGTCGTCGGTGTCAGCCAGAGGGAACCGCTCCGGGAATCCCTCCGCGAACCCTCCGGGTGTCTCCCGGACGGTTCCGGACTCCGCCGGTTCCGCCGGTTCTCCCCGGACCCCTCTGCCGAACCGAAGAAAGGCGACGGTCATGGTCACTCACGTTCACGCCGAGGCTCCGGGCGACG
Organism: Streptomyces sp. NPDC047000; assembly: GCF_040644295.1. Lineage (NCBI taxonomy): Bacteria > Bacillati > Actinomycetota > Actinomycetes > Kitasatosporales > Streptomycetaceae > Streptomyces > Streptomyces sp. NPDC047000. The sequence goes on from NZ_JBEYWE010000003.1 coordinate 447,665, forward strand.
AGCGCGGCGCGCTGCTCTCCTACCTCGCGGCGGAACGCGGCGGTATCCGGCGGGCCGTGCTCGGGCTCACCGACGAGCAGGCGTCGTCCCGGTCCACCGTCAGCGAGCTGTGTCTCGCCGGGCTGGTCAAGCACACCGCCGAGGTCGAGCAGAGCTGGACCGCCCGTGCCAGGGGCGAGCAGCCGGCCGTGCGGCGCGACGAGTCGAACTGGTCGGAGTCCTTCCGGCTCGTCGGGGACGAGACGGTCGAGTCCCTGCTCGCCGGCTGGGACAAGATCGCCGCCGAGACGGAGGCCTTCATCACCTCCGCGCCCAGCCTCGACGACACCTTCGAACTCCCCGAGGCGCCCTGGTTCCCGCGCGAGCACGTCTCGCTGCGCTGGATGATGCTGAACCTGATCCGCGAGACGGCCAGGCACGCGGGTCACGCCGACATCATCCGGGAGTCCGTGGACGGGAAGACCGCCTTCGAGCTTGTGGCCCTGGAACAGGCGGAGTAGTCCGGAGGCGGTCCCGGCCGGCCGGGACCAGCCGGGAGGCCGGGACGGCCGATCTTGTCGGTGCCGCCGGTACAGCGGGTGCCTACCGGTACGGCTGTGCGGCCGGTACAGCCGGATCCGGCCAGTCACAGGGCCCAACGGCCGCCGGAGCGGCCGGGTTCCCGCAACCCGTGCCGCTCCCTCGACCGGGTGACACACCCCCGTACAGGTGACGCCACCGCACGGCCGGCACCCGTGAACGGCGTAAGCCGTGTGCGGCGGAGGCCGTCAGTGGTGGAGGGCGTGCGAGGCGGAGGCCGTCAGTGGTGGAAGCCCGTCGCGGCCTCCTTGTCCCGGACCATCGGATGCGGCTGGCGGCGCAGGTCCGGCAGCAGCCGCTGCAGATCCTCCGCGAGCAGTTCCGCGAGGTCCGCCGTGAAACCGTTGCGGCACACGATCCGCAGCACGGACAGGTCCTCGCGGTTGGCCGGGAAGGTGTACGCGGGCACCAGCCAGCCGTTCTCCCGCAGCCGCCGCGAGACGTCGAACACGTCGTACGCCGTCACCTCGGGCGTGGTGGTGAAGGCGAAGACCGGCAGCTCGTCGCCCCGGGTCAGCAGCCGGAAGTCACCCATCGCGTCGATCCGCTCGGCGAGTGAGCGTGCCACGTCACGCGTGGACTGCTGTACCGCACGGAAGCCCTCCCGCCCCAGCCGCAGGAACGTGTAGTACTGCGCGACCACCTGGGCGCCGGGGCGGGAGAAGTTGAGGGCGAAGGTCGGCATGTCGCCGCCCAGGTAGTTGACGCGGAACACGAGCTCCTCGGGCAGCGCCTCCTTGTCCCGCCACAGGGCCCAGCCCACTCCCGGGTACACCAGGCCGTACTTGTGGCCCGAGGTGTTGATCGAGGCGACGCGAGGGAGCCGGAAGTCCCACACCAGGTCCTCGTCCAGGAACGGTGCGATCATCCCGCCGGACGCCGCGTCCACATGCACCGGGATGTCGAGCCCGGTCCGGTCCCGCAGGTCGTCCAGGGCCGTGCACAGGTCGGTGATCGGCTCGTAGGAGCCGTCGAAGGTCGAGCCGAGGATGCCGACCACGCCGATGGTGTTCTCGTCGCACAGTTCCGCCGCGGCCTGCGGATCGAGATGGAAGCGGTCGCCCTCCATGGGCACCGTGCGGGCTTCCACCTCCCAGAAGGCGCAGAACTTCTCCCAGCAGACCTGCACGTTGACGCCCATCACCAGGTTGGGCCGCGCCCCGGGATAGCGGTCGCCGTTGCGCTTCGCCCACCGGCGCTTGAGCGCCATCCCGGCGAGCATGCACGCCTCGCTCGACCCGGTCGTGGAACAGCCCACCGCCGTCGACGGGTCCGGGGCGTTCCACAGGTCGGCGAGCATCGCCACACAGCGCCGCTCCAGTTCGGCGGTGCGCGGGTACTCGTCCTTGTCGATCATGTTCTTGTCACGGCACTCCGCCATCAGGACCGCGGCCTGCGGCTCCATCCACGTGGTCACGAAGGTGGCCAGGTTCAGCCGGGAGTTGCCGTCCAGCATCAGTTCGTCGTGCACCAGCTGTGCCGCGGTGTTCGGAGGCAGGGGCGCGTCCGGGAGCCGGTGCGTGGGCGGTGCCTCGGTCATGCCGCTGACCGGGTTCGCCTCTCCGAAGAACGGGTTGTACGACATATGGTGCTTCTGGTGCTTACCAGGACCCTTGTGGAGGGGCATCGAGGTTTCTCCTGACTGTGTCTTTGTTCCGGTCCTTCGGGTTCCCAGGCTTCCCCGGGTTCAGCGAACCGCGCTCCCGTCCTCCCGTACCTGCATCTGGGGCCGTCCCGTCACCAGCAGCCAGGCGGGCAGCGAGGCGATGCACAGGAGGGCGAGGATCATCGGCGAGGCGACCAGGACCGCCGCCGTGAACAGGCTGAGCCACGCCTGCCGGGTGATCGCGAGGAGCATGCCCAGCACACCCGCCGCCACCCCCACCGCCGGGTGCACCGCGGAGACCAGCGCGTGCGCGCACAGCCCGAGGGCACCGCCGGCGAAGACGGCGGGAAAGATCCGGCCCCCGCGGAAGCCGCAGGTTCCGGCGACCACCAGCGCGATCAGTTTCACCACCGTCATCGTCGCGTACTGCCCAGCCGACCACCCCTCGGGATCGTGCGCCAGCTCAGCCAGTTCCTGTGCGCCCTTGAACAGCGTCAGACGGCCGCCCAGCACACCCAGCAGACCGAGGAGCAGACCGCCGAGCGTGAGCGCCGCCATCGGATGGCCGAGGCGTGCGAACACGCCGTGCACGCGGGGGAACGCGTACACCGCGGCCATGCCCAGCACCGCCGACACCGACGCGACCACCAGGACCGTGAGCACGTCGGTCCAGCCGGGGCGGCCGAACGGGGGAAGATCCAGATCGAAGGACGGATCGGAGACCATGGTGACGGTCAGGGCGCCCGTGGTGGCGGCGATCAGCGGCGCGAACACGTTGTCCCACAGCAGTCCCTTCACCTGCCGTCCCGCCAGCGCCTCCGAGACGACGAGCGCCGCCCCCACCGGCGTGCCGAACAGCGCGCCGATCGTCGCCGCCTCCGCCAGCACCACCCACAGGGCGTCCGGCGCCCGTGCGGCCAGCCGTCGGCCCAGCCAGACGGTCAGCCCGACGTTGACGGCGATGATCGGGTTCTCGGGGCCGAGGCTCACCCCGCCGGCCAGCACCAGGACGCCCGCGAGCGCCACGCTCGGCAGCACCGAGGGCTGCTGCGGTGCCGCCTCCAGACCGGTGGTCGCGGGGTCGGGACCCGCGTGGCCCGGCACCAGCCACACCACCAGACCCACCAGGACACCGGTCGCGGTCAGGACGGTGACCATCCACCCGGCGGAGTAACGGCCGACACCCAGGGCGTCCGGCAGGGTCCGCCACAGGACACCCTGGAGCCGGTCCGCCACGCCGCTCACCAGGATGAACACCAGGCTCGACGCGACACCGACGATCAGCGCGGGAGGGATCAGCGGCAGCAGGACGCGCGCCGGGGTCGCCGGGGCGGTGGGTGACGGCTGCGCGGGGTCCGTGGGCACGAGAACACGATAAGTGGCGAAACGGGTGCAATGCGTTAAATGCCCCATACGGCTCACAGCTTCGTGCCTGACGACGCACAGTGCATGCTGGAGACATCGGTGGAACCTGGGGCGGACACAAAGCGTTGATAGCGTTGTGCGGCCGTACCAGGAGCCGCACCACCCATCCGTCAGGAGTCCGGAACGTCATGACGCTTGCCCTCGGACCGAACTGGCTGGACCCCAACTATCTGCTCAACACGTACAGCATCTGGGGTCTGCTGCTCATCGTCTTCGCGGAATCGGGCCTGCTCATCGGCTTCTTCCTGCCGGGTGACTCGCTGCTGTTCACCTGCGGTCTGCTGATCACCTCCGGTGACCTGGACTTCCCGCTGGCGGGTGCGATCGCGCTGATCTGTCTGGCCGCCGTCCTCGGCGACCAGGCGGGCTACATGTTCGGCAAGAAGGTCGGCCCCTCGCTCTTCAACCGCCCCGACTCCCGCCTGTTCAAGCAGGAGAACATCACCAAGGCGCACGACTTCTTCGAGAAGTACGGCCCCAAGTCGCTGATCCTGGCGCGCTTCGTGCCCGTCGTGCGGACGTTCACGCCGATCATCGCCGGTGTCAGCGGTATGCGTTACCGCTCGTTCCTGGTGTTCAACGTCATAGGCGGCACCCTGTGGGGCGCCGGTGTGACGCTGCTCGGCTCCTGGCTGGGCAACATCGCCCTCGTCAAGAACAACATCGAGGCGATCCTCATCCTGATCGTCCTGGTGTCGGTGGTCCCGATCGGCATCGAGTTCCTGCGGGCCCGCTCCAAGAGCAGGGCCGAGGCCGGGACCGCCGAGGAGCCCGCCGGGCTCGCGCCGGAGCCGGAGCCGCAGTTCCAGGCTTTCCAGCGCCAGCAGCACTCCCAGCCCCAGCCCCAGCAGGGGTACCAGCAGCCGGTCATGGACGACGCGACGACCCGGCTGCGCCCCATCGCCGCGTCCGAGCCGGAGCCCCAGCCCCAGCCTCAGTACGGCGGCTACGGCCGGCAGCAGGGCGGCTACGACCAGGGCTACGGGCGGCAGGGTTACGACCAGGGCTACGGCGACCAGAACTACGCCGACCAGAACTACGCCGACCAGGGCTACGCCGACCAGAACTACGGTGAGCAGCCCTACAGCGGCAGCCCGCAGCCCTACGGCGCCCAGCAGTATCCGCAGCAGCAGTACCCCCAGCAGGCCCAGTCGCAGCAGGGCTACCCCCAGCAGCAGGGACGGCCCTACGGCGCCCCCTCCGCCCCGCAGGACCCGCGGGACCCTCGGCAGGGCGGCCAGGGCGGCAGCCAGTACCCGTACGACCAGGGGTACTGAGCCGGCCCAGGGTACGCGCCGGGGACCCGCACCTTGCCCCCGGCTCCCCGCCGCCCCGGTGGCTCAGAACCCGCGTGTCCGCTTCGCGGCCAGACGCCCCGCGGCCAGTCGTCCCGCCGCCTCCGCGACGGGCACCCGCAGGAACAGCCGGGAGATCTCCGACCCGAGGTTGACGCCGATCGCGATGGCCATGGCGAGCGCCGCGGCCTTCGACAGCGACACCAGCCCCTTGTCGATCTCGTTCTGCGCCATCGCCAGCAGCCCGAAGTAGGTCGCGGAACCGGGCAGCAGCGGCCCGATCGCGGCCGTCGTGTACGGCAGCGCGGAGGCGAACCGGTAACGCGCCAGCAGCTGCCCGAACAGCCCCACGAGCCCCGCCGCGACGGCCGTGGAGGCCACCGGGGAGAAACCGCCCGGGTAGTGCATCGCACCGTAGACCGACCACGCGACGCCCCCGTTGAGGGTCACCGCGAGGACGGTGGACCGTTCCTGCTGGAGCAGCACCGCGAAGGTCAGCGACAGCAGCATCGACGCGCCGATCTGCCACACCGGCCGCCCCGCCGTGCTCTGCGCCGCGTCCGGGTTGAGCGGGGCGCCCAGTTTCACCCCGAAGTACAGGACCACCAGGACGCCCACGACGATCCCCACGATGAGGTACATGACCTCCAGCAGGCGCGCGGACGCGGTGATGTAGAAGCCGGTCAGGCCGTCCTGCACGCCCGCCACCAGGGCCCGCCCGGGCAGCAGTGCGAACAGTCCGCCGGTGATGACGGCGGACGCGTTCACGTGGACACCGGCGAGGGTGAGGGCGACGGCGATCGCCGCGGGAGGCATCGCGGCGACCATGAACTGGTAGAACTCCGGCAGCCCGCGTCCCGCGCACAGCCACGCCAGCCGGTCCCCGAGCATCGCGCCGAGCACCGCCGCGACGAACACCAGCAGATCGCCGCCGACCAGCACGGCCGCCGCCCCGGCGAGCAGCCCCGCCGCCGAGGTCAGTACCCAGCTGGGATACGGGTGCCGGTTGCGGCGCATCTCGGCGAGCCGCCGGTACGCCTCCTCCAGCGAGATCGCCGTGCCGGGGTCGCTCAGATCGGCCACCAGCCGGTAGACCGCCGCGAGCCGGGTGTAGTCGGTGGCGCGGCGGCGCACCGTGCGGGACGCCGTCACGGGGGAGTCGACCAGGGACGGCTGGTGGGAGACCGTCAGCAGGGTGAAGGTGACGATGGGCTCGCTGCGGTCGAGGCCGTAGGAGCGGCACACCGACAGCATCGCCGCTTCCACGTCCTCGGCCCCCTCACCGCCCGCCAGGAGCAGCTCGCCGATGCGGAGGGTCAGGTCGAGGACGCGCGGGACGGCCGGACCGTCCTCCTCCGGTTTCTGCGCGGGCTCCGGCGCGGGCCGCTCCGACACCGGCATGCGCAGCATGGTGCGCATCCGGTCCTGCCAGGGCGCGTCCTTGGTGAGGCTGACCAGCGGGATGCCGATCGCGGGTGTGAACGCGGGCGGGGGCTGCCGGGCGCGGTGGGCGCCGGGCGGGCTGAAGGCCGATCTTCCGGTGCCGCCGGCCTGCGGCTGCGGTACGTCCAGGCCCTCCGGCACGGTGAACTCGGAGGTCGTCTCCGAGTCGCCGCCGCCGGGCGGGGGCACGAGTCCGGCCGGTAGGACGAACTCCGACGCGATCCCGGGGCCGTACGCGCTTCGCGCCTCGTCCGACCGAGGCTTGCGGTCCTCCGCCTCCGTCACTCCTGCAACGCTCCCTGCTCACGCTTCCGTACGCCCCAGTATGCGCATGCACGCGGGCGGGCGACGCAAACGGGCCGCGCGGGCGACGCAAACGGGCCGCACGCGCGCGTGCGGCCCGCAGGCAGAACGGGGCCCTCACATGGACGAGGCCGTCACCCGGACGGTCCTCAGTGGCCGCCCTGCTCCTTCAGGCGCTTGTACGACCGCTCGATCTCCGCCTCGGCGTCGACGCGGCCCACCCAGTTGGCGCCCTCGACGGACTTGCCGGGCTCGAGGTCCTTGTAGACCTCGAAGAAGTGCTGGATCTCCAGACGGTCGAACTCCGACACGTGGTGGATGTCGCGCAGGTGCTCCACCCGGGGGTCGGTCGACGGCACGCACAGCAGCTTGTCGTCGCCGCCTGCTTCGTCGGTCATGCGGAACATGCCGATCGCACGGCAGCGGATCAGGCAGCCGGGAAAGGTCGGCTCGTCCAGGATGACCAGCGCGTCCAGCGGGTCGCCGTCCTCGCCGAGGGTGTTCTCGACGAAGCCGTAGTCGGTCGGGTAGGCGGTCGAGGTGAACAGCCGACGGTCCAGGCGAATACGACCGGTCTCGTGGTCCACCTCGTACTTGTTGCGCGAACCCTTCGGAATCTCGATCGTGACGTCGAACTCCACCGGTGGCTCCTCCATGATCAGCACATAGTTCTGGTGGTTAAGTGTCCCTCACGCAGGTGTGTGATCGCGAAAGGGGTTGGTGGTCGTGCCGGAGCTGAGGCCTTGGCGGGCCGCGGGACCGCACCTGGTGCGGGCCGCGAACGCCGTACGACCACGGCTGACACGTGCCGCGGACGCCGTACGGCCGCATGCCGTGCGCGCGGGGGCGGCCCTGCGGCCGCGGATCGCGCGGCTGAGCGGGGCCGTGACACCGCGGCTCGCACGGATCACATGGCCGAAGTCCGTAGGGACCTGGCAGTACACCGCCGGTGCCACGGCCGCCGGTCTGGTGCTGGCCACCGGTGCGGTGCTCGCCTCCGGTCCCTGGGACGCCACCGGTCAGCGTACGGCCGAGCGGGACTGGGCGGCCGCGCGGGAGCGGACGGGTGGCACAGATCACGGCAGCGGTTCCGGTACGACGATCGCGGGCCCGCGCCCCGCGCCCAGCGCGGCCTCGGTCCTCACCGGTCTCGCCGGTACCGGCGAGACCGGCGGCACCACGGACGATGTGACGAGCGGGGCCGACGGGAAGACCTTCGGCGGTGTGCTCGGCCCGCTGCTCGCCGACGGCGCGCTCGGCACCGCCCGCGGGGCCGTCGTCGTCGACGTGGCCACCGGCAGACGGCTGTACGGCGCCGGTGCGGACGACGCGCTGACCCCGGCCTCCACCACGAAGATCGCCACCGCTGTCGCCGCGCTCTCCGCGATGGGCGCCGACCACCGTCTCACCACCGGCACCGTCCTCGAACCCGGCGGCAAGGACCTCGTCCTGGTCGGCGGCGGCGACCCCACCCTCACCGCCCACCGGGACGCCGGCGGCTGGGCGAGCCTGCGCACCCTCGCCGAGCGCACCGCCGCCACCCTGAAGAAGCGCGGTGTCACGCGGGTCACCCTCTCCTACGACACCGGCCTGTACACCGGGCCCGCGCTGCACCCCATCGGCGTCAACGACAACCTCGCCCCGGTCAGCGCCCTGACGGCCGACGAGGGCCGCACGGACGACTCGTCCAGCGGGCCCGCCGCGCGCGTGGCCGACCCGGCGGCCGACGCCGCCGCCCGGTTCGCCGGCTTCCTGGAGGCGGACGGCGTCAGAACGACGTCCCCGGTGTCCGGCGACGCCACCGGCAAGGCCACCGCCGTCGCCACCGTCACCTCACCGCCGCTGTCCGCGCTGGTCGAACGCATGCTCACCCACAGCGACAACGACATCGCCGAGGCCCTGGCCCGCCAGACCGCCCTGGCGACCGGCCGGCCGGGCTCCTTCAGCGGTGGCGCGGCCGCGATCGAGTCCCAGCTGCGCAGGATCGGGCTGCCGCTCACAGGGGCCCGGTTCAACGACGGCAGCGGTCTGAACCGCGCCGACCGGCTCACGGCCGACCTGCTCACGGCCCTCCTCGTCAAGGCCGGCGCCACCGGCCACCCCGAGCTGCGGCCCGTCCTCACCGGTCTGCCGGTCGCCGGGTTCACCGGCACCCTGGCCGCCCGTTACACCGGCGGGTCCGGCGGCGACGGGGCGGCGGGTGTCGTACGCGCCAAGACCGGCACGCTGACGGGCGTGAACACGCTGGCCGGGACCGTCGTCGACCAGGACGGCCGCCTCCTGGCGTTCGCCTTCATGGCCTCCGGCACCTCCAGTCCCACGGCGGCGCAGTCGGCCCTCGACCGTACGGCGACGGCCCTGGCGGGGTGCGGCTGCCGCTGACGCGGGTGCGGGTGTTCGCCCCCGCCGCCCCTTCCCGTTCCCGTCCCTGGGGCTGCGCCCCCAGACCCCTGCTCGTCGGCCCTCCGGGCTTCGCGGGTGAGTGGGTGTGGGAGACGGGGGACGGGAAATGGGCGATGGAGCGGCAGGCCCCGGGCCCTCGTCCTCGCGCCGGGCGCGCCCATCGGGCCTGAAGGACCTGAAGGCGTGGACGTGCTGGACGTGCTGGGTGCGCAGGACGTGCCGGAGGGGTGGGCGCGGCCGGTGCGGCAGGTGAGGGCTCGGTGAGGTGACGGGCGGGCGAGGGGTGCCGTTGTCGCCCGCCGTCCGTCCCGGAGGGAGCCCGCGTGGCCTGCCCTTGCAGGGAACGCTCACGTACCGTTGAGCCATGACGAGCATCGGTGGTGCGGAGATGGTCGACTGGAATCTCGCGGTGGCGACCGCGACGCGGCTCGTGCGGCCGGGGCCCGAGGTGAGCCGTGACGAGGCCCGGGCCGTCGTCGCGGAGCTGCGCCGGCATGCCAGGGCCGCGGAGGAACACGTCCGCGGATTCACCCGGATGGGTGGAGAAGAAGCCCATGACACCCCGGTGCTCGTGGTCGACCGCCCCGGCTGGGTCCGGGCGAACGTCGCCGGGTTCCGGGAACTGCTGAAACCCCTGCTGGACAAGATGCAGGAGCGGCGCGGCGACTCCCCGGGCGGCGCGGTGCTCGGCGCCGTCGGCGGCAAGGTGACCGGGGTCGAACTGGGCATGCTGCTGTCGTTCCTGGCGTCCCGTGTGCTCGGCCAGTACGAGACGTTCGCCCCGGCCACCCGGGATCTGCCCGCGGGCGCGAACGGCGGCGGCAGACTGCTGCTCGTCGCGCCGAACATCGTGCACGTGGAGCGCGAACTCGACGTCGAACCGCACGACTTCCGGCTCTGGGTGTGTCTCCACGAGGAGACCCACCGCACCCAGTTCTCGGCGGTGCCCTGGCTGCGGGACCACCTGGAGGGCGAGATCCAGGCCTTCCTGGCGGAGACCGACGTCGACCCCATGACCGTCCTCGAACGGGTGAGGGAGGCCGCTCAGTCGCTCGCCGGGGGCCGTCCCGAGGGCGAGGAGGAGGACGGCGGCCGCTCCTTCATGGAACTGGTGCAGACCCCGTCGCAGCGCGAGATCCTCGGCCGCCTCACGGCCGTCATGTCCCTGCTGGAGGGCCACGCCGACTTCGTGATGGACGGGGTCGGGCCCGAGGTGGTGCCGAGCGTCGCGGAGATCCGCGAGAAGTTCCAGCAGCGCCGCGCCAAGGGTGCCTCCCGGCTCGACATGGCACTGCGCAAGCTGCTGGGCCTGGACGCCAAGCTGAGGCAGTACCGGGACGGCGAGCGGTTCGTGCGCGCGGCCGTCGAGCAGGCCGGCATGGACGGGTTCAACCGTGTCTGGACCTCCCCGAACACCCTGCCCACCAAGGCGGAGATCGCCAAACCGGCGGACTGGGTCGCGCGGATGCACCGCAGGACCGAGTCGTGACAACCGGGTGAGGGGCGCGACAGCCGGATGAGGGGCGTGAAACCGGAACGGCCCACGGCAGACGAACGCCCCCTCAATCACCCTTCCGAGGGACCGTCAGCCATGCATAGGCGTGCAATGCTCAGGGAACCGCCCGTTTCTGTCACCATCTACACACTCTGAGTGACCGGTCTCGGGCTCAACCCCCGACAATTTCATGAAGGGAACCGGACAATGGGTCCCCATCCTGCGGTCGCGGCGATACGCCTGGCGGTCCGCCGCGTCCTCCACGACATCCTCGACGAACACACCACCGGCACGCCCGACCGTACCGGCACGCCTGGTCGCACCGGCCGGCCCGACGCGCCGGTGCGCACGCCGTCGCCCCTGGTGCTCGTGGCGTGCTCCGGCGGCGCCGACTCCATGGCGCTCGCCTCCGCCCTCGCCTTCGAGGCGCCCAGGCTCGGCGTGCGCGCCGGCGGCGTCACCGTCGACCACGGTCTGCAGACCGGTTCCGACACCCGCGCCGAGGAGGTGGCGCTGCGGCTGCGCGGGCTCGGCCTCGACCCCGTCGAGTCCGTCCCCGTGACCGTCGGCCGGGAAGGCGGCCCGGAGGCCGCCGCCCGCGACGCGCGCTACGCCGCCCTGGACGCCGCGGCGGACCGGCACGGCGCGGCCGCCGTCCTGCTCGGCCACACCCGCGACGACCAGGCCGAGACCGTCCTGCTCGGCCTCGCCCGCGGTTCCGGCATCCGCTCGCTGTCCGGGATGGCCGCCGTCTCCGGTGCCGGCCGCCGTTACCGCCGTCCCTTCCTCGGCCTGGACCGGCAGACCGCCCGCAAGGCGTGCATGGTCCAGTCGCTGCCCGTCTGGGACGACCCGCACAACGCGGACCCGGCGTACACCCGCTCCCGGCTGCGCCACGAGGGCCTGCCCGCCCTGGAGAAGGCGCTCGGCAAGGGCGTCGTGGAGGCACTCGCCCGGACGGCCCAGCTCTCCCGCGACGACGCCGACGCCCTCGACGCCTGGGCCGGCCAGGCGGACGCTGCCGTCCGCGACGCCACCGGCCTCCTGGAGTGCGCCAAGCTGTACGCGCTGCCGCCCGCCGTGCGCCGCCGCGTCCTGCGCCGCGCGGCGATCGAGGCCGGTTCCCCGGCCGGTTCCCTCTTCGCCCGCCACATCGAGGAGGTCGACCGGCTGATCACCGGCTGGCGCGGCCAGGGGGTCATCAATCTCCCGGGGAAAGTCGTCGCCCAGCGCCAGGGTGGCAGACTGGTGATTCGGCGCGGCTGAGTCCCGTTCCTCCGCAGGGGGGCCGGACCGCCCGGGCCGTCATCGAGGGCCGACCGAAAGTGATGCGGGTGGACGCGAAAGACATGGGTGCCGACCTCAAGCAGGTGCTCATCACCAAAGATCAGATCGACGCGAAGCTGGCCGAGCTGGCCGCGAAGATCGACGCGGAGTACGCGGGCAAGGATCTGCTGCTCGTCGGCGTGCTCAAGGGCGCCGTGATGGTCATGGCCGACCTCGCCCGGGCGCTGTCCACCCCCGTCACCATGGACTGGATGGCCGTGTCCTCCTACGGCGCGGGCACCCAGTCCTCCGGTGTGGTGCGGATCCTCAAGGATCTCGACACCGACATCAAGGGCCGGCACGTGCTGATCGTCGAGGACATCATCGACTCCGGCCTCACCCTGTCCTGGCTGCTGTCGAACCTGGGCTCCCGGGAGCCCGGCTCCCTCAAGGTGTGCACCCTGCTGCGCAAGCCGGAAGCCGCGAAGGTCGCCATCGACGTGGAATGGGTCGGCTTCGACATTCCCAACGAATTCGTGATCGGCTACGGCCTGGACTACGCGGAGAAGTACCGCAATCTCCCGTTCGTCGGTACGCTCGCGCCCCACGTCTACGGTGGCTGAAACACTTGCGCACAGCTTCGTAGGACGGTCGGGAACCCCGAAGGGTTCCACGCCGTTGGAGCATGCAGAGACGGGAACCACAGCACTCCGGCCCGCTTCGGGCAATATGGCTGGGGTACCGTCAGAAGAACTGTCTTATCAAACTCACTATGGCAGGAGGGACGGGGCGAGATCGCTCCGTATGGATGGACGTGAAGCGATACTTCCGTGGGCCGGTCATGTGGATCGTGCTGGCCGTCCTTGCCGTGGTCGTGTTGATGCAGGTCGTCGGCTCGTCCGGCGGCTACAAGACGGTGGACACCGGCCAGGTCGTGGCAGCGATCAACGACAACAAGGTCGAGTCGGCCAAGCTGACGACCGGTGACGAGCAAAGCATCAAGGTCACGCTGAAGGACGGCGTGAAGGTCTCCGGCAGCTCGAAGATCCAGGCGAGCTACATCGGCGACCAGGGTGTGACCATCGCCGGCAGCCTGCAGACCAAGTACCAGGACAAGCAGATCCCCAAGGGGTACACCGTCTCCCCGACGAAGCAGAACGCCTTCGTCGGAGTGCTGCTGTCCCTGCTCCCCTTCGTCCTCATCGTCGTCGTCTTCCTGTTCCTGATGAATCAGATGCAGGGCGGCGGCTCCCGGGTGATGAACTTCGGCAAGTCGAAGGCCAAGCTCATCACCAAGGACACCCCGAAGACGACGTTCTCGGACGTCGCGGGCTGCGACGAGGCCGTCGAGGAACTCCAGGAGATCAAGGAATTCCTCCAGGAGCCGGCGAAGTTCCAGGCCGTCGGCGCCAAGATCCCCAAGGGCGTTCTCCTCTACGGCCGTCCCGGCACCGGCAAGACGCTCCTCGCGCGGGCCGTCGCCGGCGAGGCCGGGGTGCCCTTCTACTCGATCTCCGGTTCCGACTTCGTCGAGATGTTCGTCGGTGTCGGTGCCTCCCGGGTCCGTGACCTGTTCGAGCAGGCCAAGGCGAACGCCCCGGCGATCGTCTTCGTCGACGAGATCGACGCGGTCGGCCGTCATCGCGGTGCCGGCCTCGGCGGCGGTCACGACGAGCGTGAGCAGACCCTCAACCAGCTGCTCGTCGAGATGGACGGCTTCGACGTGAAGGGCGGCGTGATCCTCATCGCCGCCACCAACCGGCCCGACATCCTCGACCCGGCGCTGCTGCGTCCCGGCCGTTTCGACCGGCAGATCGCGGTCGACCCGCCGGACCTCCAGGGCCGTCTGGAGATCCTCAAGGTCCACCAGAAGGGCAAGCCGGTCGCGCCCGACGTCGATCTCGCGGCGGTCGCCCGCCGCACCCCCGGCTTCACCGGCGCGGACCTGAGCAACGTCCTCAACGAGGCCGCTCTGCTCACCGCCCGCAGCGACAAGAAGCTGATCGACAACAGCATGCTCGACGAGGCCATCGACCGCGTCGTGGCGGGCCCGCAGAAGCGGACCCGGATCATGTCGGACAAGGAGAAGAAGATCACCGCGTACCACGAGGGCGGACACGCCCTGGTCGCGGCGGCTTCCCCGAACTCCGACCCGGTCCACAAGATCACGATTCTGTCCCGTGGCCGTGCCCTCGGCTACACGATGGTCCTGCCGGACGAGGACAAGTACTCCACGACCCGCAACGAGATGCTGGACCAGCTGGCCTACATGCTGGGCGGTCGCGCGGCCGAGGAACTGGTCTTCCACGACCCGACCACGGGCGCGGCGAACGACATCGAGAAGGCCACCGCGACGGCCCGCGCGATGGTCACCCAGTACGGCATGACCGAGCGGCTCGGCGCCATCAAGTTCGGCGGCGACAACACCGAGCCGTTCCTGGGCCGTGAGATGGCCCACCAGCGCGACTACTCGGAAGAGGTCGCCGCCCTGGTGGACGAGGAGGTCAAGAAGCTCATCGAGAACGCGCACAACGAAGCCTGGGAGATCCTGGTGGAGAACCGCGACGTCCTCGACAACCTCGTCCTGGCCCTGCTGGAGAAGGAGACGCTCGGCAAGGAGGAGATCGCCGAGGTCTTCGCCTCGATCGTCAAGCGTCCGCCGCGGCCCGCGTGGACCGGTTCCTCCCGCCGTACGCCCTCGACCCGCCCGCCGGTGCTCTCTCCGAAGGAGCTGGCACTGACCAACGGGGCGAACGGCGCCACGCCGGCGATCAGCACCGTGAAGTCCACCACCGTGACCTCCACCGCCGTCGAGTCCGCCCCGGTGGCGGAGCCCGAGGAGCGGCCGGAGAGCTGACGGCCCCGGTACGGACCCCGGGGCCCCGCCCCGAGGCCCCACCGGTACCGGAATGGAAGCCGCGTCCCCCAGGTTCTATAGCCTGGGGGACGCGGCTTTTCCGCTGCCCGCGGCTGAGACGTACGGAAATGCCCGCGGCCGGACGTACAGGAACGAGGCACAGATGATCGACCCCGTGACGCTGGACGGCGAGGGCCCCGCCCGGGAGTTCGACGAGAAGCGCGCCGAGAACGCGGTGCGCGAACTTCTCATCGCGGTCGGGGAGGACCCGGAGCGCGAGGGCCTGCGGGAGACCCCGGCGCGGGTGGCGCGGGCGTACCGGGAACTCCTGGCGGGCCTCCGGCAGCGCCCCGAGGACGTTCTGACCACGACCTTCGACCTGGGGCACGACGAGATGGTCCTGGTGAAGGACATCGAGATCGTCAGCCTCTGCGAGCATCATCTGCTGCCGTTCCACGGTGTGGCGCACGTCGGGTACATCCCGGCGGAGAGCGGCAAGATCACCGGCCTGTCGAAGCTGGCCAGGCTCGTCGAGGTGTTCGCGCGGCGGCCGCAGGTGCAGGAACGGCTCACCACGCAGATCGCGGACTCCCTCATGCGGATCCTGGAGGCGCGGGGCGCGATCGTGGTGGTGGAGGCGGAGCACATGTGCATGTCGGTGCGCGGCATCCGCAAGCCCGGCGCCAAGACGACCACGTCGGCGGTGCGCGGCCAGCTGCGGGACGCCACGACCCGCGCGGAGGCGATGAGCCTGATATTGGCCCGCTGACGGTGTGCCGCCGGGCGGCTGCCTGACGGTGTGCCGCCGGGCGGCCGGCGGGGAGCGGTTCGTTGCCGCCCGGCCTGCCGGTGCCCGTCAGGCCACCGGTTCGGCGCCCGTCGTGTTGTGGTCGTCGTCCTCCGGGAGCTTGCAGACCCGCTCCAGGAACAGGGCCGCCGCTATCACCGCGATGCCGGCCAGCACGGAGAAGCCCGCGTAGAGCGCCTGGTCGCGCCGGACAGGGATGTCCAGCAGCTCCAGCAGGAACACCCCCGTGCCCCCGTACATCCCGGCGACCAGGGCGGCGACCAGGGCGCTGGCCTGCCCGAAGACCACCGCGCGGGCGGCCATCAGCGGGTCGACGCCCTTCGCGCCCGGGCGGCGCTCGCGCTGTGCCTTGAAGCGGGCGCGCAGCGAGAGCGCCGTGGACAGCAGCACGGCGGCGATCAGGGCGAGGACGATGGGGGCGGCCAGCGGCACGCTGGGGAGGGTCCCCACCGAGTTCCACAGCCGGGCGCCCGCCCAGGACAGGACGCCCGCCACGACGAACACGCCGACCAGCAGCCTGATGCGCAGCTCTCTCACAGTGTTCCTTCAGCTCCCCCGGACGTGTGCGGTCCGACGACGTTCACCCGCCGTCCCGGCCTCTGACCTTAACGACTACTCGGGCAGCTGGAGTTCCAGGTCCTGCCGGGGCTCCACACCCGCACGGGTCACACCGCCCAGGAGATCGGCTACGGCGCCGCGGCCGGGCAGCCGGGCGGCGGGGTCCACGTCGAGCCAGGGGGCGAGGACGAAGGCCCGCTCGTGGGCGCGGGGATGGGGGAGGGTGAGGTCCGGATCGTCGGAGACGACGTCCGCGTAGGCGACGATGTCCACGTCGAGGGTGCGCGGACCCCATCGCTCGCTGCGGACGCGGTGGAACGCCTCCTCCACCGCGTGGGCCCGTTCCAGCAGGGAGGTCGGGGGCAGGGTGGTCCTGAGGACGACCACCGCGTTGAAGTACGTCGGCTGGCTGCCGGGCGCCACGCCCCACGGCTGTGTCTCGTAGACCGGGGACACGGCCTTGATCCGCACGCCGGGGGTGTCCTCCAGCGCGTCCACGGCGCCCTGGAGGGTCTCCAGACGGTTGCCGAGGTTGGAGCCGAGCGCGATGACGGCCCGCCGCGGGTTGCTGAGGGTGGTGTCGGCGGCGTCGACCCGCTCGGTGACGGACGCGGGTACCGGCTGGACGGTCGGGTCGCCGGGCCCCGGTGTGAAGGAGGCGGTCATGCTCGGCTCCTGGTGATGGTGACGGTCACGTCGTCGAAGGGGACGGTGATCGGCGCGTCCGGTTTGTGGACGCACACCTCGACCTCCTGGACCCCTTCGTGGGCGAGGCAGGTGCGGGCGATGCGGTCGGCGAGGGTCTCGATCAGGTTGACGGGTTCGCCCTCGACGACGGCGGCGACCTCCTCGGCCACGATGCCGTAGTGGACGGTCTTCGCCAGGTCGTCGCCCGCCGCCGCCGGACGGGTGTCGAGGCCCAGGACGAGGTCCACGACGAACGTCTGGCCCTTCTCACGCTCCTCGGGGAACACCCCGTGGTGCCCGCGGGCCCTGAGGCCGCGCAGCGCGACACGGTCCACGCGCATCACTCCTGAAGTCGTCGGTGGAGGCCGGCCGCCCCCGGTGCGTGCGGCGGAGCTCCGGCCTCGACCGAATCTACCCGCGGGCACCGGCGGACCCGTGCCACGGGGGCGCGGGTCGGCACCCGACCGGGAGGGTTCGCCGTACGTCTCCCCGTGAGTCCCGGCGGCTCACGGGTCGGTAGCCGCACTTACCCCGGGACCCGTCGTTCCAACCACGCCTCGCCCACCACGCCTCGCCCACCACGCCTCGGTCCCTGTACGCGGGCGCGGCAGGGTGCGGCCCGGCGGCCCGGTCACGCGGGGGTGTCGTCGTCCTGTTCCTCGTCGTTCTCGGCCAGCACCGGCGACGCGTGGTGCGACCACAGCTTCCAGCCGGACGGCGTGCGCTGGAACAGGTTCGTGGCGACCACGAGCTGTCCGACCAGCGGGCCCAGCTCCTCCTCGCCCTCGGGGGCGGGGCCCCCGCTGAGGATGTTCTCCGTGCAGGTGACCCGGGCGGTGTCGCCGTTGACGGAGACGCGCACGTCGGTGAGGAAGAACTGGATGTAGTCGGTGTTCGCCATGATCAGGGCGTACGACCGCAGCACCTCGCCGCGTCCGCTGAGCACCGGCCAGCCGGGGTGCACACAGGAGATGACGCCCGTGTCGGCCGGGTCGTGGTACTCCTCGTCGACGCCGAGGTCAGCCGGCACCAGCCAGAGCCCGGACAGCTCCTCGAAGTCGCCCCGCTCCACGGCCTCGTAGTAGGCGGTGTTCGCGGCCTCGACCTGTTCGACATCGGTGTGCGCGGTGCTCACCGGGCTCCCTCGCGGGGGCCGGTGCCCGGCGCGTGCGCCTCGGTGGGCCCGGGGGCGGGGGCGTACGCGCTGTCCGTGCCGCGCGCCCTCTCGATGGCGTGCGCGACCCTGACGGCGTCCGCCGTGGCGCGTACCTCGTGTACGCGCACGGCCCACGCGCCGGCGTGCGCGGCGAGCGCGGAGACGGCGGCCGTCGCGGCGTCGCGCTCCCGCGCGGGCGGCGGCGCACCCTGCGGACCGGCCAGGATCCGGCCGAGGAACCGTTTGCGCGAGGCGGCGACCAGCACCGGATGGCCGAGGTCCAGCAGCCGGTCGAGGCGGGCGAGGAGGGCCAGGTCGTGCCCGGCCTCCTTCGAGAAGCCGAGGCCGGGGTCGACGACGACGCGGTCGGGGGCGATGCCGCCCTCGAGTACGGCCTCCACGCGCGCGCGGAGCTCGTCGACGACCTCGGTGACGACGTCGTCGTAGACCCCGTGGACGGTGTCGCCCCGCAGGAAGCCGCGCCAGTGCATGACGACGAAGGGCACGCCCGCGGCGGCCACGACAGGGATCATCGCGGGGTCGGCGAGGCCGCCGCTGACGTCGTTGACGAGCGCGGCGCCCGCGGACACGGCCCGCTCGGCGACGGACGCGCGCATGGTGTCGACGGAGACGGGGACGCCCTCGGCCGCCAGGCCGCGCACCACCGGGACGACCCGCCGGAGCTCCTCGGCCTCGTCCACGCGGGTGGCACCGGGCCGGGTGGACTCGCCGCCGACGTCGACCAGGTCCGCTCCCTCGGCGACCAGGCTGAGCCCGTGCTTGACGGCGGCGGTCGTGTCGAAGAAGCGGCCTCCGTCGGAGAAGGAGTCGGGGGTCACATTGACCACGCCCATGACCGCGCAGCGGTCCCACTCGGGAAGACCTGTGACGCGCCCGCGCCCGTGCACCGTACTCATGGCTCCAGCGTAGGCGCTGCCCACGTCTGCCCACGGCTGTCCGCCGCTGTCCGCCGCTCTACGCGGGGGCCCGCCGCTGCCCGTGGGGCCCGTCGTGGCCGCGCCGGACGGACGGAAGCCCGGGCGAGCGGTCGCCCGGGCCGGGGGAGGGCGGTCAGGCCGCGCGGATGTTCTGCTCCGGGACGGCGTGGGGGCAGGGGACCGACGGGGTCCTGCGGCGGCGCAGGGCGCGGGGGAGGGGGAGCGCGAGGTTGACGAAGCCCTCGGCCTGCATCGCGGCGAAGCCGATGCGGGGCAGGTCGCCGGAGTGGCGGTAGACCACGAAGCGCGGCTCCCAGCGGGGCTGGAACTTCGCGTTGAACTTGTAGAGCGACTCGATCTGGAACCACCGTGACAGGAACACCAGCAGTCCGCGCCAGGCGCGCAGCACCGGGCCCGCGCCGATCTTCTCGCCGCGTGCCAGGGCCGAGCGGAACATCGCGAAGTTCAGCGACACGCGCGTGATGCCGAGCTTCGGCGCGGCCTGGAGGGCGGCGACGATGAGCAGCTCGTTCATGCCGGGGTCGGCGGCGCGGTCGCGCCGCATCAGGTCGAGCGACACGCCGTCCGTACCCCAGGGGACGAAGTGCAGGACGGCCTTCAGGTCGCCGTACTCGCCCGGCGTGTCGTCCGCCTTGTGCGCGGTGGCGATCAGGCAGTCCCCGTCGGCGGGGTCGCCGATGCGGCCCAGGGCCATGGAGAAGCCGCGCTCGGTGTCGGTGCCGCGCCAGTCCTCCGCGGCGAGCCGGATCCGGTCCAGTTCGGCCGGTCCGACGTCACGGATGCGCCGTACGCGGGTTTCGTAGCCGGCCCGCTCGATGCGCTTGACCATCTGCCGCACGTTGCGCATCGCGCGGCCGGTGAGGGAGAAATCCGCGACGTCCACCACCGCCTCGTCACCGAGTTCCAGGGCGTCCAGGCCGGTCTCACGGGTCCACACCTCGCCGCCGGTCTCGGAGCAGCCCATCACGGCGGGCGTCCAGGAGTGGGCCTTCGCCTCGTCCATGAACCGTTCGATGGCGCCGGGCCACGCCTCGACGTCGCCGATCGGGTCACCGCTGGCGAGCATCACGCCGGACACCACCCGGTACGTCACGGCCGCCTTGCCGCTGGGCGAGAAGACGACGGCCTTGTCGCGGCGCAGCGCGAAGTGACCGAGGGAGTCGCGGCCGCCGTGCTTGGCCAGCAGGGTGCGCAGCCGGGCCTCGTCCTCCTGCGTGAGGCGCGCGGCGGGGTGTTCGGGACGGAAGGCGAAGTAGATGGTGGTGACCGCCGTGAGCCAGCCGAGGGCGCCCAGCGAGAAGGCCACCGTCCAGGACGTGTTGCCCTGGTAGTCGACCGGTCCCTCGAAGCCGAACAGGCCGTAGAAGACGTGCGTCAGCCGGTCCGCCAGGCTCGGGTCGCCGACCATGCGGTGCGGGTGGACGCTGACGATGACCAGCCCGAGCGCCAGCGAACCGGCCCCCATGAGGACGAAGTTGGCGAGCGCCCGCCACCTGCTGCGCGGGTCCGGCAGCGCCGCGAACTCGTCGCGGTGCCGCAGCAGGGGCACCACCAGCGCCAGCGAGATCAGTACGCCGATGAGCGAGTGCCGGTACACGAACTGCGCGACGGCCCCGGCGGGCAGCAGGGCCACCGCGGCCCGCCACGCCCGCCGCTTGCGCCGTTTCAGCCCGTGGGCGAGGAGGAGGAGCAGCACGCCGGAGCAGAGCGAGAGGGCCGCGGCGAACGGGCCGAACGAGCCCGGCAGCACCTCGGCCATCGCGTGCATACGGCTGTGACGGAAGCGCGGGAACGTACCCGCGGCGATGTCCAGCAGGCCGACGACCATGGCCGCCCTGCCGACCAGCGTGGGGACGGCCTCGGCGCGCGGGCCGCGGATCATCCGCGGTGCTCGGCCCGATCGGTCTGGAACCCCACTCGACAATTCCCCATCTATCCTGACAGACATCGCATCCCGTAGTTCCGCGAGAGACCTTGAATCCGGCGCCGATTCGGGCATCCGGCGACATTGCGCCCTCTAGGACGGTGTCTCGGGGAAAGAGGTTCCTTCCCCCGCGAAAAGCCGGTTCAAAGGTCAAGGAAAGCCTGGGGCAAGCGCGTGCGACGAAACGTGGCGGCGCCCCCGGCGGAAAGCGCGGGCAGGGGACCGTTGATGGGACTCACGAGCAACAATGTGCTGGTAGGCGTGGTTCTGCTCGCCGGATCGCTCTTCGCGGGGACGGTGTGGCTGTGGCCCCGCCTCGCGCGTCCCGGCTGGCGGACCGTCAGCGGACGGATCGGTCTGCTGCTGGCCACCCAGCTGGCGCTCTTCGCGTCGGCGGGGGTCGCCGTCAACCAGGCGTTCGGGTTCTACGCCGGCTGGGCCGACCTCCTCGGCCAGGAGACCGCGCAGGGCGTGGTCGTGGACCACACCGCGCACGGCGCCCCCGGCGGCCCGCTGGAGGTGCTCGGCACGGCGCTGCCGCCGGGCTCCGGCGGATCCCGGCCGCAGACGGCCGGGCAGATCCAGACGGTCGGCATCACCGGCCGCACCTCCCGCACCGTCATGCCCGCGTACGTCTATCTGCCGCCGGAGTACTTCCAGGCGCGCTACCGCGCGCGTACCTTCCCCGCGGCCGTGGTCCTCACCGGCTACCCCGGCACCGCGCGGGCCCTGGTCGACAAACTGCGCTACCCGCGTACGGCGTTCGAGCAGGCCAAGGACGGCCGTATGCAGCCGATGATCCTGGTGATGCTGCGGCCGACCGTGGCGCCGCCGCGCGACACCGAGTGCGTGGACGTCCCGGGCGGCCCGCAGGCCGAGTCGTTCTTCGCGAAGGACCTGCCCGAGGCCGTCACGGCCCATTACCGGGTGGGCCGCACACCGGGCAGCTGGGGCGTCATCGGCGACTCCACGGGCGGCTACTGCGCGCTGAAGCTGGCCATGCACCATCCCGGTGTCTACGCGGCGGCCGTCGGGCTCTCGCCGTACTACAAGGCGGCGACCGACCCGACCACCGGCGACCTCTTCCGCGGTGACAGGAGGCTGCGCGAGCGGGCCGACCTGCGGTGGTGCCTCACCCACCTGCCCGCGCCCGACACCGCGCTGCTCGTGACCACCAGCAGGCTCGGCGAGACCGACTACAGGGCCACACTGGAATTCGTGAACCGGGTGCGGGCCAAGGGACTCACCCGGATCGCGTCGATCGTCCTCGGCAGCGGAGGGCACAACTTCAACACCTGGCGCCGTGAGATCCCGGCGGCACTGCAGTGGATGAGCGGCAAGCTGAGCGATCGGTGAGACGGACCGGGCGGCCGGGGGGGACGGGCGGGCGGAGGCCGGGCCGTCCGGGAGGCGGCCGGGCAGGATCGGGGCGGTGATTCCTGACGCGTTGTGAAAGCGTTGTTATAGCTTTGTTTTTACGGGGTGGGGCGTCATCATTCCCCTACGCGCGGTAAGTTTCTGGCCATGCCACGTGGACGTCACCGCCATTCCCCGCCTCTGCACAGGCTGCTGCCTCCGTCGGTAATCGCAGGCGTCTCTCTCATCTGCGCTTTCGGTCCCTGGGTGTTCTCGGAACCGGCCTTGCTCCGGATCTTCGCCGCCACCGCCGCGGCGACCGCGCTCGTCGGCGCGGCGGTCATGCGCCGCTGGGACTCGCAGGCCGGCAAACAGGTCGCCGACATCTCCCGCGCGCGCGTGAGCGACGAGTGGCGGCACGAGGAGAAGGCGGCCGAGCTCGAGACCGACCTCGATGAGGCCCGCGAGCTGCGCGCCAAGCTGGAGCAGCGGCTGCGTGCCAAGCGTGCCGAACTGGCGGCCCTGCGGAACGAGCACGCCGCCCTGCTGCGCCGGTACGCCACGGCGGAGACGGAGCGCGCGACCGCGCTGGAGGGCCGGCGGCTGCTGGAGATCGAGGCCACGGTGCCCGACTCCGAGGAGGACGACGAGGCCGAGGCGCCGCTGGACCGGGCCGGGGCTGTGGCTGCCCCGGCCGAGTCCGGGCCGGCCGCCCCGAAGACGGAGACGGACGAGGCCGAAGGCGGGGACGGGGCCGGGGACGGGGAGCTCACCACGGTCGCGGTGTTCTCCGCCGAGGGCTCGCGGCTGTTCCTGAGGGCCGCGGTGGCCCTGTCCAGGCTCGACGGGCAGGACGACCGGGACGAGCAGGGCGTCGGAGACGACGGGGCCGGGAACTCCGAGGTGCCGGACGGGACCGTGGAGGCGGACACGGCGCCGGACGCCTCGGACGAGGAGCCGTCGGCGGGGGAACCGGCCGAGGACTCCTCCCAGGAGTCCGGCACCGGGCCGGACGCCGGGCAGGCCACGGAACGGGACACCGAACCGGCCGATGAACTGATCGACGAACCGGCCGACGGCGGCGAACCCGAGGCGGCGGCTGTCCGCGACGCCGCTACGGAAGCCGGGCCCGAGACCGGCGCGCAGCCGGACGCCTCGTCCGGCACGGAGGCCGAGGCCGACGGTGGGTCCGACGCCGGGTCCGACGCCGGGGCTGCTTCCGGGGCGCGGCAGGCGGTGGCCGACGAGCACCGGCATGCGGCCGCGCCCGGCACTTCGGCGGCCTTCGCGACGGCCCCGGCCCTGCCGTCACTGCTGCCCGCCCAGTCGGCCCTGCCGGTCCGGCAGCCGTCGGGTCACTTCACCGTGCCGACCGCCGTGGCGGTCGTACCGGCCGCGCCCGTCCGGCGCCCGACCGTCGAGGGCGGCTTCGACTTCTTCGGTACGCAGAAGGAGGCGGCGGCGCAGTCGCCCGCCATGGAGTCCGCGCAGAACGCGCACCCGGCGCCCGGCGGGGGCCGGGACGCGCTCGCCGTCCACAAGCCGGAGTCCGAGGCGTCCTACAAGCCGGCCCAGGAGGGCACCCGGGCCGTCGGCCAGGTCATCGACCTGACGGCCCACGACGAGACGGAACACATAGACCTCCAGGGCCTCAGGACCGCGGCGTCCTGAGCGGGGCAGTACGTCACGACCGGTGCCCGGCAGCCCTCGGAGGCGGCCGGGCACCGGTCGTCCCGGGGCCGTCCGCCGCCGTTTCGGGGCCGTCCGCCGGGCGGCCGGTCTCCCCGGGGCCCGCGTGCGTAGGAGAGACTGTGTCCATGACTCCTACGACGGAGACCACGGTCGGGATCGGCGGGGCAGCCGAGAGCACCGACATGGTGCTCAACATCGGACCACAGCACCCGTCCACCCATGGCGTGCTGCGGCTGCGCCTCCTGCTGGACGGTGAGCGCATCACGCACGCGGAGCCGGTGATCGGCTACATGCACCGCGGCGCGGAGAAACTGTTCGAGGCGCGTGACTACCGTCAGATCGTCATGCTGGCCAATCGCCACGACTGGCTCTCCGCGTTCTCCAACGAACTCGGCGTCGTGCTCGCCGTGGAGCGCATGCTCGGCATGGAGGTGCCGGTGCGCGCGGTGTGGACGCGCACCCTGCTCGCCGAGCTGAACCGGGTTCTCAACCACCTGATGTTCCTCGGCTCGTACCCCCTGGAACTCGGCGGCATCACGCCCGTGTTCTACGCCTTCACGGAACGCGAGGTGCTCCAGCACGTCATGGAGGAGGTCTCCGGCGGCCGGATGCACTACATGTTCAACCGGGTCGGCGGCCTCAAGGAGGACATCCCGGCCGGGTGGACCACGCGCGCGCGTGCCGCCGTCGCCGCCGTCCGCTCCCGCACGGACGTCTTCGGCGACCTGGTCCTCGGCAACGAGATCTTCCGCGGCCGCACCCGGGGTGTCGGCGTCCTCCCGGCCACGGCCGTGCACGCGTACGGCGTGAGCGGGCCCATCGCGCGCGCCTCGGGCGTCGACTTCGACCTGCGGCGCGACGAGCCGTATCTGGCGTACGGCGAACTCCAGGACACCCTGAAGGTGGTGACCCGTCAGGAGGGCGACTGTCTCGCCCGGTTCGAGTGCCTGCTGGAGCAGACCTACAACGCCCTCGACCTCGCCGACGCTTGTCTCGACCGGCTCGTGGAGCTGCCGCAGGGGCCGATCAACCAGCGGCTGCCCAAGGTCCTCAAGGCGCCCGAGGGGCACACCTACGCCTGGACCGAGAATCCGCTCGGCATCAACGGCTACTACCTCGTCAGCAAGGGCGAGAAGACCCCGTACCGGCTCAAACTCCGCTCGGCGTCCTACAACAACATCCAGGCGCTCACCGAGCTGCTGCCGGGTGCCCTGGTCGCCGACATGGTGTCGATCCTGGGGTCGATGTTCTTCGTGGTCGGGGACATCGACAAGTAGGGCGGCACACGGGGTGACAAGCGGGGCGACAGGCAGGGCGGTCCGCGGGGCCGGTCCGCTCAGGCGTCACCGAGCACGTCCGGGACGCCGACGGACCGGACCAGCCAGCCGAAGTCGCCGAGCCCGCCCGGCGCGGTGAGTTCGGCGGCCTCCCCGGCGCTCGCGAGCGCCCGCACGTACTCCGCGGGACGGGCGGTGGCCAGTGCCACCGGGGGGCGCGTGCCCGCGATCCCCAGGGCGCGCAGAGCGGCGCGCTGCGTCAGCAGACGCGTGCCGCCGCCTGTGCCGCCCGTATCGCTCGCGACCGTGTCCGTGTCCGCGCACGCGTCCAGGGCGACGTGCGCCGTGATGTCGCACGAGCCGTCCGGCACGGGTACCGTCTCGCGTCCCTCGCGGAACCCGGTGAGCGTTCCGAACGGCGGACGGGCGTCGAGGGCGTGCGCGTAGTCCACGGCCACGGCGAGCCCGCGCGACACGCGGGAGACGGCGGACGCCCAGGCGAGGTCCCGGGGCAGCCCGATCTCCGCCCGGAAGCCCTCCTCGGCGGGCAGCGGCCACCACCGCGCCAGCCAGCGCGCGTCGTCGCCCGCGACCGGCGCCCCGAGCCGCTCGGTCCCGTCGTCCCCGACGAGCACCAGCCGGGGCACGCCCGCGGCATCCGTCTCGGCGACGTCCACGGGCACGTTGTCCAGCCACTCGTTGGCGAACAGCAGCCCGGTGATCCCCGCCGGCGGTTCGCGCAGCCACGCCACGCCCGGGTCGAGTCCGGCGGGACGGCCGGCGATCTCCACGGCGCAGCCGCGCGCGCGGGCGGCCACGTCGGCGGGCAGCGCGGCCAGCACCGCCGTGACCAGCTCGCCCCGCCCGGCCGCCATGTCCACGAAGTCCAGTCGCGCGGGGTGCCCGAGCGCGTCGTCGACCCGGCACAGCAGCCCGGCCACCGCGCGCGCGAACAGCGGCGAGGCGTGCACCGACGTACGGAAGTGCCCGGCGGGCCCCTCGGGCCGCCGGTAGAACCCGCCGGGCCCGTACAGCGCCGCCCCGGCGGCCTCCCGCCACCCGCGCCACCGGTGCGCCCCGTCCCGGTCGCCGCCCGCGCTGCCGCCTGTGCCGCCGTCCGTGTCGCCGTGCTGGCCGGTCTCTTCCGTCACGTGGCCAGATTAGGGGCACAGGTGATCACGGCATCCACCTTGCGGAGTACGCGCCCCCGCTACGGATCGGCCCTCCGGGTGACCCGTGCACACGTCACGCTTCAATACTCTGGGTTACGTGCAGCGCCTCTACGACTTCCTCCGCAGACATCCCATCGGGGTCGACGGCTTCTGGGCCCTCATCCTGTTCGGGATCGCCTGCGTGAGCATCACGCGGGTGAACGGGGTGAGTGACACCCACGGGTCGCTCGCCGTCGCGCTGGTGCTGTGCGCCGCCATGAGCCTGGTCGTCGCGCTGCGTAGGCTCATGCCCGAGAAGATGCTGCTGCTCACGATCGCGGGCGGCGTGGCGCAGCTGGTTCTGGACGTCGAGCTGACGGCGGCCAACTTCTCGATGCTGGTGATCATCTACACCGTCGCGGCGACCGGCGCCCGCTGGTCGTCCCGGCTCGCCCTGTTCGGCGGGCTCGGTGCCGCGGCGATCGCCCAGGTACGGTGGCCGGTCCTGGAGACCAGCCTGCTGGGGCGGGTGGCGATCGTGGTCTTCCAGACCGTGCCGTTCGCCCTCGCCTGGGTGCTCGGCGACTCCATGCGCACCCGGCGCGCCTACTTCGAACAGCTGGAGGAGCGTGCCTCCCGGCTGGAGAAGGAGCGCGAGGCGCAGTCCAAGGTCGCCGTCGCCGCCGAACGCGCGCGCATCGCGCGCGAGCTGCACGACGTGGTCGCGCACAACGTGTCCGTGATGGTGGTCCAGGCCGACGGCGCCGCCTACGTCCTGGACGCGGCGCCCGACCAGGCCAAGCAGGCCCTGGAGACGATCTCCTCCACCGGCCGCCAGGCCCTCGCCGAGATGCGCCGCCTGCTGGGCGTGCTGCGTACCGGCGAGCACGTGGAGGCCGGCGAGTACGTGCCGCAGCCCGACGTCGAGCAGATCGAGGACCTGGTCGAGCAGTGCCGCGGTTCCGGCCTGCCCGTCGACTTCAAGGTCGAGGGCACGCCCCGCCCGCTGCCGAGCGGCGTGGAGCTGACGGCGTACCGCATCGTGCAGGAGGCCCTCACCAACACCCGCAAGCACGGCGGCCCGAACGCGGGCGCCAGCGTCCGCCTGGTCTACTTCGACGACGGTCTCGGGCTGCTCGTCGAGGACGACGGCAAGGGCGCGCCGCACGAGCTGTACGAGGACGGCGGCGTCGACGGCCGCGGACACGGCCTGATCGGCATGCGGGAGCGGATCGGCATGGTCGGCGGCACGCTGGACGCCGGGCCGCGCCCGGGCGGAGGATTCCGCATCAGCGCGCTGCTCCCGCTCAAACCGGCGCACTGACACCGGCGCACGCCCTCTGTTGACACGTACCACCCTCCGCACCACCGCTCGTTGTTCCCGAAGCGGACCGCCCCGACCTGACCCCGGCCCTGCCCCGCCGACGCGATACGGAAAGAGAGCCCCGATGACGATCCGCGTGATGCTCGTCGACGACCAGGTGCTGCTGCGCACCGGGTTCCGGATGGTGCTGGCCGCCCAGCCGGACATGGAGGTCGTCGCGGAGGCGGGGGACGGCGTCGAAGCCCTCCAGGTGCTGCGCGGGGCGGCCGTCGACGTCGTCCTGATGGACGTCCGCATGCCGAAGCTGGACGGCGTCGAGGCCACGCGCCGTATCTGCGCCGAGCCCGACGCGCCGAAGGTGCTGATCCTCACCACCTTCGACCTCGACGAGTACGCCTTCTCCGGCCTCAAGGCGGGTGCCTCCGGCTTCATGCTGAAGGACGTGCCGCCCGGGGAGCTCCTGGCCGCCATCCGCTCCGTGCACAGCGGAGACGCCGTGGTCGCCCCCTCCACGACACGCCGGCTCCTCGACCGGTTCGCGCCCATGCTGCCGTCGGCCGGGAAGCCGCCCCAGCGCAAGGAACTGGAGCGGCTGACCGAACGGGAGCGCGAGGTCATGGTGCTGGTCGCCCAGGGGCTGTCCAACGGGGAGATCGCCGCCCGTCTGGTGCTGTCGGAGGCGACGGTCAAGACCCATGTGGGCCGCATTCTGACCAAGCTCGGTCTGCGCGACCGGGTGCAGGTGGTGGTCCTGGCCTACGAGACGGGGCTCGTCCGTGCGGGCGGCGGCCACGGGTGACCTCCGGCCGGGCCGGACGGACCGGGCGGAGGTGCTGCGGCCGGGCCGGAAGGGGCTACCGCGGCAGCCTGGTGACGAAGTCCGTGACCGCCTGCCGCACGTCCGCCGCCGTCCACTCCAGGCCCGCCGCCCGTACCCGGAGCTCCGTGAACGACACGCCGGGGCCCGCGTCGTCCCAGGCGTTGGTGAACAGGGCCGACCCCGTCTCCTCGGCGGCGCGGAGTGCGGCCTCCGCGGCCACCTCGGCCTCGTAGGGGAGCCAGAGCTGGAACTCCTGGGTGTGCGGCTCGGCCGGGTTCACCCGGGCCCACGGGACGCGTGACCCGTCGAAGGCCTCCCGCAGTGCCGTGGCCACCACGCGCGCGTGGCGGACGTAACCGGGCAGCCTCGGCAGCTCGCGCTCCAGGCCCGCGAGCGCCGACAGCGCCGTCGGGAACTGCTGGAAGACGAGGCCGCCGTAGCGGTGCCGCCAGGTCTTCGCCTCCTCCACCAGCGACGCCGGACCGGCCAGTGCCGCGCCGCCGAGTCCCTCGAGGGACTTGTAGAACGACACGTACACGCTGTCGGCCAGGTCGGCGATCTCGTCGAGCGGGCGGCCGAAGTGGACGGTGGTCTCCCACAGGCGCGCGCCGTCGAAGTGCACCACCGCGTCGCGCTCCCGGGCCGCGTCCACCACCGCCGACAGTTCGTCCCACGTCGGCAGCACGAAACCGGCGTCCCGGAGGGGAAGCTCGAGCATCAGCGTGCCGAAGGGCTCCTCGAAGCCGCGTACCTCGTCGGCGGTGGGCTGCCGGGGCCTGCCCGCGATGCGTACCGGGCGGAGGCCGGCGACCTGGCTGAGCGCCTGCCGCTCGTGCACCTCGGGGTGGGCCAGGGCGTGCAGGGCCACCGTGGGGTTGCCGGTACGGGCCGCCCAGCAGCGCAGGGCGATCTGCTGGGCCATCGTTCCCGTGGGGAAGAAGGCGGCGGACTCCTTGCCGAGGAGGGCGGCGACCTTTTCCTCCAGGGCCGTGACGATGCCGTCGCCGTAGAGGTCGCCCCGTTCGTCGAGGTCGTACAGGGCGGACAGGGCCTCCGTGTCGGTGAACAGGGCGAGGCGGTCTCTGAGGGGGCTCAGGAAGGGCGGGCGTTCCAGGGCGCGGCTCGCCTTGTGCAGCGCGGTCGCGCGTCGCTGGAGGAGAGCCCTGCGGTGCTCCTCGCCGTCGGGGTGCCGCTCGTCCTGTGCCCGCTCCGCCGGCTGCGGGTGCTGCGCCGTCGCATCAGTCATGTGCGGGATCATGCCCGGGCGGCGGCGGGGCGGCACGCGGGTTTTCCGCCCCCGCCGCCCCTTCCCGTTCCCGTCCCCGGGGGCTGTGCCCCCGGACCCCCGGCCCCCGGACTCCCGGACCCCGTTCCGCCGGCCGGCCGGGGCCGGTCACCGGGGCCGGGCGGGGGAGTCGCGGGCGAGATGTCCACAGGCTGTGGACGGTGAGGGTCGGAGGGCCGGGCGATCGCGTTAACATGACGAGAAATCGTCCGGTACCCAGAGCGGACTGGAACGGGAAGGCCACCCTCGCGTGAGTACAGTCCACGAGTCAGATCCCAAGGACCGCCCGGCGCGGCTCACCGTAGGCGTCGTCGGCGCCGGGCGGGTGGGGCCCGCGCTCGCCGCGTCGCTGCGGCTCGCCGGGCATCGCCCGGTGGCCGTGTCCGCGGTCTCCGACACCTCGGTCCGGCGGGCCGCCGAGCTGCTGCCCGATGTGCCCGTCGTGCCGCCCGCCGAGGTCCTCCAGCGCGCCGACCTGGTGCTGCTGACCGTCCCCGACGACACCCTGCCCGGTCTGGTCGAGGGGCTGGCCGGGACCGGCGCCGTACGGCCCGGGCAGCTGCTCGTGCACACCTCCGGGCGCTACGGCACCCGGGTCCTGGACCCCGCCCTGCGCGCGGGCGCGCTGCCACTGGCCCTGCACCCCGCGATGACCTTCACCGGCACCGCGGTGGACGTGCAGCGGCTCGCCGGCTGCTCCTTCGGGGTCACCGCGCCCGACGAGCTGAGGCTGGTCGCCGAGGCGCTGGTCATCGAGATGGGCGGCGAACCGGAGTGGATCGCCGAGGAGCGCCGCCCGCTCTACCACGCGGCGCTCGCCCTGGGCGCCAACCACCTGGTGACCCTGGTCGCCCAGTCCATGGAGCTGCTGCGCGAGGCCGGTGTCACGGCGCCCGACCGGATGCTCGGCCCCCTGCTCGGCGCCGCCCTCGACAACGCCCTGCGCTCCGGTGACTCCGCCCTCACGGGCCCGGTGGCACGGGGGGACGCGGGCACCGTCGCCGCGCACGTCGCCGAGCTGCGCAGACACGCCCCGCAGACCGTCGCCGGTTACCTGGCGATGGCCCGCGCGACGGCGGACCGCGCGCTCGCGCACGGGCTGCTCAAGCCGGAACTCGCCGAGGACCTGCTCGGTGTCCTCGCCGGCGGCACGGATGCGGCCGGTGCCGCCGACGGGACCGATGGAGGTGGCCGGTGACTGCCGTGCTGTTGAGGACCGATGCGGGCGGCGTGTCCGCTCGTGGGGTGTTCATGTCTGAGCTTGCCGGGGGTCTGTTCGGTGTATTGGCCGGCGGCACGGATGCGGCCGGTGCCGCCGACGGGACCGATGGAGGTGGCCGGTGACTGCCGTGCTGTTGAGGACCGCGGCCGAGCTGTACACCCGCGCGCGTACCGGGCGCCGTGCCGTCGTGATGACCATGGGCGCCCTGCACGAGGGCCACGCCACCCTGATCCGCGCCGCGCGTGACCTCGCCGGCGCTGACGGCGAGGTCGTCGTCAGCGTCTTCGTCAACCCGCTCCAGTTCGGGCAGGGCGAGGACCTCGACCGCTATCCGCGCGCCCTGGAGGCCGACCTCGAGATCGCCGGACAGGCCGGTGCCGACGCCGTGTTCGCGCCGTCCGCCGACGAGGTCTACCCCGGTGGCCCGCCCCAGGTGCGGGTCAGCGCGGGTGCCATGGGCGAGCGCCTGGAGGGCGCCTCCCGGCCGGGGCACTTCGACGGCGTGCTCACCGTCGTCGCCAAGCTGCTCCACCTCACCCGCCCCGACGTCGCCCTGTTCGGCCAGAAGGACGCCCAGCAGCTGGCCCTGATCCGCCGTATGGTGCGCGACCTGAACTTCGGCATCGAGATCGTCGCCGTGCCGACCGTCCGCGAGGAGGACGGCCTGGCGCTGTCCAGCCGCAACCGCTACCTCTCCGCCGTCGAGCGGCGCACCGCGCTCGCCCTGTCACAGGCCCTGTTCGCGGGCAGCGACCGCCACGCCGCGCAGGAGGCGCTGCGCGCGCGGGCCCGCGAAGTGCCCTCCACGCGCGCGCGTGCCGAGGCGCTCAGCGCCCTCGGCGAGTCCCGACTGGCCGCCGACGCCAACGCCGTGGCCCGGGGGGTGCCCGCCGGCCCGGCGGGCGTGCGCGCCGCCGCCCGTCTCGTCCTCGACGAGGCCGCCCGCCTCGACCCGCCGCTCGTCCTGGACTACCTGGCCCTGGTCGACCCGGCCGACTTCACCGAGATCACCGACGACTTCACCGGAGAGGCCGTCCTCGCCGTCGCCGCCCGGGTCGGTACGACCCGGCTGATCGACAACCTCCCCCTCACCTTCGGAACCCTCGGAGCCGCCTCGTGACCACCACAGGCATACGACTGCACGCGCCCGCGCCCGGCTGGTCCCTCACCGCGGACGTCGTGGTCGTCGGCTCCGGCGTCGCCGGCCTCACCGCGGCCCTGCGCTGCGAGGCCGCCGGCCTCGACACCGTCGTCGTCACCAAGGCACGCCTCGACGACGGCTCCACGCGCTGGGCGCAGGGCGGTATCGCCGCCGCCCTCGGCGAGGGCGACACGCCCGGACAGCACCTGGACGACACGCTGGTCGCGGGCGCCGGCCTGTGCGACGAGGAGGCCGTACGCATCCTCGTCACCGAGGGCCCCGACGCCGTACGGCGCCTGATCTCCACGGGCGCCCACTTCGACACCGACGACGAGGGCGGCATCCAGCTCACCCGCGAGGGCGGCCACCACCGCCGCCGCATAGCGCACGCGGGCGGCGACGCCACCGGCGCGGAGATCTCCCGGGCGCTCGTGGAGGCGGTCCGCGCGCGCGGGCTCCGCACCGTCGAGAACGCCCTCGTGCTCGATCTGCTGACGGACGCGGACGGCCGTACGGCGGGCGTCAGCCTGCACGTCATGGGCGAGGGCCAGCACGACGGCGTGGGAGCCGTGCACGCGCCCGCCGTGGTCCTCGCGACCGGCGGGATGGGGCAGGTCTTCTCCGCGACGACCAACCCGTCGGTGTCCACCGGCGACGGCGTGGCACTGGCGCTGCGCGCGGGCGCCGAGGTCTCCGACCTGGAGTTCGTGCAGTTCCACCCGACCGTGCTGTTCCTCGGCCCCGACGCGGAGGGCCAGCAGCCGCTGGTGTCCGAGGCGGTCCGCGGCGAGGGCGCCCACCTGGTCGACGCCGACGGCGTCCGCTTCATGACCGGGCAGCACGAACTGGCCGAGCTGGCGCCCCGCGACATCGTCGCCAAGGCCATCATGCGGCGCATGCAGGAGCAGGACACCGAGCACATGTTCCTCGACGCCCGGCACTTCGGCGCGGACATGTGGGAGCACCGCTTCCCGACCATCCTGGCCGCCTGCCGCGCCCACGGCATCGACCCGGTCCACGACCCGGTCCCGGTCGCCCCGGCCGCCCACTACGCGTCCGGCGGCGTGCGCACCGACTCGCGGGGCCGGACGACCGTGCCGGGCCTGTACGCGTGCGGGGAGGTCGCCTGCACCGGTGTCCACGGCGCCAACCGGCTGGCCTCCAACTCCCTGCTCGAAGGGCTCGTCTACGCCGAGAGCATCGCCGCCGACATCGCCGCGGGCCGGGCCGGGAACGGCCTGCACGCGCGCGTGCCCGCGCCGGTGGAGCGGTCCGAGACCCCCGCGCACCCCCTCCTGCCGCCCGAGGCGCGCTTCGCGATCCAGCGGATCATGTCCGAGGGCGCGGGCGTGCTCCGCTCGGCGGACTCGCTCGCCCGGGCCGCCGACCAGCTGGAGCGGCTCCACAAGGAGGCGCGCGACACGCTCGCCGAGAACGGCAAGACCGCCGAGCCCGGCACCGACACCTGGGAGGCCACCAACCTCCTGTGCGTGGCCCGCGTCCTGGTGGCCGCCGCGCAGCGCCGTGAGGAGACCCGCGGCTGCCACTGGCGCGAGGACCACGCCGACCGCGACGACACGAACTGGCGGCGCCACATCGTCGTACGGCTCAATCCGGACCGGACGCTGGCCGCGCACACCACGGACACCGCAGACTTCCCCCCGACTCTTCCCGGAACAACCCTTCCCGAGACCGTTTCCCCGGCCCTCCCGTCCCGTCCCCAGGAGCAGTGACACAAGTGAGCACCCACGACCTTCCCCTCGCCCCGACCGGCGGCTGCGGCGACGGCTGTGCCTGCGGGGCGGACACAGACGAGGAATACCTGGAGTGCGGGCTCGACCCCGCGCTCGCCCAGCTCCTGGCCGACGCCGGGCTCGACCCGGTCGAGGTCGAGGACGTCGCCCATGTCGCCCTCCAGGAGGACCTGGCCGGCGGCGTCGACGTGACCACCGTCGCGACGATCCCCGAGGACGCCGTCGCCACCGGCGACTTCACCGCGCGGGAGGCGGGCGTCGTGGCCGGCCTGCGGGTGGCCGAGGCCGTGCTGTCCGTGGTGTGCGCGGACGAGTTCGAGGTCGAACGGCACGTCGAGGACGGCGACCGGGTGGCCGCCGGGCAGACGCTCCTGTCGGTCACCACCCGCACCCGCGACCTGCTCACCGCCGAGCGCAGCGCCCTCAACATCCTGTGCCGGCTGTCCGGCATCGCGACCGCCACGCGCGCGTGGGCGGACGTCCTGGAGGGCACCCGGGCGAAGGTCCGCGACACGCGGAAGACCACGCCGGGGCTGCGTGCCCTGGAGAAGTACGCGGTGCGGTGCGGCGGCGGCGTCAACCACCGGATGTCGCTCTCGGACGCCGCGCTCGTCAAGGACAACCACGTGGTCGCCGCGGGCGGCGTCTCCCAGGCGTTCAAGGCCGTCCGGGACGCCTTCCCCGACGTGCCGATCGAGGTCGAGGTCGACACGCTGCACCAGCTGCGCGAGGTCGTGGACGCGGGTGCCGACCTGATCCTCCTGGACAACTTCACCCCCGGCGAGTGCGAGGAGGCCGTCGCCCTCGTCGGCGGCCGTGCGTTCCTGGAGGCGTCCGGCAGGCTCACCCTCGACAACGCCGCCGCCTACGCCGCCACCGGCGTCGACTTCCTCGCCGTGGGCGCGCTCACCCACTCCTCGCCGATCCTGGACATCGGGCTCGACCTGCGCGGGGCGGAGTGATCATGCTCCTGACGATCGACGTGGGCAACACACAGACGGTCCTCGGCCTCTTCGACGGCGAGGACATCGTCGAGCACTGGCGGATCTCCACGGACCCGCGCCGCACGGCCGACGAGCTCGCGGTGCTGTTGCAGGGCCTGATGGGCATGCACCCGCTGCTCGGCGACGAACTGGGCGACGGCATCGACGGCATCGCGATCTGCGCCACCGTGCCGTCGGTGCTGCACGAACTGCGCGAGGTGACCCGGCGCTACTACGGCGACGTACCCGCGGTCCTGGTCGAACCGGGCGTCAAGACCGGCGTGCCGATCCTCACCGACAACCCCAAGGAGGTCGGCGCCGACCGCATCATCAACGCGGTCGCCGCCGTC
Organism: Streptomyces sp. NPDC047000; assembly: GCF_040644295.1. NCBI lineage: Bacteria > Bacillati > Actinomycetota > Actinomycetes > Kitasatosporales > Streptomycetaceae > Streptomyces > Streptomyces sp. NPDC047000. The sequence goes on from NZ_JBEYWE010000003.1 coordinate 482,784, forward strand.
GAGCTCTACGGCGGCCCGGCGATCGTCGTCGACTTCGGCACGGCGACGACGTTCGACGCGGTCAGCGCGCGCGGGGAGTACGTCGGCGGGGTCATCGCGCCCGGCATCGAGATCTCCGTCGAGGCCCTCGGCGTCAAGGGCGCCCAGCTGCGCAAGATCGAGGTGGCCCGGCCGCGCAGCGTCATCGGCAAGAACACGGTCGAGGCGATGCAGTCCGGCATCGTGTTCGGCTTCGCCGGACAGGTCGACGGCGTGGTCGGCCGCATGGCGCGCGAGCTGGCCGACGACCCGGACGAGGTGCGCGTGATCGCGACGGGCGGCCTGGCCCCCATGGTCCTCGGCGAGGCCACCGTCATCGACGAGCACGAACCCTGGCTGACGCTGATCGGTCTCCGTCTGGTCTACGAACGCAACGTCTCCCGGCTCTGACCGACAAGGGGGCCCGACAAGGGGGGCGACAGGGGCGGCGACAAGGGGGGTCTGGGGGCGCAGCCCCAGGGACGGGAACGGGAAGGGGCGGCGGGGCGACCCCCCACCCCCCACCCCCTCACTCACCCGCGCCGAGCCACTCCCCCCTCGACCCCCGGCCCCCGGGCTGCCGCGGCCCCCGGCCGGGCGGGTGGTGCCGGTGCGCCACACCCGTCCGTTATGTCGATCTTGTCTGATTAGCGCGTATGGTCGCCGCATGCCCACGCCATACGGATCCCGCGGCGGCATGGCGTTCGGCGTGTCGGAGCTGCGTGTGCTCCGCCGCGCTCTCGCCCTCGCCCTCCATCCCGACCCCGCCTCGGCCGAGGACGTCCAGGACTGTCTCCGGCTCGCCGAGTCCCTCGACGAGGCGATGCGCGAGGGTGCCCGGCTGCGCGCCTTCCTGGTGGCCGACCTCGTCAGATACCGAGCCGCCCTGCCCGGGACCGCCACGGGGTACTTCACGCTCCTGGAGGAGGCGCTCGGCGCCGGGTACCGTCCGGGCCCCGACGACCTCGCCGCCCTCCGCGCCCTGCGCGGCAACCCGGTCGCGGCCCTGCTCCTGGACCGCTGCCGGGTCCTCGCGGAGCAGGACGTACGGGCCCGGCTCGCCGGCGGCCGGCGCCGTCACGCCGACGTGCCCGCGGCCGTCGGCACGGTCACCCCGGTCGTTCCCGCCTCCCGCACCCGTCTGCTGGCCCTCCCCGGCGGCCGTGAGCCCGTCGTGGCCCGCGGCGGACCGCAGCCGGGAGAACGGCCGGAGAGGGCCGCCGGGGCGATGCCGGGCGCGACGCCCGCGCACACGCCGGGGACAGCGTCGGGGCGCGCCCCGCGACAGGCACCGGGACGCGCTCCGGGGACAGCGCCCGGAGCGGTGCCCGGAGCAGTGCCGGGAGCCGTTCCGGGACTCTCGCCGGAGCACCCGCCCGGGCGGTCTCCCGAGCGGGCGCCCGCTCATTCGCCCGGCCGGACCCCGGAGCGCAAGCCCGCCCCCGGGCCCGGACGCACCCCGGGGAACACGCCCCCCGAGAAGCCCGCCGAGCGGCCCTCCCGCCCCGCCCCCGCGCCCGCTCCGCAGCCCTCGCGCCCGGTCCCGACCCCCGGTGAGGTCTTCCCGCGCCGCAAGCCCGCCCCGCCGTCCCAGGGCGGCCTCCGGCGGCTGGCCGCGGGCTGAGGAGGCGGGCGGCGGCAGGGGTGCGCCGGCGTTCGTGTCCGCCCGGAGGCGCACCCGCCCGAGCCCGAGGCGGTGGAATGCCCCGACCCCTGCGCGATCCCGGGCCGGTCCCTGCGCGGCCCCGGCGGCCGGGTGTCGCAGGGGCGTGGCTACTCTGGGCGCATGGACTATGTCTCCGCGCTCGTTCCCCCGGTCGTCATGGCCGTCTTCTTCATCGGTGTGGTCCGGGTGATCGTGAAGACCCAGGGCGGCGCCGCCAAGGCCAAGGAGGACGCGGCCGTCGACGCCGCCCTCGCGCGCGCCGAGCGCGGCGGCAGCGACGTCTGACCCGTCGGGCGGCATCCCCGCCCGACGGGCTCCCGGCGTACGCCGACGTGGTGCGGAGCGGTAGTCCGCGCCACCATGGCGTACGCCCTTTTTGTGCCGTTCGCCGGTGAAGCGCACGTCCGCCACGCCATTGGCAGGATCTCCCACTATTGTTCTGAGCTGTGCCTCGCCCATTGGGAGAACTCGAAGACGCGGTCATGACGCGGGTGTGGAAGTGGAACCGTCCGGTGACCGTTCGGGAAGTCCTGGAAGACCTTCAGCTGGAACGGTCCATCGCCTACACCACGGTGATGACCGTTTTGGACAATCTCCATCAGAAGGGCTGGGTGCGCCGCGAGGCGGAAGGCCGCGCCTATCGATATGAGGCGGTCTCCACCCGCGCCGCCTACGCCGCGGCCCTGATGAACGAGGCCTGGGCGCAGAGCGACAACCCCGCCGCCGCACTCGTCGCCTTCTTCGGCATGATGAGCGACGAACAGCGGCAGGCGCTCTCGGACGCCGTGCGCATGGTCCAGGGACCGGAAACGCCGGAGGCGGAGAACCCCGGCTCGGCGCGGGGCGACAGCGGGCGATAGCGTCCGCTCATGTCAGCAGAGAGCCCCGAAGTCACCGCGAAAGCCATCACCGTCCGGCGGGCCAGGACGTCCGATGTCCCGGCCGTGCGCAGCCTCCTCGACACCTACGTCCGCCGACGCATCCTGCTCGACAAAGCCACGGTGACGCTTTACGAGGACATCCAGGAGTTCTGGGTCGCCGAACGGGACGACAACGCGGACGTCGTGGGGTGCGGCGCACTGCATGTGATGTGGGAAGACCTCGCCGAAGTCCGCACGCTGGCGGTCAAGCCCGGGCTGAAGGGCGCCGGAGTCGGTCACCGCCTGCTGGAGAAGTTGCTGCACACCGCGCGCTGGCTCGGCGTTCGCCGGGTTTTCTGCCTGACCTTCGAAGTCGACTTCTTCGGCAGTCACGGCTTCGTGGAGATCGGCGAGACACCCGTCGACACGGATGTGTACACGGAGCTGATGCGTTCCTATGACGAGGGCGTCGCCGAGTTCCTGGGACTCGAACGAGTGAAACCGAACACCCTGGGCAACAGCCGGATGCTTCTGCATCTGTGATCATCCGGAGCCCGGTATTAGGGCCGGACGGGCATGACCGGGTGCCCTATGTCCGAAACGCCATGTTTCCGGACGGGGGTCGGGCCTGAGTCTCTCCCGGGGGTTTGTGTTTTTCCGGCAAAAGCGGTTTGCTTTCCGACGTACTGCAGTACTGCATATAACAGGGGGCGGCGAAACGGCGGACGCCGCGGACCCCCGGCCCTCGAGTCATGAATGAAAGGAAATCCGGTGGCACAGAAGGTTCAGGTCCTTCTTGTCGATGACATCGACGGCGGCGAGGCGGACGAGACCGTCACGTTCGCGTTGGACGGCAAGACCTACGAGATCGATCTCACCACTGGCAATGCGGACAAGCTGCGCAGCCTTCTCGAGCCCTATGTGAAGGGCGGCCGCCGCACCGGAGGCCGGACGGCGGGCGCACGCGGAAAGACGCGGGCGGTCTCGGGCGGCAGCGAGGACACCGCGAAGATCCGCGCCTGGGCGAAGGAACAGGGCCTGGAGGTCAACGACCGCGGCCGTGTCCCGGCACAGATCCGCGAGGCCTACGAGCAGAAGAACGGCTGACTCCGGATCCGGACCGGGTCGTACGAGATCAGGGGGACTCTCCTCGCCCCCTGAACCGGCAGCACCGGCAGCACCGGCGGGCGTCCGAGGGATCCGCCTCACGCCCGGGCACCCGTGCCCAGGGGGCCGTGTCCACACGGCGGCCCCCTGCAGGCGGCACTTGCGGCCGTCGCCTCCCGCAAGGGGTTCCGCGGCTCTCCTCCGCGCAGCGGCCCTCCGGACCGTTCCCCGCAGGCCCGGCCCCGCAGCCCGGCCCCGCAAGCCCGGCCCTGTGGGTCCGGCCCCTCACTCCCACCACCGCCGCCGCCCCGGGGCCCCGCCCCCGGCCCCGCCACTCCCTGCGCTCTCCGTTCAAGCCGCACCTTCCGTCTCGGCACCCCGGGCGTTACGCTGGGTATTCGCACAGCTGCGCAGAGTCCTGAAAACGGAGCCCCGCGGTCACCGGGTCCGGCGCAAGGTTGTTCGCCCATAGCGGAGCGGATCGGTACGCGCGGCATGGAGTGTCAGTCCGTACGGGTAAGACATCCCTAGTGGGAGGGGGCGACACGCAGGGCAGGGGGGTGTCACGTTCGCCATCGGCGTAGCGATGGTGGAGGTAACTGCCTGGCCTGCGGGAACATCGTCTCGCACCATCGGGTTGGGACAGATGTCGGCGTTCGGGGTCAGGAGGGCCAAGGACGGTGTCGGCAGTTGGAATGAGCGGTCCCCGCTTGCGGGACTAAGCTGCGGAAGGACAGGGAGGGGAAGTTCCCCTTACTGCCTGACCGCTCTGAGGAGCGATTAACGATGTTCGAGAGGTTCACCGACCGCGCGCGGCGGGTTGTCGTCCTGGCTCAGGAAGAAGCCCGGATGCTCAACCACAACTACATCGGCACCGAGCACATCCTCCTGGGCCTGATCCACGAGGGTGAGGGTGTCGCCGCCAAGGCCCTTGAGAGCCTCGGGATTTCGCTCGAGGCGGTCCGCCAGCAGGTGGAGGAGATCATCGGCCAGGGCCAGCAGGCCCCGTCCGGGCACATCCCCTTCACCCCCCGTGCCAAGAAGGTCCTGGAGCTGTCGCTCCGCGAGGCCCTTCAGCTGGGCCACAACTACATCGGCACGGAGCACATCCTGCTCGGCCTGATCCGTGAGGGCGAGGGCGTCGCCGCCCAGGTCCTGGTCAAGCTGGGCGCCGACCTCAACCGGGTGCGGCAGCAGGTGATCCAGCTGCTCTCCGGTTACCAGGGCAAGGAGACCGCCGGCGCCAGTGGCGGTCCTGCCGAGGGCACCCCCTCCACGTCCCTGGTGCTCGACCAGTTCGGCCGGAACCTCACCCAGGCCGCCCGTGAGTCCAAGCTCGACCCGGTCATCGGGCGCGAGAAGGAGATCGAGCGGGTCATGCAGGTGCTGTCCCGCCGCACCAAGAACAACCCGGTGCTGATCGGTGAGCCCGGCGTCGGCAAGACCGCCGTCGTCGAGGGCCTCGCGCAGGCCATCGTCAAGGGCGAGGTGCCCGAGACCCTCAAGGACAAGCACCTCTACACCCTGGACCTCGGCGCGCTGGTCGCCGGCTCCCGCTACCGCGGTGACTTCGAGGAGCGCCTGAAGAAGGTCCTCAAGGAGATCCGCACCCGCGGCGACATCATCCTGTTCATCGACGAGCTGCACACGCTGGTCGGTGCGGGCGCCGCCGAGGGCGCCATCGACGCGGCGAGCATCCTCAAGCCGATGCTGGCCCGCGGTGAACTGCAGACCATCGGCGCCACCACGCTGGACGAGTACCGCAAGCACCTGGAGAAGGACGCGGCCCTCGAGCGCCGCTTCCAGCCCATCCAGGTCGCCGAGCCGTCGCTGCAGCACACCATCGAGATCCTCAAGGGTCTGCGTGACCGCTACGAGGCCCACCACCGGGTCTCCATCACGGACGAGGCGCTGGTCCAGGCCGCCACCCTGGCCGACCGGTACATCTCGGACCGCTTCCTGCCGGACAAGGCGATCGACCTGATCGACGAGGCCGGTTCCCGGATGCGTATCCGCCGGATGACCGCGCCGCCGGACCTGCGCGAGTTCGACGAGAAGATCGCCGGTGTCCGCCGGGACAAGGAGTCCGCGATCGACTCGCAGGACTTCGAGAAGGCCGCCTCCCTCCGCGACAAGGAGAAGCAGCTCCTGGCCGGCAAGGCCAAGCGGGAGAAGGAGTGGAAGGCCGGCGACATGGACGTCGTCGCGGAGGTCGACGGCGAGCTGATCGCCGAGGTCCTCGCCACGGCCACCGGCATCCCGGTCTTCAAGCTGACCGAGGAGGAGTCCAGCCGCCTGCTCCGCATGGAGGACGAGCTCCACAAGCGGGTCATCGGCCAGGTCGACGCCGTCAAGGCGCTGTCGAAGGCGATCCGCCGTACGCGCGCGGGCCTGAAGGACCCGAAGCGTCCGGGTGGTTCGTTCATCTTCGCCGGTCCGTCCGGTGTCGGTAAGACCGAGCTGTCCAAGGCGCTCGCCGAGTTCCTCTTCGGTGACGAGGACGCGCTGATCTCCCTCGACATGTCGGAGTTCAGCGAGAAGCACACGGTCTCGCGTCTCTTCGGTTCGCCCCCCGGCTACGTGGGCTACGAGGAGGGCGGCCAGCTGACCGAGAAGGTGCGCCGCAAGCCGTTCTCCGTTGTCCTGTTCGACGAGGTGGAGAAGGCCCACCCGGACATCTTCAACTCGCTGCTGCAGATCCTGGAGGACGGTCGCCTGACCGACTCCCAGGGCCGGGTCGTGGACTTCAAGAACACGGTCATCATCATGACGACCAACCTCGGCACCCGGGACATCTCCAAGGGCTTCAACCTGGGCTTCGCGGCCTCGGGCGACACGAAGACCAACTACGAGCGCATGAAGAACAAGGTCCAGGACGAGCTCAAGCAGCACTTCCGGCCCGAGTTCCTCAACCGCGTCGACGACGTGGTCGTCTTCCCGCAGCTGACCCAGGCCGACATCCTGCGGATCGTCGACCTGATGATCGGCAAGGTGGACGAGCGCCTCAGGGACCGGGACATGGGCATCGAGCTCTCCCAGTCCGCCAAGGAACTGCTCTCCCAGAAGGGCTACGACCCCGTGCTGGGCGCCCGGCCGCTGCGCCGCACCATCCAGCGCGAGATCGAGGACACGCTGTCGGAGAAGATCCTCTTCGGCGAGCTGCGCCCCGGTCACATCGTGGTCGTCGGCACGGAGGGCGAGGGCGAGACCAAGACCTTCACCTTCCGCGGTGAGGAGAAGTCGGCTCTGCCGGACGTCCCGCCGATCGAGCAGGCGGCCGGCGGCGCCGGGCCCAACCTGAGCAAGGAGGCGTGACCCTCCGGGGATCCGCCCAGCGGTGAGAAGGGGGCTGCCCCGGGACTTCGGTCCCGGGGCAGCCCCCTTCTTCGTTCAGGGCCGGCGGCGGTGCTTCACGGCAACGGCGCGCGCGCCGGCGGCGGTGCTTCCCGGTGGCGGCTGCCCCGGGGCGGTCGGTCGCCGGCGGGAGCGGTCCGACGGGGCCCCGGGACCGGCGGGAACCGGACGTCAGCGGGCGGCGGTACGGCTGCCGTGGGCCTGGGTGACCAGGCCCACGGCGACCTCCATGACCGCCTTCTGGCGCTCCTCGGGATCGGCCTCGATGTCCTGCATCACGAACATCCCCGCGTGCAGGGTGAACAAGGCACTGACGCAGCGGATCTGGTCCACCAGCTCGGCGTCGGGGTCGATGAGGATGTCCCGCATCCCCTTCATCCGGTCCTTGAACGCCTCACCGATCCGCAGGTCGCGGATGGTCGCCTGGTTCTCGTGCATGAACCGGAAGAGCGGTGCCGCGTCGGTGAGCGCCTGGCCGTAGCGGCGCAGCAGCTCCAGCTTGGTGTCCAGGGTGTGCGGCTGGACCTTGCCCCACTCGATCAGGTCCTCGATCGGCTGCGTCAGGTCCTCGAAGAGGCTGACGATGATCTGTTCCTTGGTCTTGAAGTGGTAGTACAGCGCGGCCTTGGTGATGTCGAGGTGCTCGGCGATCTCCCGCAGGGAGGTCTTCTCGTACCCGTGCTCCGCGAAGAGGTCGAGTGCCACGTCCTGGATGCGCTGGCGGGTGTTCCCGCGGCGCTGGTGCCTGGTGCCGTCCATCGTGACGCCCATCCTCGTACTCCTCCTGCTCCCGCGGAAACTTACTTGCCGCCCGACTAGATAAACTTACTTGACGCCCGGCTAGTTCCCGGTCTACCTTCCGAGTGTAGTCACTAGCCGGGCGGCAAGTAAGTACCAGCCGCAGGGGGAGAAGGAAAGAAATGGCGGACACACAGACAGCCGGGGCGGAACTGACCGAATCCGGCAAACCGCAGCGGAGCGTGCGGGTGGTCATCCTCGCGCTCATGATCGCGATGATGCTCGCGATGCTGGACAACATGATCGTGGGCACCGCGATGCCGACGATCGTCGGTGAGCTGGGCGGCCTGGAACACCTCTCGTGGGTGGTGACGGGTTACACCCTGGCGACGGCCGCGGCCACCCCGGTCTGGGGCAAGCTCGGCGACATGTACGGCCGCAAGGCCACCTTCATGACCTCGATCGTGATCTTCCTGATCGGGTCGGCGCTCAGCGGCATGGCCCAGGACATGGGCCAGCTGATCGGCTTCCGCGCCGTGCAGGGCCTCGGCGCCGGCGGACTGATGGTCGGTGTCATGGCGATCATCGGTGACCTCGTCCCGCCGCGGGAGCGCGGCAAGTACCAGGGCATGATGGCCGGCGTCATGGCGCTGGCGATGATCGGCGGCCCGCTGGTCGGCGGCACCATCACCGACAACTGGGGCTGGCGCTGGTCCTTCTACATCAACCTGCCCCTCGGTGCGATAGCGCTGGCCGCGATCAGCGTGGTGCTGCACCTGCCGAAGAAGCGGTCCAAGGCGGGCATCGACTACCTCGGCGTCGTCCTGCTCACCCTCGGCATCACCTCCATCGTGCTGGTCACCACCTGGGGCGGCAGCGAGTACGCCTGGACGTCCGCGCGGATCATGGAACTCACCGCCATCGGTGTCGCCTCGCTGGTCGGCTTCGTGTTCTGGCAGACCAGGGCCGCCGAGCCGGTCGTACCGCTGCACATCTTCCGCAGCCGCAACTTCACCCTGATGTCCGTGATCGGCTTCATCACCGGCTTCGTGATGTTCGGCGCGACGCTCTTCCTGCCGCTCTACCAGCAGTCCGTGCAGGGTGCCTCCGCGACCAACTCCGGTCTGCTGCTCCTGCCGATGCTCGGCGCGATGCTGGTGACCTCGATGATCGCCGGCCGGGTCACCACCAGCACCGGCCGCTACAAGATCTTCCCGATCGCGGGCGGCGTCCTGATGATCACCGGGCTGTATCTGCTGTCCCTGATGGACACCGGGACCAGCCGGTTCACCTCCGGCGTGTACATGGCCGTCCTCGGCCTGGGCATGGGCTGCCTGATGCAGATCACCATGCTGGTCGCGCAGAACAGCGTGCAGATGAAGGACATGGGCGTCGCGTCCTCCTCCACCACCCTGTTCCGTACGCTCGGTTCGTCCTTCGGCGTGGCCATCATGGGCGCGCTGTTCAACCACCGGGTCCAGGACGTCATGGCCCAGCGGGCCGGGTCGCTGGGCTCGAAACTCACCGAGCAGTCCGCGCAGCTGGACGCCGCCAGCCTGGCCAAGCTGCCCGCCGCGGCCCGTGAGGCCTACCAGCACGCGGTGTCCGCCGGCACCCACTCGGCCTTCCTGCTCGGCTCCGTGATCGCGGTGGTCGTGCTGGTGGCGGCCCTGTTCGTCAAGGAGGTCCCGCTGAAGGGCGCGACCTCGAAGCCGGACGCCGAGGGTGGGCCTGTGGCGGGCGCCGAGGACGGGGGCCGGGTGGCGGCGCCGGTCACCGAAGCCGTCTGAGGCTCGGCCGAGCCCGATCCGACCGAAGGCCCCCGGCGGTGTCCGCCCCGGGGGCCTTCGGCATGGCCTGCCTCGCCCCCGCCGCCCCTTCCCGTCCCGTCCCTGGGGGCTGCGCCCCCAGACCCCCCTGTCGGCCCTTCGGGCCTCGTCCTCAAACGCCGGACAGGCTGAAAGCCAGCCCCTCCTGGGCTGGTGAGGCACTACGTCCCCGCGGTGCTGGGGAGCAGCGGATAGCTGCCGGTGCTGGTCGGGGCGTGCTCCGGGAGCCACAGGACCGCCACCGCGCCCTCCCCCGGGATGTGGTCCGGGGCTCCCGCCGGGCGGACGTTGCGGAAGGTGAGGCGGGCGCCCAGAACCCGGGCCTGCCCCGCCGCGATGGTCAGCCCCAGCCCGTGGCCGTGCCCGGCGCGGTCCTTGCTGCCGGTGCGGAACCGGCTCGGCCCCTCGGCGAGCAGGTCCTCCGGGAACCCGGGACCGTGGTCGCGCACCCGGATCACGCGGCCCTCGACGGTCACCTCGATGGGCGGCCTGCCGTGCCGTGCGGCGTTGGCCAGCAGGTTGAACAGGACCCGTTCCAGCCGCCGGGGGTCGGTGGTGACCTCCGACTCGTGCACCACCCGTACCTCCACCTCGGGGTCCCGGGCCGCCACCCGCCGGGCCACGAACTCGCCCAGCATGATGTCCTGGAGCTCGGCCCGCTCCGAGGCGCTGTCGAGCCGGGCCACTTCGAGAACGTCCTCGACGAGTTTGCGCATCGCCTTGGCGCGGTCGAGGACCAGTTCCGTGGGGCGGCCGGGCGGCAGCAGTTCGGCGGCCGTCAGCAGCCCGGTCACCGGGGTGCGCAGCTCGTGCGCGATGTCCGCGGTGACCCGGCGTTCGGCCTCGAGTCGCTGCTGGAGCGCGTCCGCCATGGCGTCCACCGCACGCGCGAGGTCGTCGGTCTCGTCCCGTACGACGCCGCCGATGGCGTCCCGCACCCGTACGTCGGTCTCGCCCCGGGCGACCTGGTTCGCCGCGCTGGCCGCCTTGCGCAGCCGCCGGGACAGCTGGCCGCCTATGAGCACGCCGAGTGCGCTGCCGCCGAGGACGACCGCGATGGAGCCGATGACCAGGGCCTGGTCGAGGTCCTTCATCACGTCCGTGGTGCGGTCGGTGAGATGGGTGTGCAGGGACAGCACATGCCCGTCCTTGAGCGGGACGGCCGCCCAGATGTCCGGCACGTCACCGCCGTGGTCGGTGACGTAGGTCGCCACCCGCCCCTCCTCGACCTTCTCGTGCAGCGCGACCGGCAGCAGCGGGTCGTCGAGCTCGGTCTTGGGGAAGTTGGGCCGCTTGGTCTGCTCGTAGTTGCGCTGGCCGATCTGGAGACGTTCGACGGCCAGGTCGCGGGCGTTGTCGAGCATCGAGACCCGGGCCGCGTTGTGCACGACGAGACTGAGCGCGACCGCCACCAGCGCGCCGACCAGCGCGATCGCCGCGCTGAGCTTCCAGCGCAGACCGGTGCGTATCCCGCCGTCCCCCGGGTGCCGCCGCAGCTGCCGCACCAGATGGCGCTCCAGCCGGTCCGGGAGCAGCCGGATCACACGTCTGACCGTACGTCTCGCGACCTGTGCCGCTGTCCGTCCTGCCGTACGTTCCGTCGTGTGTCCCATCGCCCGCCCGCCCCCTTCCGTCCCGCTCACGCCTTCAGCTTGTAGCCGAAGCCCCGGACCGTCTCGATCCGGTCCTGGCCGATCTTCGTACGCAGCCGCTGCACATGGACGTCGACGACCCGGGTGTCACCGCCCCAGCCGTAGTCCCACACCCGTTCCAGCAGCTTGTCGCGGGACAGTACCGTGCCGGGCGCGGCGGAGAACTCCAGCAGCAGCCGCATCTCGGTGGGGGTGAGCGCCACCGGCCGTCCGGCCCGCCGTACCTCCATGCCCTCCGTGTCGACCTCCAGCTCGCCGAAGACGAGGGTGCCGCCCTCCTGCGGCGCGGTCTCCGCGGCACGCCCGCCGCCCGCGTGTCCGAACCGGCGCAGCACCGCGCGGATCCGGGCGACCAGGACGGCCCCGTCGAACGGCTTGGTGACGTAGTCGTCGGCGCCCGCCTCCAGCCCCAGGACGACATCGATGGAGTCCGCGCGGGCCGACAGCATGATCACGGGGACCGTCGACTCGTCGCGGATCCGGCGGCACAGGCTGACGCCGTCCAGGCCGGGCACCATCACGTCCAGGAGCGCGATGTCCGGCCGGTCGGCCCGGAACGCCTCCAGGCCCGACAGCCCGTCCGGCATGGCGGTGACCGCGAAGCCGTTCCGTTCCAGGGCGAGCTGGGTCGCCTCGCGGATGACGTCGTCGTCCTCGACGAACAGGACGTGGGTCTGCTCTGCCATCCCGCTGCTCCGCTGCTCTCGGTCCTCGTGCGGCCGTGTCCCGTCCGGACCGGACCGTACTGCGTCTCGTCCGCCGGGCGGTACGGCGGGCCGGTGCCGGTGCCGGCACAGAGCCCCGCCGGTCCTGCCGGTCCTGTCCGTACCACCGGTCCTGCCGGTCCGGTGGCCCCGGGGGGCCGTCATGTGTTCGGTGCCGGGGTGACCGTCGGGTCCGTGCCGCCGCCCACGGCGTTGCTGTAGTCGTTGTGGTGGAAGTCGGTCTGCGCGAAGCGGCCCTCGGACCAGGTGTAGGTGATCACGTTCTCGCCGGAGGGGTTCGACACCGGGTCGCCCTTCTCGTACACCTGCTTGGTCACCACCAGGTCGCCGCGGTCGATCTCCGCGTAGACCGGGGACTCCTCGGCGCTGAACACGTTGTCGTACCCGCCGTCCTCCCGGCGGTACACATATGATCCGACGCCCACCGCGTCCCCGCAGGTCAGTACGTTCACCACCACGTCCTCGGCCGGACCGCGGGTCAGTTTGCCGTACGACACGTCGATCGGGTACTCGTCGGCGACGCACGGCTTGAGATCCCGTTTCACCGCGGCCGACACCTTCGGGTCGTCCTTGACCAGGGCCACCGCGTCCACGCGGCGGTAGGCGGCGGAGGGGCTGGGCGACGGTGACGACGACGCCGCGCCGACCACCGGGTCGGCGTGTGCGGGGCCCTCGTCCCGGGCTCCCGTGCCACCGGTGCCGCAGGCGGACACGAAAAGGGCGAGGGCGGCGACCCCGGCCACCGCCGTGATCACCGCCTGCAGATCCGCCCGGGTCCCCGCGGACCCCGTACCGGTCAGGCCGCGCAACGCTCCCGCTCCTCACGCTCCAGGGCGCGTGCGTCCAGATCGCGGGCCTCCAGCTCCTCGCGGAGCCGGGCGAGCGCCCGGTGCAGCGTGCTCTTGACCGTTCCGGCCGACATGCCGAGTGCCGCGGCCGTCTCCTCCGTGGACATCTGCTCCCAGTGTCGCAGGACGACGACGCTGCGTTGCTTGGGCGCGAGAACTTTCATGACATCCATCAGCAGGGCGCGGTCGGCGTGCTGCTCGGTGGCGTCGTCGACGGAGTTGTCCGGCAGCTGCTCGGTCGGGACCTCCTCCAGCTTCCTGGCCCGCCACCACTCCGTACGGGTGTTGATCATCACGCGGCGCAGATAGGCGTCGGCCAGGCGCTTGTCGGCGATGCCGTCCCAGCGGCCGTAGGTGCGGGCCAGGGCGGTCTGGAGCAGGTCCTGGGCGTCGACCGGGTCCGGCACCAGACGGCGGGCGCTGCGCAGCAGCGCGTCCTGCCGGGTCCGGACGTACTCCTCGAACTCGAGCACCTCGGTCTGCCCCATGTCCGACCGCCTCCGATCCCCGTGCGTCTCCGGCCGTTCGCCGGCCCGTTCCTGTCGTCCCGTGGTCGTTCCGGGTACGGAAATGAACCTACGGAGGGCTTGTCACGGCGCTGTCCGAAGCAGCCTGCGGGGAGCAATCGGCTGTCCGTCGGTTGTGTAACGGAAGTAGGTCCGGGGTAAGGGGTGTTGGGGCTTTGTGGCGTTAAGTCCCGATTCGGGCGGCGGGTTGGGGTGTGACGGGGGCGTCGGGTCTGTGACGGCTCTGTGTATCGGCCCGGCACAGGCCCTGCGTCGGCCGTGCACCGGTTCCACGCCGACGGCCACGGCGCCGAAGGCGGCCACGGTGGCCACGGCCGCCGGTGGTCCGGGGCCGTGCCGGGGCGTCAGCTCTGCGGCAGCCGGTAGAACCCGCCCGCGAGGGGCTCGACGAGGCCGTCGGAGACCAGGCCGTCCAGGGCCCGCGCCCGCTGGACCGGCTCGTGCCACACCCGGTCGAGCACCGCCTGCGGCACGGGTTCGTGCGCCTCCCGCAGGACGGCGAGCAGCTTCCCGCGCACCTGGCGGTCCGTACCGGCGTACGTCTGACCGCGGCGCGGCGGTCCCTCGTGCTCCGGCTTGCCCGCGAGCCGCCATGCGCACAGCGCGGCGATCGGGCAGCGGTGGCAGTCCTCGTTCTTCGCCGTGCAGACCAGTGCGCCCAGCTCCATGGAGGCGGCGGCCCACCGGGACGCCGTGTGCTCGTCCACGGGCAGCAGCGCGCGGGCCAGCTTGCGCTCGGCGGCGGTCGTGGCGTTGGGCGGGTACCGCACCCCGGTCACCGCGCGTGCGAAGACCCGGCGGACGTTGGTGTCGAGCACCGGGTGCCGCTGGCCGTAGGCGAACGACGCCACCGCCGCGGCCGTGTACTCGCCGATCCCGGGCAGCGCCAGCAGCTGCGCGTGGTCCGTCGGTACGTCGCCGCCGTGCCGTTCCGTTATGGCCACCGCGGCGCCGTGCAGCCGCAGGGCGCGGCGCGGGTAGCCGAGCCGGCCCCAGGCGCGGACCGCCTCGCCGGAGGCCTCCGCGGCGAGGTCGGCGGGGCGCGGCCAGCGGGCCAGCCACTGCTCGTAGACGGGCAGGACGCGGGTGACCGGCGTCTGCTGGAGCATGAACTCGCTGACCATCACGCCCCAGGCGCCGGCCTCCGGGCGCCGCCAGGGCAGATCGCGGGCGTGCTCGTCGAACCAGTCGATGACGGGGGCGTGGAACGGATCGCCGGGGTGCCGGTCCTCGGCGACGGGACCGGGCCGGTCGGAGTCTTCGGGGTGGCCGGGCCGGGCGGCGGGGCTGCTGGGCGAGGGCTTCGTGGGCGCAGTCATGTCGGAACCGATCCTGCCACGCGCGGGCGGGCCGGGGTCCATGGCGTGGCCGGGCGGCCGGGTGGTCGCGGAACGGGGACGGGGGCGGGGAGGACCGGCACGAAGGGGACGGCCGGAGAGACGCGGCGGTGTCCGGCGGTGTCCCGCGCACCGTGGGCATACGGGACGAGCTGCGGTCAAGCGGGCGTGCGGGCGGGGCGGCGGTGGGGCCGGACTGCCGACGGATGATCAAGTAAGGCTCTTGTGGAGTCAGTTGCCGAAATGATGATCCGGAAAAGTTGTCGTCGTGACGGCGGGTGACGCAGGTAACCGGGGTGATCTCTCGTAAAGTTTGCGTCGTGGGATCTCTGCGCAATCCGATCGGGCCGCTTCCCTCCAGCATCTACTGGCGCCGGAGGGTCGTCATGCTGTCCGTCGTCGCGCTGCTGGCACTGGTGATCACCTGGATCGTCACGTCGGGCGGCGGTGGCGGCAAGAACGACGCGGGCGGGTCCGACGGCAAGAATCCCGTGGAGACGATCACGCCGGGGCCGTCCGGGTCGGGGCCCGCGATCAGCCGGCACCCCGGCGGCCGGGACGAGTCCGGCGGCGGGAGTTCGGGCGGCTCCGGCAGCGGGTCGGGCTCCGGTTCCGGGTCCTCGGCCGGTTCCGGTGGATCGGCCGGTTCCGGCGGTACGGGGACCGGCGACGGCTCCGGCGGCGCGGGTGGTGACGGGTCCGCCGGCGGTTCGGGTGACGGTGCCTCGGGCGGCGGCGGTACGGGCACGGTGCTGCCCGCCGGGTCCACGCTGCCCGACTGCACCGCGAGCAATGTCAAGCTGACCCTGCGCAGCCTCGCCTCCTCCTACGGACCGGACCGGACGCCGACGTTCGTGCTGACCGCGAAGAACTCCGCCTCGAACGACTGCAAGATCGACCTCGGTCCGGAGAACACGGTGGTGACCGTCACCCGGGCCGGTTCCGGTGACGCCTACTGGTCCTCGGCCGACTGCCCGAGCGGTTCGTCCAGCGTGTACTACCGGGTGCCCGGCGGCGGCAGCGCGGTCACCTACCCGGTGAAGTGGGACCGCAGGCCGAGTGCGCCGCAGTGCGCCACGCCTCCGGCGGGGACGGCCGCAGCGGGCAAGTATCTGGTCGAGGCGAAGGCTCCCGGTTACCCGAAGCTCCAGGCGACGTTCGTGCTGTCAGCAGGCTGACAGGGTGCTGCCGGGCGTGGCACCGGTGCGGGTTCCGCCGTCGGATGCGGGCGGTGCCCGCGGGGGCGGTCCCGCCGTCGGCGGTCGCGGGCTTTGGGGCCGGTCCGCCCCGTCGTCGTCCTGCGAGCCGTCGGCGGACTAGACGTAGCGTTCCAGGATCGACGACTCCGCCAGCCGGGACAGGCCCTCGCGGACGCTGCGGGCGCGGGCCTCACCGACGCCGTCCACGGTCTGGAGGTCGTCGACGCTCGCGGCGAGCAGCTTCTGGAGTCCGCCGAAGTGCTCCACCAGCCGGTCGATGATCGCGCCCGGCAGCCGGGGCACCTTGGCCAGCAGCCGGAAGCCGCGCGGCGACACCGCCGAGTCCAGCGCCTCGGGAGAGCCGGTGTACCCCAGGGCCCGCGCCACCGTGGCCAGTTCGAGGAGTTCCGCGTGACCGAGCGCGTCCAGCTCGGCGAGGGCCTCGTCGACGGTGCGGGACCGCTTGGCGGTGGGCTCGGGAACGTAGTCCCGTACGACGAGTTCGCGCTCCGGCTCCACGCCCGCGATCAACTCGTCGAGCTGGAGGGCGAGGAGACGGCCGTCGGTGCCCAGCTCCACCACGTACTCGGCGATCTCCGTGGCGATACGGCGCACCATCTCCAGGCGCTGCGCCACCGCCGTCACATCGCGGACCGTCACCAGGTCCTCGATCTCCAGCGCCGACAGGGTGCCCGCGACCTCGTCGAGGCGGAGCTTGTAGCGCTCCAGGGTGGCGAGGGCCTGGTTGGCGCGGGACAGGATCGCCGCCGAGTCCTCCAGGACGCGGCGGTGACCGTCGACGTAGAGGGCGATCAGCCGCATCGACTGGGAGACCGACACCACCGGGTAGCCGACCTGCTTGGACACCCGGTCCGCGGTGCGGTGCCGGGTGCCGGTCTCCTCGGTGGGGATCGTCGGGTCGGGCACCAGTTGCACGCCCGCGCGCAGGATCTTCGACAGATCGGTGGACAGCACGATGCCGCCGTCCAGCTTGCACAGCTCACGCAGCCGGGTCGCCGTGAACTCGACGTCCAGCACGAAACCGCCGGTGCACATGGCCTCGACGGTCTTGTCGGAGCCGAGCACGATCAGCCCGCCGGTGTTGCCGCGCAGCACCCGCTCCAGGCCGTCGCGCAGCGCCGTGCCGGGCGCCACGGCGCTCAGTGAGGCGCGCATCAGGCGATCGGCACCGGAACTCCCGCCGTGCTTTCCGGGAGCTGCCGCCCGGTCGTTGGCTGCCACTGCACTCCTCCGGTCGCAGGTTCTGAGCCGCCCCGTTCCACGCACTGGGTTCGTACGGACGGGCGAGACCAGGGCAAAGTCTACCGGCGGTCCTCCTCCTCCCGTGGGGCCTCTCGCCGACGCGACCGCGGCAGCACCCGCAGCGCGTCCCCTATGTCCGCGACCTCCTGCACCCGCATCCCCGGCGGGACCTTGCCCGGATCGCCCGGGACCAGCGCGTGGGTGAAGCCGAGCCGGTGTGCCTCGGAGAGCCTGCGCTGCACGCCGGTGACCCGTCTGACCTCGCCCGCGAGGCCGACCTCGCCGATCGCGACGAGGTTCTTCGGCAGGGGGGTGTCGCTCGCGGCCGACGCCAGCGCGAGCGCGATGGCGAGGTCGGCGGCGGGTTCTGAGAGCTTCACCCCGCCGACCGTCGCCGAGTAGATGTCCCGCTTGCCGAGGGCACTGATCCGGCCGCGCTGCTCCAGCACGGCCAGCATCATCGAGACCCGGGACGTCTCCAGACCGGAGGTGGTGCGCCGCGGGGAGGGGATCTGCGAGTCGACGGTGAGGGCCTGGACCTCGGCGACCAGCGGGCGGCGGCCCTCCAGGGTGACCGTCAGACAGGTGCCGGGCACCGGCTCGTCACGCCGGGTCAGGAACAGGCCGCTGGGATCGGCGAGGCCGGTGATGCCCTCGTCGTGCAGCTCGAAGCAGCCGACCTCGTCCGTGGCGCCGTAGCGGTTCTTGACACCCCGGACGAGTCGCAGGCGCGCGTGGCGGTCGCCCTCGAAGTGCAGGACGACGTCCACGAGGTGTTCGAGGAGGCGGGGGCCCGCGATGGCACCGTCCTTGGTGACATGACCCACCAGCAGCGTGGACATGCCACGGTCCTTGGAGGCGCGGATCAGGGCGCCCGCCACCTCGCGGACCTGGGCCATGCCGCCGGGTGCGCCGTCGATCTCCGGGGAGGCGATCGTCTGCACCGAGTCGAGGATCAGCAGGGACGGCTTCACCGCGTCCAAGTGGCCCAGGACGGCGGCCAGATCGGTCTCGGCGGCGAGATACAGATGGTCGTCGATGGCGTTGATCCGGTCGGCGCGCAGCCGTACCTGGCTCGCCGACTCCTCACCCGTGACGTACAGCGTGCGGTGTTCGTCGCTCGCGGCCTTCGCGGCCACGTCGAGCAGCAGCGTCGACTTGCCGACGCCGGGCTCGCCCGCCAGCAGCACCACCGCGCCGGGCACCAGACCGCCGCCGAGCACCCGGTCCAGCTCCGGCACCCCGGTCGGCCGGGCGGTGGCCTGCCGGCCGTCGACCTGCCCGATGGGCAGCGCGGAGGTGGTGACCCGGCCCGGTGCCGTGGTCCGTACCGCGGGCGTGCCGTACTCCTCGATCGTGCCCCACGCCTGGCACTCGGCGCAGCGGCCGAGCCACTTGGCCGTCTGCCAGCCGCACTCGGTGCAGCGGTAGGACGGGCGCTCCTTGGCGGTCTTGGTACGGGTGGCCATGGGGGAACCGTAGCCGCAGCCACTGACAATCCCGTCCCCCGGTCCCGCGGACCGCCGCGCGGGGCGGGGCGCGCGGGGGCGCGAGGAGGTGCGCGGGTACGGGGGCGGGGCGGAGGCACGGGGTGGCTGAGAGCTGGAACGGGTGTTTGTGTCCCCTTATGAGGGATCGTTTCACCCGTAAGGATTAAATGTGCTCAAGCCGGAGGAGCAGTTCGTCCCGCGGCACCTACGGTCGCACGGGTGATGAGCACCAGCCCGGAGATCTCGACCCGCACCACCGGCGTACACCGAGCGCACCGGGAGGCGCGTGATCGCGCCGCGGCGCGCACGCTGGCGCAGTGTCCCCCCGCGCGTTACGAGCCGTATCTGGACGGTCTGTTCACCTACTGCCTGTCGGTGCTGTGCGACCACGACGCGGCCACCGCGGCCGTCGGCGACGTCCTGGCCCTCGCCGAGCGGCGCGGACGGCGTGGACCCGAGGCGGCCGAGGACCGCAGGGCCTGGCTGTACGCGCTGGCCCGCTGGGCATGTCTGCGCGTGCTCACCGAGACGGGACAGAAACGTCAAGGCAGCCGGGTCGCGGGCCGCACGGCCGGCCCGAAGACGCCGGGACCCACCGCCTCCGAACCCACCGCCTCCGGGCCGACGGGCTCGGGGTCCTCCGCATCGACGCCCTCCGTCTCGGGGCACGGGGCCGCAAAGCCTGCCGCCACGAGGTCCGCGGTGCGGAGGGCCGCGAGGCCCGGGCCGACGGTGCCGAAGCCCGCGGTGCCGGGACTCGAGCTGCCGGGACCCGATGCGCCGTGGTCCGGCGGGTCCGGGCAGGGAGGTGCCGCCGCAGTGGCCGACGCCGTGCCCGTCCCCGACGAGGCCCAGGAACGGCGGCGCCGTGAACTCGCCCTGCTGGCCTGGCCGGAGGCCGCCGGGACCAGCCCGGAGCAGCGCGAGGCGCTCGAACTCGCCGTACGCCACCGGCTGGCCGCCCACGAGGTCGCCGCTGTGCTCGGCATGGACCGCACCGCCGCGCGCGAGCTGCTCGCCGCCGCCGCCTGCGAGGTGGAACGCACACGTGCGGCCCTGGCCGTCGTCGAGACCGGCACCTGCCCCGGCGTGGCCCTGCTCACCGGCGACGCCCAGCTCGTCCTCAGCACCGCCCTGCGCCACGAACTGGTCCGGCACGTCGACGGCTGCCCCCGCTGCCGCCGCACCGCCGAGCGCGCCGTCCCCGGCCGCTGGCCCGGCGCCACCGTCACGCCCGCCGAACTGCCCGTCCTGGCGGCACCCCGCGCGGACCTGCACACGGCGCTCGCGCACCACCCGCGCGCGCGGGGGGCCGCCGCACCGCGCTTCGACCGGCGCGGCTTCCCGATGGACCCCAAGGAACGCGCCGCCCGCCGTGACCGCATCCGCGCGCGCGCCGTCACGACGACCGTCGTCGTGACCGTGGTCGCCGCTCCCGTGTTCGCCCTGTGGGCCGCCTACCAGGGCGCATCGGCCGACGGGAGCGCCGAGGGGCGTGCGCCCGGCGCCAGCGGCGCGCACGACAACGACGGCGATGCGGGCGGCCACGGCTACCAGAACGCCGGGAACGCCGACGCGCGCCCCGGGACCGGCTCCGGCGGGCGCCACGGGTCCGAGGTGTCCGTCGAGGTGCTCAGCGTCGCGGGCGCCGGGCGGAAGGGTGCCGGACAGCTGGAGGTGCGGGCCGCGAACAGCGGGACGACCACGCTCGTCACCCTGACCGCGGCGGGCCCGGAACCGGTGCGCTGGTCGGCGTCGACCCGCGTCCCCTGGCTCTACCTCAGCCGCTCGTCGGGAACCCTCGCACCGGGCGAATCGTTGACGATCAAGGTGTACGTGGACCATCTCCGTGAGCCGTCCGGGCACTGGAGCGCCCAGCTGGCGATCGCCCCCGCGGGCGCCGTCGTCACGATCGACGGCTACGGCGCGGCGCCCGCCCCCGCCCACCCGCACCCCGGCCCCGGCAGACCCACCGGTCCGCCCTCCTCCGGCCCGGACCCGGCCCCCACCGCTTCGACGTCCTCCGGCCCCGCACCGGACGACCCGCCCCCGCCCTCCGGCCCGGAGCCCACCTCCGCCGACCCCACGCCGACCACCCCGCCCGACCCGACGCCCCCACCCGGCGACACCAACACCGCGACCGCCCCGGTCCCGGTGACGCCGTAGGACAGGGCGTGCGGGTCGGGGCGGCCGGATCGGGGACGGGTGCGCCGGGCAGGTCCCGGCACGCGTGGCCGGGGTCAGACGACGGGGTCCGCCGGGTGCGGTGCCAGCAGGGGTCGAGGCTCCGCCAGCCGCGCCTCGCACAGTTCGACCAGCCGGTCGTAGCCGGCCTTGCCCATCAGCTCCGTCAGCTCGGCCCGGTAGGACGAGTACACCGGATCGCCCGCGCCGTGCGCCGACGTGGCCGAGGTGCACCACCAGTGCAGGTCGTGGCCGCCGGGACCCCAGCCCCGGCGGTCGTACTCACCGATCGACACCTGTAGCACCCGCGTGTCGTCGGGGCGGTCGATCCAGTCGTAGGTACGGCGGATCGGCAGCTGCCAGCAGACGTCCGGTTTCGTCTCCAGCGGCTCACGGCCCTCCCGCAGCGCCAGGATGTGCAGCGAGCAGCCGGCGCCGCCCGCGAACCCGGGGCGGTTCTGGAAGATGCAGGAGCCCTGGTAGGGCCGCGTCTGCCGGGAGCCTTCCTCGTCCTCCGCGACCCAGCCGTGCGCCACGCCCTCGTCGTGGTGCTGCCAGATCTCCGGCGTGAGCCTGGCCACGTGCCCGGCGACACGCTTCTCGTCGTCCTCCTCGGAGAAGTGCGCGCCCAGCGTGCAGCAGCCGTCGGCCGCGCGGCTCTCCTGGATGCCGTGGCAGCCGCTGCCGAAGACGCAGTTCCAGCGGGAGGTCAGCCAGGTCAGATCGCAGCGGAAGACCTGCTCGTCGTCCGCCGGATCGGGGAACTCCACCCATGCGCGCGGGAAGTCGAGCCCCTTCTCGTCGCCCGGGGAAACCCCGGAGGAAACCCCGAGGGAAACCTCCACGACGGTCCTGCCGCCGCCGATCCCCCCAAGCCCCTCGGTTCCCTCGGTCGCCTCGGTCTCTTCGATCCCCCGGGCATCGGCGACCGTCGTGGACGATTTGTCGCTCTTCGCCTTTTTCGTCTTTGGCACAGAACAAGGTTATGCCGCCGGAAGTCCGTTCCGTGACCGTTCGGGGCACCGGATGATCGCCCTGCTGGCAGTAGCGTTCCGTCCATGAGACTCGGTGTCCTCGACGTGGGATCGAACACGGTGCATCTGCTGGTCGTGGATGCGCATCCGGGCGCGCGCCCGCTGCCCGCACACTCGCACAAGGCGGAGCTGCGTCTCGCCCAGCTCCTCGACGCGGACGGGTCGATAGGCGCGCACGGTGTGGACCAGCTGATCGCGGTCGTCCGGGACGCCCTTCAGGCCGCCGAGGACAAGGGCGTCGAGGACCTCCTGACCTTCGCGACCTCCGCCGTGCGCGAGGCCACCAACGCCGACGACGTCCTCAGCCGGGTACGGAACGAGACCGGCGTCGAACTCCATGTCCTCACCGGCTCCGAGGAGGCCCGCCTCACCTTCCTCGCCGCCCGGCGCTGGTTCGGCTGGTCGGCCGGGAAACTCCTGGTCCTCGACATCGGCGGCGGCTCGCTGGAGATCGCGTACGGCATCGACGAGGAGCCCGACGCCGCGGCGTCGCTGCCGCTGGGGGCGGGGCGGCTCACGGCGGGCTGGCTGCCCGGTGACCCGCCCGGGGCCGACGACATCAGGGCGCTGCGCCGCCATGTCCGGGCGCAGATCGCCCGCACGGTGGGTGAGTTCAGCCGCTTCGGCGCCCCCGACCATGTGGTCGCCACCTCCAAGACCTTCCGGCAGCTGGCCCGCATCTGCGGCGCCGCCCGCTCCGCCGAGGGTTTCTACGTCCAGCGCCTGCTGAAGCGCGAGACCCTGGAGTCCTGGGTGCCGCGCCTCGCCGGCATGACCTCGGCCGAGCGGGCCGGCCTCCCCGGCGTCTCGGAGAACCGTTCCGCCCAGCTCGTCGCCGGCGCGCTGGTGGCCGAGGGCGCGATGGACCTGTTCGGCGTCCAGAACCTCGAGGTGTGCCCCTGGGCGCTGCGAGAGGGCGTGATCCTCCGCCACCTGGACCACATGGACACCCCGCCCACCAACCACACGGCGGACCTCCGAGCCAGAACCCCCTGAGCACGAGCACCACCGTGCGGGCGCGCCCGGCCCTCAACCCGCGCCCGCACGCGCGCCCGTACCCCGTCGACCCCCCGGCCCCGCTGAACCCCACCCGAACCTATGGAACGCGCCACAACCCCCGGAGGGACCCCGCACGACCCCCGGCCCACCCCGTAACCTTGCCACCGTGGCAGAACCGAGGGACGTGGTCCGCATCCCGGATACGAAGGTCGCCCTGTCGACGGCCTCCGTCTACCCGGAGTCGACGGCGACGGCCTTCGAGATCGCCGCGCGCCTCGGCTACGACGGCGTGGAGGTGATGGTCTGGACCGACCCGGTCAGCCAGGACATCGAAGCGCTGCGCAGGCTCAGCGACTACCACCGCATCCCGATCCTCGCCGTGCACGCCCCTTGTCTGCTCATCACGCAGCGCGTGTGGTCCACCGACCCGTGGACCAAGCTCCAGCGCGCCCAGGCGGCGGCGGAGAAGCTCGGCGCGAGCACCGTCGTCGTGCACCCGCCCTTCCGCTGGCAGCGCCAGTACGCGCGTGACTTCGTCGCCGGAATCTGGCGGATGGCGAACGAGACGGACGTACGGTTCGCGGTGGAGAACATGTACCCCTGGCGCTACCGCGACCGCGAGATGCTGGCGTACGCCCCCGACTGGGACGTCACGAAGGACGACTACCGGCACTTCACGATCGACCTGAGCCACGCCGCGACCTCCCGCGCCGACGCCATCGAGATGGTGGACCGCATGTCCGACCGTCTCGGCCATGTCCACCTGGGCGACGGCAGCGGCTCCGCCAAGGACGAGCACCTGGTCCCCGGCCGCGGCACCCAGCCCTGCGCCGAACTGCTGGAGCGCCTCGCGTCGGCCGGCTTCGACGGCCATGTCGTCATCGAGGTCAACACCCGCCGCGCGATGTCCGGCGCCGAGCGTGAGGCCGATCTGGCGGAGGCGCTGGCCTTCACCCGGCTGCACCTGGCCTCCCCGCTCAAGGTGCCCCGGCGGTGACCGGCGCCACGGCCCGGCGCCGGGGCCGCCCTCCGGGTACGGAGTCCGCCGGTACCCGCGACCGCATCCTCACCGCGGCCCGCGGGGAGTTCTCCGAGCGCGGCTACGAGAAGACGTCCGTACGCGGCATCGCCAAGTCCGCCGGGGTGGACTCCGCCCTGGTGCACCACTACTTCGGCACCAAGGAGCAGGTCTTCGAGGCGGCCGTCGCGGTCGTCCTGGCACCCGCCCTCAACGCGCCGGACGCGCTCGCCGACGCGCCGGTGGCCGAACTCGGCGAGCGGCTCGCCCGGTACTTCTTCAGCGTCTGGGAGAACCCGGTCACCCGGACCCCGCTGCTGGCGATCGTGCGGTCGGCGGTGAACAACGACACGGCGGTCGCCGTCTTCCGCCGCCTGGTCGTCGGCCAGCTGCTGCGCCGCATCACGGCGGGGCTGGACCTGCCGGACGCGGACCTGCGCCTGGAACTGGCGGCGTCGCAGCTGGTGGGCTGCATGATGCTGCGGTACGTGATCGGGGTGGAGCCGCTGGCGTCGGTGGACGCGGAGGTGATCATCACCAGGGTGGCGCCGGTGGTGCAGCTGCACCTGACCGGCCCCTGACAGCACCCCCGCCCGCCCGGCCCCTGACACCATCCCCGCCCGCCCGGAACACCCCGGGCACCCGGCACCCCCGCCCCGAGACACGTATCCCGCATCCCGGACGCACCGTCCCGCCCCCTGGATGTCCGGCGTACGCTCGTCAGAAGCCCGAGATCCCCGAAGGAGCGAGCGACGATGCCCGAGCTGAGGTCCCGCACAGTCACTCACGGACGCAACATGGCGGGCGCCCGCGCCCTGATGCGCGCCTCCGGTGTACCCGGTGCGGACATCGGCCGGAAGCCGATCATCGCCGTCGCCAACAGCTTCACGGAGTTCGTGCCGGGCCACACCCACCTCCAGCCCGTCGGCAGGATCGTCAGCGAGGCGATCACCGAGGCCGGCGGCATCCCGCGCGAGTTCAACACGATCGCCGTGGACGACGGCATCGCGATGGGCCACGGCGGCATGCTGTACAGCCTGCCCTCCCGCGACCTGATCGCCGACTCGGTGGAGTACATGGTCGAGGCGCACTGCGCCGACGCCCTGATCTGCATCTCCAACTGCGACAAGATCACCCCGGGCATGCTGATGGCGGCCCTGCGCCTGAACATCCCCACCGTCTTCGTCTCCGGCGGCCCGATGGAGGCCGGCCGGGCCACGCTCGTCGACGGCACGGTCCGCACCCTCGACCTGATCGACGCGATCTCCGACGCGGCGAACGACACGATCTCCGACGAGGACATCCTCCGTATCGAGGAGAACGCCTGCCCCACCTGCGGCAGCTGTTCCGGCATGTTCACCGCCAACTCGATGAACTGCCTCACCGAGGCGATCGGCCTCTCCCTCCCCGGCAACGGCTCGGTCCTGGCCACCCACACGGCCCGCAAGCGGCTGTACACCGACGCGGCCCGCACGGTCATGGACATCACCCGCCGCCACTACGACCAGGACGACGACTCGGTCCTGCCGCGCTCGATCGCCACGTTCGCGGCGTTCGAGAACGCCATGGCCCTCGACATCGCCATGGGCGGCTCCACGAACACGATCCTGCACCTGCTGGCCGCCGCCCAGGAGGCGGGCGTGCCGTTCGGCCTGGAGCAGATCGACGCGGTGTCCCGGCGGGTCCCGTGCCTGGCGAAGGTCGCCCCCAACGTCGCGAAGAACCGTACGTACTACATGGAGGACGTGCACCGCGCGGGCGGCATCCCCGCCCTCCTCGGCGAACTCCACCGCGCGGGCCTGCTCAACGAGGACGTGCACGCCGTCCACAGCCCGTCCCTCGCGGACTGGCTGAAGACCTGGGACGTGCGTGCCGGTTCGCCCTCCCCCGAGGCGGTGGAGCTGTGGCACGCGGCGCCGGGCTGCGTCCGCTCGGCCGAGGCGTTCTCCCAGTCGGAGCGCTGGGAGGCGCTCGACGACGACGCCGAGGGCGGCTGCATCCGCAGCGCCGAGCACGCGTACTCCAAGGACGGCGGCCTGGCCGTCCTCAGGGGCAACCTCGCCGTCGACGGCTGCGTGGTCAAGACGGCCGGTGTCGACGAGTCCATCTGGACCTTCGAGGGCCCGGCGGTCGTCTGCGAGTCGCAGGAGGAGGCCGTCGAGAAGATCCTGAACAAGCGGGTCACCGACGGAGACGTCGTCGTCATCCGCTACGAGGGCCCCAAGGGCGGCCCCGGTATGCAGGAGATGCTCTACCCGACGTCGTTCCTCAAGGGCCGCGGCCTCGGCAAGAGCTGCGCCCTGATCACCGACGGCCGGTTCTCCGGCGGCACCTCGGGCCTGTCCATCGGCCACGCCTCCCCGGAGGCCGCGTCCGGCGGCACGATCGCGCTGGTCCAGGACGGCGACCGGATCCGCATCGACATCCCGAACCGCACGATCGAGCTGCTCGTCGACGACACCGAGCTGGCCCGCCGCGAGCAGGCGCTCGACGGCGCCTACGCCCCGCGCGACCGCGACCGCAAGGTCTCCGCCGCGCTGCGCGCCTACGCCGCGATGGCCACCAGCGCCGACCGGGGCGCGGTCCGCGACGTGTCCAAGCTGGGCTGACCCCGCTCCCGCCGGCCGGCCCCGTCGGCCGGCCCGGCCCCTCCTGGCCCCACGGCGCCGGACCCGCTCCCCGAGGGCGGTCCCGGCGCCGTTCGCCGTACCGGCGGGGCCGCTACCAGGCGGAGGGGTCACGCCCGTCGACGGCGAAGACGGTGCCGTCGGGGGCGGCGGCGTAGACGGTGCCGTGGAAGGCCAGTGGATGCGGCAGGGCGGCGACGACCTCGCCGGAGTCCCTGCCCAGCCGGGTCCGTGTCTGCCCGGTGAGCCTGCCCGATCCGGCGTCCACGGCGAGCAGGCGTCCGTCGGCGGCGGTGAGGTACACCTGGTCTTCCGCGACGACCGGTGCCGAACTGCGGCTGACGGAGGTCTCGACATGCCACAGCTGCTTGCCCGAGTCCATGTCGACGGCCTCCAGGGATCCGGCGGCGGCCAGGATGTAGACGATGTTCCCGTTCACCGCGGCCTGCGCGTCTTCGCGGACGACGGGCAGTGCCACCCGGTGCGACGTGCCGGAGGCGGGGGAGTAGCGGACGACGGCGTCCGTGTAGCCGAACTCGGGGTCGAGGGAGAGGAGGACGACGGAACCGTCGTGCGAGGCGACGGGCTCCAGCGTCCCCTTCAGCCGTGCGTCCCACCGCACGGTACCGGTGGCCGGGTCCACCGCTGTGACCCGCGTGCCGGTCCCGTCGTCGGACACCGTGGTCGCATAGGCGGGGGTGCTCCCGCCGAACCAGGTGAACCGTGGCGAACTGTGGCCCGGCACACGTCCGTGCCATGCCGTCCGGCCCGTGGCGCCGTCCACGGCGGTGACCGTTCCGTCGTCCCCGGACAGCAGCAGCGTGCCCCCGGCCCGCTGCACCCCGGCGTAGGCGGGCACGGTCCGCTGCCAGCGGCGTTCGCCCGTCGCGGGATCGAGTGCCTCGAGGCGACGGCCGTGATCCGAGAGGGGCTGCACGAGGCCGCCCGCCACCACCGGCGGGCCGCTCCAGCGCGTCTTGGTCACGGCGTGCCGCCACAGCAGGGAGCCGTCGGACGGATCCAGCGCGAACAACAGGTCCGGCTGGGCACAGAGCAACGTTCCTGCGCCGTAGGAGCACTGCGGAATCCCGTCGGCGGCGACGGCGGGCCGCGCCTCCCACTCCCGGAACGTGCTCTGTGCGGTACGAGGCGTCGTCGGTGTGCCGCCCGTCCCGTCGCCCCCTCCGGAAGCCAGAATCCCGGCCAGCCCGCCTCCCGCGACGAGACCGAACGCGACCACCGCGAGGGCCGCCCTGCGCAGGCGGGGACGCTTCCCCGGCCGCCGCGCCGGCTGCCCGGCGTCGTCGGGCTTCGGCAACCTGACCCCGCCGGTGCGCTGCGCCGGTATGAACGCCTGGGTGTCGTACGAGGCGGCCACGGACCGGAGTTCGCGCATCAGCTCGTCGGGGGTGGGCCGGTCCTCCGGCTCCTTGGCCAGGCAGCCGCGCACCAGAGGGGCGAGACCGTCGGGCAGGCCGGTGAGGTCGGGCTCGTCGTGCACGACCTGGTAGGCGACCACGTACGGGCTGTCGGAGTCGAACGGCCCGCGCCCGGTGGCCGCGTGCACCAGCACGGAACCGAGCGCGAAGATGTCCGCGGCCGGACCGACCTCCCGGGGCCGCCGGAACTGCTCCGGCGCCATGAACGGCGGTGTGCCGATCAACTTGCCGGTCTCGGTGCGCAGTTCGCTGTCCTTGGGCCGGGAGATACCGAAGTCGATGACCTTCGGGCCGTCCTCGGCGAGCAGGACGTTGCTCGGCTTCAGATCCCGGTGGACCACCCCCACCCGGTGGATGTCGCGCAGTGCCTCCGCGAGCCCGGCCATCAGCCGGCGCAACTGGGCCGTGTCCATGGCCCCGTTCCGCTTCACATGGTCGGAGAGCGTGGGACCGGGGATGAACAGCGTGGCCATCCAGGGCCGCGCGGCATCGGGATCGGCGTCGACGACGGGTGCCGTGAACGCGCCGCTCACCCTGCGCGCCGCCGCCACCTCCTGCCGGAACCGCCCCCTGAACTCGGGGTCCTTGGCGTAGGCGGCGTGGACGACCTTGACCGCGAGCTTCAGCCCCGAGGTGCTGCGGGCCAGGTGCACGACACCCATTCCGCCCGATCCGAGGCTCTCCTCCAGGCGGTAGTGACCGGCGTACTCGGGAAGTTCCGCTTCCGCGCCCGCTCCGGTGTCCTTGCGTGGCGCCATGGAACCACCCCCGTGCTGTTCGTCCGCGCGCGCGACGCACGGAGCCTAGTCGAAGAGACGTACGAGACGGAGGCGGCCTGCCGGTCTCTGCGAGCGAGTCGTACATACGGGTTTCAATGTGTGACGCGAGGGAATCAACGGTGCTCCATGGCAATCATGGGGTTGCAACGGGGGAGGTTTTCCATGTCAGTTGACCACGCCGAGGAGATCGAGAGCGGCGACGGGAAGGAGGCCGTCACGGCGACGGCCACCGCGCTGCACTACTACGCGGTCGCACCCGGGGCCCGCCTCAACGTCCGCAGCGGTCCCGGCACCGGCTACAGCATCGTCCGCACCCTGGCCGAGGGCGCGTCCGTTCCGATCTACTGCCAGACCCCGGGGACGAGCGTCTCCGGCTATTACGGCACTTCGAACATCTGGGACAACATCAGCAACGGCGAGTTCGTCTCGGACGCCTACGTGAACACGGGCTCCGACGGCTACGTCGCCTCACGCTGCGGCTGAGCCCACCCACGAGAGGACCCCGAGAACTCAGATGAAGCCGCGTTCCCGCAGATCCGTTCTTCTGGCAGGCACCGCCGCCGGAGCCCTGCTCATGGTGCTCGGTTCGTCGACGACCGCCTCCGCCACCGCGGACCTGCACTACTACTCGGTGGCCCCGGGCGTCCAGCTCAACGTCCGCAGCGGTCCCGGCACCGGCTACACCATCGTCCGCATCCTGGCCGAGGGCGTCCAGGTCCCGATCTTCTGCCAGAGCCCGGGGACGAGCGTCTCCGGTTACTACGGCACCTCGAACATCTGGGACAACATCGACGACGGCGAGTACGTCTCGGACGCCTACGTGAACACCGGCTCCGACGGCTACGTCGCCTCCCTCTGCGGCTGACCCGTCGGACTTCGGGACGTTCGTCCCCGGGGAGCCCGCGGAATCGGAGCCATAATCGTCCCGTGAGCAGTGACGAGAACGGCACCCCGGCCACCCCCGCGGGCTCCCCGGCCGCGCCCGCCCTTCCCGGCGGCCCCCGGCCCGAGCCGCTGCGCTTCTTCGGCACCAGCTGGGTCGCGCACGACGACAACTACCTGCTGCGGCGCCTGGGCGTGACCGTCGGCTCGCTCGCCGCGGTGATCGTGTCCTGCCTGGTCCTCCGGTTCGCCTACCAGGGCCTCGAGATCGCCGACATCGGCTCCTTCGTGACCGTCCTGGTCGTCGTGATGTTCGCGGTGTGCAGCGCGCTCGCGTTCGGCCACAGCTGGGAGGGGTTCGGCAAGCGTCCCGACGCCGACCGCACCGCCAACCTGCGCGGCCTGCTGGCCATCGGCTTCGTCGGCGCGCTCGCCGCGTACTTCGTCCGCTCCCTGGCCGAGGCCCCGGGCGAGAAGCTGCACCGCCAGGAGTACGAGGCGGCACGCACGCAGCACGAACGCCGGTCGCGCAACCCCGCCAAGAAGCGCCGCCGCACCTGACGAACACCGCCCTCCCGCCCGGAGGGCCCCGCACCCGGCCTCTCCGGCCGCCCCGGCGGTCTCCGGCACGTCGTGAGCGGCCGGGCGGTCGTCTGCCGGTCTGCCTGCGGGTCTGCCGGTCTCCGGAACCGTGTGCCCTTTGCCTGCCGGCCTGCGGGTCTGCTCGCCCGCCGGTCTGCTCGCCCCTGCCCGGCAGCCCGTCCCCTGCCTGCCCGTTCGCTCCCCCTGACGCCCTCCCCGGCGCCCGGGTGATGACGCCTGCGCCGGTACCGGTCCACCTGCCCTGACGCCTGGAGCAGGCGCTTCCGCACGCCCGGCCGGCGCGCCGCGCCCCGGTGCCCGCAACACCCCTCCGGCCCTTGACGCGCCCCCCTGCCCGGAGCATTATTCATCGCATGATGAATTACTCGCCCGACCGGGCCGCCACCGAGGCGGCCCCCGCCGTCCGGGCCGCAGGGCTGCGCGTCG
Organism: Streptomyces sp. NPDC047000; assembly: GCF_040644295.1. Classification (NCBI taxonomy): domain Bacteria; kingdom Bacillati; phylum Actinomycetota; class Actinomycetes; order Kitasatosporales; family Streptomycetaceae; genus Streptomyces; species Streptomyces sp. NPDC047000. The sequence continues at coordinate 513,388 of NZ_JBEYWE010000003.1, forward strand.
TGCGCGGCACCCGCCAGGTCCTCAAGGGCCTCGACTTCACCGTGCCGCACGGCCAGGTCACCGGCCTGCTCGGCCCCTCCGGCTGTGGCAAGACCACCTTGATGCGCTCGATCGTCGGCACCCAGGCCAAGGTCACCGGCACCCTGGAGGTGCTCGGCCGCCCCGCCGGCGATCCCGCCCTGCGCTCCCGCATCGGCTACGTCACCCAGGACCCCTCCGTCTACGACGACCTGACGATCCGCCAGAACCTCGCCTACTTCGCGGCGATCCTCGACCCCGGCCGGTCCGCCGCCGGACGCCGACGCGAGATCGTCGAACGCGCCATCACCGACGTCGACCTCACCTCCCACGCCGACGCCCTCGCCGGAAACCTCTCCGGCGGCCAGCGCAGCCGCGTCTCCCTCGCGGTCGCGCTCCTCGGCACTCCCGAACTCCTGGTCCTCGACGAGCCCACCGTCGGCCTCGACCCCGTCCTGCGCCGCGACCTCTGGGAGCTCTTCCACTCCCTCGCCGCCGACCGCGGCGCCACCCTGCTCGTCTCCTCCCACGTCATGGACGAGGCCGAGCGCTGCCACCGCCTGCTCCTCATGCGCGAGGGCGAGATCCTCGCCGACGACACCCCCGACGCGCTGCGCACCGCCACCGGCTCGCAGACCGTCGAAGGCGCCTTCCTCCACCTGGTCGACCAGGCCGCCGCGGCAGCCGGAGTAGCCGGAGCAGTCGGCTCGACCGGCACCGGGACCACCACCGAAGGCAGGACCGGAACCACCGTCGGGACCGGCGACCGCAAGGAGAACATCCGATGAACGCCTCCCGCACCCTCGCCACCGCCGCCCGCGTGCTGCGCCAGCTCCGCCACGACCCCCGGACCATCGCGCTGATGCTCCTGGTGCCGTGCCTGATGCTCGTCCTGCTCCGCTACGTCTACGACGGCAGCCCACGGATCTTCGACAACATCGGCGCCTCGCTGCTCGGCATCTTCCCGCTGATCACGATGTTCCTGGTGACGTCCATCGCCACCCTGCGCGAACGCACCTCCGGCACCCTCGAACGGCTCCTCGCCATGCCCCTCGGCAAGGGCGACCTGATCGGCGGCTACGCCCTCGCCTTCGGCACGATCGCCATCCTCCAGTCCCTCCTGGCCACCGGCCTCGCCCTGTGGGTCCTGGGCCTCGACGTGATCGGCAGCCCCTGGCTGCTCCTCCTCATCGCCCTGCTCGACGCCCTCCTCGGCACGGCCCTCGGACTCTTCGTCTCGGCCTTCGCGGCCTCCGAATTCCAGGCGGTGCAGTTCATGCCGGCAGTGATCTTCCCCCAGCTCCTGCTCTGCGGTCTGCTCACGCCCCGCGGCAGCATGCAGCCCGTCCTCGAAGGCATCTCCGACGTGCTCCCGATGTCGTACGCGGTCGAAGGCATGAACGAGGTGCTGCGCCACACGGACGTGACGGCCACCTTCGTCCGGGACGTCCTCATCGTGGCGGGCTGTGCCGTACTGGTCCTGGGCCTGGGAGCGGCGACCCTGCGCCGCAGGACGGCATGACGACGGCTTCAGCGACCACGTCCCTCAGCCCGCCCCGCCCGCTCCAGCCCCGTCCGCCCTCCGGACAACGCGCCCGCCCGGCATCACCCGGTGCAAGGATGAAACCGGACGACGCACACCTCCGGAGGGCACCCCCGTCATGACCCAGAAAGTCGCAGTCCTCGGCACCGGCAAGATCGGCGAAGCTCTGCTCAGCGGAATGATCCGAGCCGGCTGGGCGCCCGCCGACCTCCTGGTGACCGCCCGCCGCCCGGAACGTGCCGAGGAACTCCGCGCCCGTCACGGCGTCACCCCGGTCACCAACGCCGAGGCCGCCAAGACCGCCGACACCCTCATCATCACGGTCAAGCCGCAGGACATGGGCACGCTCCTCGACGAGCTCGCCCCGCACGTCCCCGCCGACCGCCTGGTCATCAGCGGCGCCGCCGGCATCACGACCGCGTCCATCGAGGAACGTCTCACCGCCGGCACCCCGGTCGTCCGCGTCATGACGAACACCCCCGCGCTCGTCGACGAGGCGATGTCCGTCATCTCCGGCGGCACCCACGCCACCTCCGAGCACCTCGCCCACGCCGAGGAGATCTTCGGCGCCGTCGGCAAGACCCTGCGCGTCCCGGAGTCCCAGCAGGACGCCTGCACCGCGCTGTCCGGCTCGGGCCCGGCCTACTTCTTCTACCTCGTCGAGGCCATGACCGACGCCGGCATCCTGCTCGGACTGCCCCGCGACAAGGCCCATGACCTGATCGTCCAGTCCGCGATCGGCGCCGCGGTGATGCTCCGCGACAGCGGCGAGCACCCCGTGAAACTCCGCGAGAACGTCACCTCTCCCGCGGGCACCACCATCAGCGCCATCCGCGAACTGGAGAACCACGGCGTACGGGCCGCCCTCATCGCCGCCCTGGAAGCCGCCCGCGACCGCAGCCGCGAACTGGCGGCGGGCAAGAAGGACTGACCCGCACCCCGTCGTCGTACGGCCCCCGCGCCTACCGGGCGAGGTCCATGGGGGCCGCCGTGCCCACGGCCTGCCCTGCTCCCTCCGCCTCCGGCGCGGGGAGCAGCCCGATCGCCGCGTAGGCCGCGTCCACGATGGGCCGGGCCATCGCCCGGGCCCGCGCGGCCCCGTCCCGCAGCACCGAGTCCACGTACCCGGGATCGGCGCAGAGCGCGTGATGCCGCTCCTGGAGCGGCCGGAGCGTCTCGACCACCGCGTCCGCCGTGTCCCTCTTCAGCGCCCCGTACGACGAGTACGACGCGGCCAGCGTCTCCGGGTCCCCGCCGGTGCAGGCGGCGAGGATCTCCAGCAGGTTGGTGACACCCGGCCGGGTCTCGCGGTCGTGGACGACCTCGGTCCCGCTGTCCGTCACCGCCCGCATCACCTTGCGGCGCGCCACGTCCGGTTCGTCGAGGAGATAGACGATCCCCGGCCCGGTGTCGTCCGACTTCCCCATTTTCGCCGTCGGGTCCTGAAGGTTCATCACCCGCGAGCCGACCGCGGGACGCGTGGCCCGCGGCACCACGAAGGTGTGTCCGTAGCGGTGGTTGAAGCGCACGGCGAGATCCCGGGCCAGCTCGACGTGCTGCGTCTGGTCCTCACCCACCGGTACCTCGTCGGCGGCGTAGGCGAGGATGTCCGCCGCCATCAGCGCCGGGTACGTCAACAGCGACAGCCGTACGCTGCCGCCGTGCTCCCGTTCGCGCGCGGATTTCTCCCGGTACTGGATCATCCGCCGCATCTCGCCGTCGGTGGCCACGCACTCCATCACCCACGACAGCCGGGCATGCTCGTCGACATGGCTCTGCACGAACACGGTGCACAGCTCCGTGTCCAGGCCCGAGGCGAGGAGCAGGGTCGCGGCCTGCCGGGTCAGCCGGCGCAGCCGCGCCGGATCGTGCTCCACGGTCAGTCCGTGCAGATCGACGATGCAGAACAGCGCGTCCGCCTGGTGCTGGTCGACCGCGGCCCACTGCCGCATGGCTCCCAGGTAGTTGCCCAGCGTCAGGTGCCCGGTCGGCTTGACCCCGCTGAAGACCCGAGTCATCTCCACTCCACTTCGTCCGGTAGGGGCCGCCGTTCCCGGCGGCCGCCCCTTCCTGACCTCGGGAGGGAGAAACGAGAACGGCCGCCGAAGCGGCGGCCGTTGGGTGCGTACGTGAGCGCGGCCGCCGTCAGGCGGCCCACCAGAACCGAGTACACGTACGCGTCGTCATGGCGAGCAGCGTACCCCTCCGGCCTCGAGTTGACACGCCGATCGGTGATCCGTACTGTTCTCCGAGTTGTCCGACGTGAGCGCCGACCCCGGTCGGTCCCCGGACAGCCATTCCGTAGGTACCCACCACTACTCGGCTGTGGTCGTGTCGACCGCTGTCGTTTTGTCGGCGTGCGTATTTGCGAAATGAGGAATCCGCGTTCGAAAGGGCGCGGACCCCCGATTAGCGCGGGGGGCGGGAAACCGCTAAAGTCTCACTCGTCGGAACGGCCGAGAGGCCCGGAAGACAAACCCCCTCCGACGGGGAATCGGACGCCGAAAGGATCTGATAGAGTCGGAACCGCCGGAAAGGGAATCGCCCGAAAGAGCGAGAACCTGGAAAGCACCGAGGAAATCGGATCGAGAAAAGATCTGATAGAGTCGGAAACACCGAAGGGAAGCCCGGAGGAAAGCCCGAGAGGGTGAGTACAAAGGAAGCGTCCGTTCCTTGAGAACTCAACAGCGTGCCAAAAATCAACGCCAGATATGTTGATACCCCGTCTCCGGCCGTTCGGTCGGGGCGAGGTTCCTTTGAAACAAAACACAGCGAGGACGCTGTGAACGGCCGGGCCTATTCCGCCTGGCTGTTCCGCTCTCGTGGTGTTGTCCCGATCACGGGAAAACATTCACGGAGAGTTTGATCCTGGCTCAGGACGAACGCTGGCGGCGTGCTTAACACATGCAAGTCGAACGATGAACC